>NZ_JBFTRJ010000017.1:0-139180 GCF_056399465.1 Variovorax sp. 01N425 | reverse complement strand
TCCGTCCACTCTTCGATCGGCATCCAAACGGATACGCCAGCGTTGAGGAAGGCGATGTCGAGCTGACCATAGTGAGCCTGGACGGCTTGCGCCAACTCCTTCTGCGCAGCCACGTTGGCTGAATCGGCGCGCAGCACCAGAACTTCGCTGCCCAATTCCGCCTGGGCCTTGGCGAGGGAATCCGGATTGACGCCGGTGACGATGACACGCGCGCCCTCGGCGAGGAATTGCTTGGCCGTTTCGAGGCCAATGCCGCTGGTGCCACCGGTGATGAGAGTGCGTTTGCCTTGCAAGCGGGACATGAAATTCTCCTTAGGTGATCCGTGATCAACCAACCTTGGCTGACCTGCCGTGTGAAGAACTATGCGCTCATGTCCAAATCTTTATAAGATCGCATTTTTGTATATTATTCATGCTTCAGATGCATGAATCGGAGTTCGCTTTGGATCGGTTCCTGTTAATGACTTGCTTCGCTCGCGCCGTGGAGACGGGCAGCTTTTCCGCTGCGGGTCGCGACTTGGGCTTGGGACAGCCGAACGTCAGCCGGTACGTGGCGGCACTGGAAGATCATTTGCAAGCCCGGCTGCTGCATCGATCAACACGCAAGCTCGCCCTCACGCCGGAGGGGGAGCGCTACTACGCGGAGGTCCGGCGAATTCTTGACGCAGTGCACGAGTCAGAGTCGTCGTTCAAGGAGAACGTGGATCCGTCCGGATTGCTGCGCGTTGCCTGTCCGACCGCGCTGAGCTTTGCATTCGTGTTGCCGCATGTGCCCGCTTTCCTGGAACGCTACCCGGGATTGACGCTGGATCTCCAGACCAATGATCGATATGTCAATCTGGTCGATGAAGGGGCCGAACTCGCGATACGGATCGGACATTTGGCAGACAGTGCACTGCGCGCGCGCCGCATCGGTTTGTTCGAGCGCGTGTGCGTTGCCAGTAAAAAGTATCTGGCTCAACGCGGTGTCCCCAACACTCCCGAGGACCTGCGCGGGCACGATTGCGTGATCTACACCCTGTTGTCGTCCGGTGCCACTTGGCGTTTCCGGGATGCCGACGTTCCGGTAACCGGCAGACTTCGGGTCAGCTCACCTGAGGCCGCACGCGAATCTGTCAATGCGGGGCTAGGCGTCGGGTACGGGCCGGAATGGCTGTTCGAGGAAGGGCTGAAGAGTGGCAATTTGCAATTGCTGCTGACGGCATATGCCACGCCGCCCGTGCCTATACAAATCGTTTATGTGGCGAACAGACTCCTTCCGAAGCGGGCCGTCGTATTCATGGATTTCATCGCTGAAGCATTTTCAAAGGTTCCAGCACTCAACGTCCTCGAGTGAGTTGCCTTATATGTAATGAATCTGAGAATTGGCGTCAGTCCAATCGTCACAGGTGGGTCGACTACACACGTCAGCGGCAATCTGGTAAATGAGGGCGTTGGCATCCGCTTCGAAAGGCAGGGCGCGCCTCGCCCGCAGCCACTCGTCGGCCTCATCGGGATGAGAGAGGGCCGATTGCAACGCCTGGGTCCCACCATTGGTGGCTGCGCTGAAAAACTCCCATGCCCGTCGCGCGCCGACGGGTTGCTCGATGTAGTTTCCCTGGCACCACTGCGGATCGCTCTGGATCTGGTCGATCAGCAGCGGGCGCAGTAGCCAGTTTCGGCCGGACATTGGCGCTGGCAGCGATGCCAGGGGCAGTAGTGCGTCTCGCCGCCTTTACGCTGTCGCGCGCTTGCTCCAAGGCAGTGAGCACGCGCGGCACATGTTCAAGGAACAGCTTGCCCGCCCGTGTCAGCCGCGTGCTGCGGCTGGTGCGGATGAACAACTGGTCGCCAACCTCTTCTTGCAGTTCCTTGGTTGTGCGAGAAAGGGGCGATTGCTCGATATGCAATCTCTCCGCTGCGCGGGCGAAGTAGAGTTCTTCAGCGACCGCAAGAAAACAACGCAGGTGCCTTATCGCCACCGTTCGGTTCTCCTATTGCTCGCGACTCAATTGGCCGCTGATAGGCATCAATGGGAGCCCACGTTTTGCAAAGCGGATGCAAGCCGCCTCGGGGAAGGTTTGAAAAGATGAAAAGATCACCCAGGGGGCAGCCGCAACGTTCCCAAGGTGTCAGCGCTTATCGGGGGTGATCTTTCTCCCTGCGTTAACATCGGCATAGTCACGCCAGCCGACGATACGGCCCCCTTCCACTTCGAAGATCCCCATCACTCTGATCGCAGCGATCTCGCTGCCGTCGGCGCGTACAAAGCGATCCAGTCTCTCGGTGAGCACGCGATTCCCGTCCGCAGCGATGGCAAGGATGTCGAAATGCACGGCCGCGATGCTCGGCGATCTGTTCGGCCGCTCGAGAAAAGCGATTGCCTCTTCGATGCCCGTGGTTTTGGAGATACCTTCATTGATCCAAACCGTGTGCGGTACGAAATATCGCCTGATGGCAGCCTTCCCATCATCCTCAGGGAAGGTAGCGCAGAAGGCAGTGACGATTTCAATGGGCGTTGACACTCGCCTGTCCTCCGTCCTGTCAGATGCTGCGGGGGATTGAGCCCAGGCGACGCTAGAAAAAATCACCGCAGCCAAAGTTACTAGCACGGATCTCATGTGACCAACCTCCAATTCTCAAAGCATGAAATTGACGACAACAAGGAAGCCCAGCATTCCCAGGCCCTGCGCTATAGCGAGCGGGCGTTCTAGCCGGCGGAGAACTTCTGGATGTTGTTTACGTCGAAATAGTCCCGCCACTCGACGATCTTGTCGCCTTCCACCTCGAAGATGCCCATGATCATCACGCGTCCGACTTCGCTGCCGTCAGCACGCTCGAACCGGTCGAGCCTTTCGGTGAGAACGCGAGATCCGTCGGCGGCGATCGCGAGCATGTCGATATGGACCGTGGAGATGCTTACCGATGTCTCCAGTCCGTCGATCATCGCGATGGCTTCTTCGGGGCCGGTGGTGACTGAGACGCCTTCGTTGACCCAGCGCGTGTTGGGTGTGAACCAACGACGGACGGCTGGTCTTCCGCCGTCTTCGTGAAACGTTGCGCAAAAAGCCGAAACGGTTTCGATTGGGGTGGGCATGGCAGCTCCTATTAGGTGATTTAGAAGCCTCGTGGCCTCGGTATTGGGCCTGATGATAGGTTTTGGGCCGCGACGCCACGATGCCGGATCTTCCTCCACTATTGCCTGATTTTCCGGAAATCTTGATAATTATGGGCAATCGGGTAGGATGCCTTGATGAGCGAACTCGACAAAATTCGCGCCATGGCGATGCGCCACGCTGGCGGTGCCAGTCCTCAACTGCCGAGACTGTTCGCCTACACCCTCGACCATACAACTGAGATTGACCCGCTGATCTACGATCCTGCGGCGTCCCTGGTGATCCAAGGAACTCAGCGCATGTTTATCGGCGACCAGATGTTTGAGTACGGCCCTGGTCAAAGCATGATTGTCGCGGCTGAGATCGCTGCGTTGGGCCAGATCTGTGAGGCGTCAGAGGATCAACCGTTTCTCGCAGTCGGTCTGTTTTTGGACCAAGCTCTGCTGTCGGATCTCGTACTTGAAATGGCTGCGATACCAGAGTTGCCGATTGAATCGGGATACGGGGTTAGCACCGCGAGCGCGTCGCTTCTGGGCGCTTGGGGAAGACTGTTGGAACTGCTAGATCGGCCAACCGAAATCCCCGTCATGGCTCAGTCCTTGGAACACGAGCTCATGTTTCGGTTGCTGATGGGACCACACGGCGGCCTGCTCCGTCAAATTGCCGGATCTGACTCGCGCCTGAGGCATATCCGAAAGGCCATGGCTTGGATCCGCGATCATTACACCGAGCGCCTCAATTTCAAAGCGGTCGCTGCACTCACGGGAATGAGCGTATCGGTCTTTTACGAGCGCTTTAAAGCCGTCGCCGCCGTCAGTCCCCTTCAGTATCAAAAGTATATCCGGCTCCACGAGGCCCGCCGTCGCATGATCGCGGACCAAGTGAGTGCGGCCGAGGTGGGGTTCTCGGTCGGCTATGAAAGCGCCTCACAATTCAGCCGCGAGTACAAGCGTCTCTTCGGAGCGCCGCCAGGTCAGGACGCTGAAAAAGCGAAGGCGGGCCTGGGGGGAATTAATCGGCCAAAATCGCTTGGCGCTCGGCCAGATGCTGATTGGAACGTCGAGCGTAGTCTCGACCCACGGCTAAGATGACGCTCGCTCGCAAATGGACGTCTTCGACAACCTGTTAGATCAGGGCCGCTCGATGCCTTCAAAAGTTCTGAGGACCTCGACCGCATGGGCGGTAGCGTCGTATGGCGGATTGCCGATCCCTTGGGTGCAAGCGCTCCAGCGCCAGGGTCTCGTTCGGTGGTCATCACACGCAGTTCGCCGATGAGAGATTCGCTGCGCCGAGTGGCCTCGGCCAGGGTTTGCTGCAGGGCTGAGAATTCTTCGGTGGTGGGCATCTCAACCATTGCCTGCTTCGATCAACATGACGTGCAGGCGTTCCTCGAACATCGCATTGTCGAGGAAGATTCGGCAGCACTCCAACGTCCGCGAATGAGTTGCCTCAAATGTATTGGACTCCACCGATCTCTGACCCCAGATTGGATTGAACCCCATCGACTGGACCACTGGGGAAAGATGAACTGATACGCTGTTGTTAGTCGAGCACGACGACATGCTTGCCTGGTGTGTTGCCGGCCTCCAGATCAGATTGCGCATCGCGCACGCCTTCCAGCCCTTGATAGACTTTGGCGACGCTAACTTTCATCCGTCCCGCAGCGATGGCTTCAAGCTGGCCGTTGAACACGTCGGCAGGAAGATCAGTAGCCTTACCGCCATAGCACGTCAGTCGGACGCCGAACGGAATGAGGGAGAACGGGTCAAAAACGGGCATCGTCCATTGGTCGCCCAGGGCCCCGGTAAAGCAGGTGGTTCCATGAACGCGGACCGCCTTCAGTGTGTCGGCCAGAACGCCACAGCCGACAAGCTCCAGTGCGGCATCGACCCCCTCGGGAACGATCTTACGCACGGTCTCAGCGATGTTCCCGCCATCGACGACCACATGACGGACGCCGACCTTGCGTAGCATTTCGGTCCGTTCAGAATTGCGTGTCGTGGCAATCACGGTGACGCCCATGGCGTCTGCAATGGTCGCGGCCGACAATCCCACTGTAGAGGTGCCGCCCCGGATCAGCAGCGTTTGGCCCGCCTTCAGGTCAAGGCCCGTGGTCAACGATCCATAGGCCGTTTGGAACATTTCCGGCAAGGCGCCGACGACATTCCATGGCAGACCCGTCTCGAACGGAATGACTTGGCCGACCGGCGCCACGACATACTCGGCATAGGAGCCATCAAACGAACGCACCATACCGCCCATCATGGTGGCGACCTTTTGTCTCGGCCTCAGATCGCTGTCGGCGGGCGCTTCATCAACCTCACCAACGCACTCGATTCCGGGAATGCGCGGCAAGGTTACATCGGGCGAGGACAGACCCTTGCGGGTGGTGACTTCGGATTCATTTACCCCGAAAGCTCGGATCCGGATCCGCACCCAGCCGGGTTTGATTTCCGGGACAGGACGCTCCTCCAGAATGAGGTTTTCGAGTGGACCGGCTTTGTACAGGACGATTGCTCGCATCGTTTTCATGATGAGCTCCTGGCTAGGTGGGACGTGGAACGACGTGCCGCCCCCAAGGGCGACGCTGCCGGGGTGGCCCTGCGTCAGCGAGCTATTTCGTGAGGTCGTAGCTCTCATCGAGGAGGGAAAAGATCTCTTCCTTCGATACAGAGCCGTCGAGAACGGCGGTGAGCCAGTGTTCCTTGTTCATGTGATAGGCCGGCCGAAAGCCGGGTTTGGTCTTGAGGTCATCGACATTCGCCGGGTGGCATTTGACGTCAAGGACATCGACCTCGCCTTCGCCTTTCAGGCCCAACTTTTCCCTGGGGACGTTCATCACCAGCCCGAACCATTTGTCATCATCCGAATGGCGGAGGACTGCATAACTGCGGTACTTTTCGAAGGGGTAATCGGGCTTGGCGTTGTACTTCTTTTTGGCGTAGTCAAAGATTTCAGAACGTTTGATCATGATCGATCTCCAGAGGTGTAAATCCGAACGTCTTGGGAAGAAGAACCAGACAGCTGAAGTCTTGCTCATCTGATTTATCCGTATCAGCCGATCCCTTTCGGACGCGCGAGAAGCCGGCCGTGCGCCGCGCCCGCAAGATCGAACTCGGCCCCTTCGCCACAAGAACCATCAGGTCCACGAAGCCTTCCTTGCGCGCTACCCCGAACAGGATACGCATTCGCCGGATCGATGCGCGCGCCCACCACGAAGAGGGTGCTGCTACGGGAGCAGTCTACCTACCCTGAGGCGACGGGAAATACTCTCCGAGGATCGAGGCAGTCCGGTCACACGCGCCCTGCTCCCATTGACTGATCGCCTTGTGTCCGCCTTCCCAGAGAGCTTGCTTCAACTTCGCGTCAAGTTCCGGGAATACCCGGACGCCGGCAGCCATCATGTGGCGATGGTTCCGACGGATACGTCCATCCAAGTCGCACCAGAGCGAACGCTCGACCGCTTGGGCCGCTTGATCAACAAACCGTCGCTGGTCGACTGTCAGACCGAGGTACAGCTCTGCATTCATGACAGCAAAAGAAATAGGCGTTGCGTACTTGATGTCATAGAAGCATCGGAGGTACTTGCCGAGGCGCTGGCCTGCCGCGCCGTCACCCGATGAGAGTACGCCATCCAATTGGCCGTCGCGCAGACGGCCGAAGGCTTCTCCGATTGGCATTTGCACCGCCTGGCCGCCCGCGCTACGTACCACGTCAGCGGACATGTCGTCGTACGTGCTAATTCGCAACCTTTTGAATTCCGCCTTTGAATGGACCGGCTCCCGCGTCCACAGTCCAGTTGGAGGCCAAGGCGAAACGTACAGCAGACGGACTCCCAGAGTGTCAAACGTTTGCTCGTAGTGCGGTCGCGCCACCGCCAGAAGCTGCATCGCGGACGCACGGGTCGACGATTGAAACGGCATTGAGCCGATCTGGAAGATTCGATCAACCGTGCTCAGCGCACCACAGTAAAGTTCGCCGATCTGAAAGTCGCCACGACGCACCGCATCCAGTATCGCAGTCGCCCGCAGTGGCAGGTCGTGACGACACTCGACGGTCGCCTTGGAGCAAGAAAGCTCGCGAAGCCCCGTGGCGAATCGGGACAGCCCAATCCCTGGCAAGGTGCCTTCAGGATATGCGGAGGCCGCATCCAAACGGATTGCGCTTTGCATGGCGTTCTCCTTCGTCGATCCGTATTGAGGCGCTAGGCGGAGAGCACCTGCTCGATGGCATGCGCGATGCTCAGCACCTGCCAATCGCGCTGGCGGTCACCCACGATCGACAGACCTACGGGGGCCGCACCGCGTTCGTGACACGGCAACGACACTGCGCAGCCGTCCAGGACGTTCACGATGGTGGGGTTGCGCAGCATCAACAGATTGACACGCCCATACTCGTCGTCATCTTCAAGTGCTTCCAACGTGGGCGCCACTGTGGGCACCGTCGGCATCAGGACAGCGTCGAAGGCCGCTATCTGCGCAGACCAGCGTTGAATCATCCGTTCACGTAGGCCCAGCAATGAGATGTAGTCGGCAGCGCTAATGCTCTTTCCGCGCTGGATCCGGACCGAGACACGAGGGTCGTACTCTCGCTCTTGGCTGGACAGGAGCTCACGGTGCCACTGGAAGGCTTCCGCGGCGACGAGTCCGCCGCCATGAAGGACATTCGGAATATCGGTCAGCACCGGCAACGTCAGTTCGTGCAAGATGGCGCCGGCCGCCGCAAGTTTTCTCAACGCGGCTTCGTATGCGTGCCCGACGGAATCGTCTAGCCCGTCCATGACGTAATTCCGAATGACGCCCAAATGGAGCGTGGAGAATTCGCGTTCGACGAGCGCTGCGGCGGACGCACTAATGACCGAGTACACCCGCGCGCAATCTGCCACTGTCGACGCGAGCGGCCCAATGGAATCGTAGCTGAACGAAAGGGGAAGCACTCCGTCCCGCGGGACCGTAGAAGCCGTTGGTTTCATTCCTACGATGCCGTTCAATGCTGCGGGAATGCGGCACGATCCTCCGGTGTCTGTCCCGATGGCGGCCCAGGCCATTCCTTCGGCGACGGACACAGCTGCGCCGGACGATGACCCACCTGGGATGCGGCGAGCCGGCCGATCCCATACGCTCACCGGTGTTCCATAGTGGGGATTGATGCCCAATCCGCTGAACGCGAACTCGGTCATGTTGGTTTTGCCGATGATCGCCGCGCCGCATTGGCGCAGTCGGGCAACAACGGCTGCGTCGTGCATTGCAGGCTTGGTATCTTTCAGCACGCGCGAACCAGCCAGCGTCTGAGCACCCTTCACATCGAAAAGGTCCTTGACCGATATCGCCACCCCCGCCAGAGGGTGTTGCTCGATGCCCACCTTTTCCAATGCGTCCGCGCTCGCCGCGGACGCGCGAGCTTGTTCGCGGTACACCTGCGTGAACGCAACGGCCCCTTGTCCCGTCGGATCGTCGATCCTCGACAGCATTGCTTCGACGGTTTCAAGCTTGGAGAGTGTTTCCATGACGTCCCTAAGGGAAGAAAGTATTAATGTGGTGCGCCAAGCAGCAATGTGCTTATCCGCTCCTGTTTGACTCGCACCGGACCTACGTGGACCGACGAATGAAACCTCTGACCGGCTGGGACCATTCAGCGCCCATCACAATGCCAAGCCGATAGTTGTGGCCGCATGGCCTTGTCGCACGGGGCATCCGACAAGCCAAGCATTTCGACGCTGCACTTCTGTAGCAACTCTGAGTCGCTCGTCATCGCGCGCTGCAAGCACTCGTCGAGGTAGGCCTTGTCGCTCTGCAAGCGCGACAAGTTGACCCACCAGCCCATGCCGGCCATCAGCCATTTGAAGTCAACCAGATTTAGGAATTGGTCGCGTCCTTCCGCGGCTTTGATGTATGCGGTATTCATAGCTACAACAACTTCTAGTGCCGAGTACCAGGATGAGTCAGAGGATCGTGGCGACTGTTGTCAGCCGTGCCTTGTGCGAGTCTGAAGCGGCCGCGCTCACCAGCCGTGCAAGTACAGGTTTTCGGGAGGCGGCTTGGTTGCGGCGTCAAGGGCGCTCAGGTGCCTGTACCTGCCACCACAAAAGATCAGCGACGGCTCGGCTTGAGGGATCACGCGAAATGCACTGACCCGACAGATGAAGATCTCATGGTCCCCTCCGTCGCATACGCTCCAGGGCTCGCATTCGAAATAGGCGTTCGCTCCCGGGACCATCGGCGCGCCGTTGGCAGCAAACGCAGGGTCGATGCCGATCCACTTATCGGTTCCCGCTTTTGCGAATCGGTTGGACAAATCCCGTTGCGACTCGCCGAGAATGGCGATGCAATAGGATTTCGCGGCCTTCCACTGGGCAATGCCGAGAGAACCACGGATCATGCTGAATAGCACAAGCGGCGGGTCCAGCGACACGGAGTTGAACGAACTGATGGTGGCGCCCATACGGTTGCCGTCCACCGTCGCGGTCACGATGGCGACGCCGGTTGCGAACTGGCCCAACGCGTTGCGAAATTCTTTCTGGTCGACGGACATGGCAGACCTCCTGCTTATGCGTTCCAGAGCGGCTTGAACTGCTCAGCAACCACGTCGGAATAGACGGGATGGGCGTGGAGAATGCCCAGAGATCGGGCAAAGGCATTCATGCCGTCCACGGCTCGCGTCGAGATCGACGCGTCGTAATACGGCAAGTCCCGCTCGATTAGCGTGGCAATCAGCGACGCTTCCGTGGGAGGAAACAGCTTTTCGCCAACCTTAGCCGCGATACCGGGGTTCTCGATCAGTGCCTTCTGGGTTCTGACCAAGGCATTCACCGCGGCTGCTACCAGATCAGGAGACTTCTCGATGAATCTGTCCGAAGCGGCAAGCGACGCGAACGTGTAGTCAAAGCAACCCGCAGGGCCGTCCCCTCGGCGCACATCCAGGACCACGGTGCCGACGCCATTGCGGACCGCCACTTCGGTGCCCATGCCGTTGGCCCAGAAGCCGTCGATCTTCCCGTCTTCGAGCGCTTTCGCGGCTGTGACGCCAAAGTTCACGTTGCCCGCCTGAACCCCAGGCACAGGCGCAATCTGAACACCGTCAGCCTCGATATTGATCCCGCCGGCAGTCAATAGCTGCCGCAGGCCCATTTCGACCCATGGGGCCGCGCCGATCTTGCGGCCCTTGACCACGCTGAGGTCGCCCTTTTGGTGGACCAGATCGGACCGCATGACAAGGAACCAGTACATGCCTTGCGCCTGGGCGGCCAACAGCTTCACGCCTTTCCACTGCGGGAAGGCGGCTAAGGCGGAATGCGCCGATCCCCCCACAAAATCGACTCGCCCTTCTTTCAGCGCCGCATAGGCCTTGTCAACGGGGAAGATCAACTCAAGTGAAACGTCCAGGCCCGCGGCTTTGAAGAAGCCGAGTTCCACGGCAGCTTCGACCGGAAAGTAGGAGTTCGAGATCAGGTCGGGGACGGCAATCTTCAAAGTCATGAGGTGCCTCTTACTTCTTGCTCTCGTCGTAGTAATGAATCTCGTACAGCAGACATCCAGTCTCGGACTTGAACGGACCGTGCCAGACACCTGGGGGACGGCATGCATAGGTTGGTGCGGCGAACTCTTCCCCTCCCACGCCGTTCTCGTCGTTGCCCACCGTCAGATTTCCCGACACCAGGTAGACCTCTTCCCAGTGGTCATGAACGAAAGGCTTGGTGGAGAATGCGCCCGCTTCGAACCGAAGCAGTCGCGTCCGGCTGCCGGACTTGTTCACTTCGTCGATGTCACTGGCCAGAATCTTCTCTTGCACGCCCGCGCCCGGCGGATATCCAGGGGGGCTCTGCCATCCGTTGACCATGTCCAATGGGTGAAATTCAAGGTGGGGTTTGTTCATCGGCATAGCGCTCTCCTTTTAGCCCTCGATGGGCAGTTCAGACACACGATAGGAATGGCTCAGGCGGCGCTGGAGCACAGGGTCTTCCAGCTCCATTTCGAACTTCTCCGCGGGCTCCAAGTTGCCGTGCACCGCCAGCGTTCCACAGAACATGACCAGTCCGGGCGCGGGAACGTAGCCATCGCCGCCATAGAGTCTGAGAAGTTCGGTGGGATGGCGAATCTTGGCGAGCGGTCCCTCCTGGTAAAGGCGACGTTCACCGCCCTTGGTCATCCATGAACGAACGATGAGTTCGTTCCAGTGGCCGGCCACCTCCTCAAAGGCCCAGACTTTTGTTGATACGGGCTTGGCGCACATCTGCTTGGAGATGGTGATGCCCACGGTCTCCACTTCGCGATCGGTGTGGTCGGAGCCAATGCCCAACCACAAACCGCGCTCGGTGCTGAAGATCACGGGTTCCACCTCACCGCTCGCGGTGCTTCCCACCACCTCGATAGATTCGCGCTGGGTCAGCAACGTGGCAGCACCCCGGTAGAAGATTGGCGTCTTCTTAGGGCGTCGTACACCCAACGCCTCGAGTTCCAAGATGTGGGCTTCGATGGCCGCAGCGTCGCTGCCGGTCCAGCCCGCAATCACCAGGTCAGTGACAGGCACCTCGAGGGCATGTTCGCCCAGAGAGTCGGTCGTCTCGAAATGCAGCGTTGTTCGAACAGGGCTCGTTTCCATCTCGTTCCTCTTGATCAACATGTCACGGGTTCGTGGACCCCGGCGCTGCATCGCGAACCCAACCCATTGCATGCGCCAGATAGATGAGTTAACATACCTATGTGGCTGAGTATGCAGCGTTTGCGATCTGGCGTCAACCGTCCGATCTGGCGAAGCCGACCGAGCCAAGTCGCCGCCCCGTCAAAGGCGGTATCAAGTCGTTTCAACAAGGAGCTACAGTGGTCACAGCTAACTTGCGTACAGGTGATGAGTACCTACGCGCGCTGCGCGATGGTCGACAAATTTATGTGGATGGCGAACGGGTTTCGGACGTGACGACCCATCGCGCATTCGCGAGGGGAGCGCGCTCGCTGAGCAACCTCTACGACATTGCGGCGGCGCCCGAAAATCGTGAGGTGATGACGTACACGTCACCGACGACTGGAAATCCGGTCCTTCGCGGCTTTCAGATCCCGAAGACCCACGCAGATCTGAAGGCGAAGCGCCTGGCGAGCGAGATGTGGTCGGAAGCGACCTTCGGCCTCATGGGCCGCTCGCCGGACCACGTCGCTGGATTCTTCTGCGGCTATGCAGCCGTACCGAGCGTGTTCGCTGCTGGCGGACAGCAGTTTGCGGACAACGTGATCAAGTTCTACGAGCACTTGCGCGAGACCCACCAGTACGTGACGTATGCCATCGTGCCTCCGCAGATCGACCGCAGCAAGCCGGCACATCTGCAAAGCGACCCCACCTTGTACGCAGGGGTCGTCAAGGAGAGAGACGATGGCATCGTCATCAAGGGCGCCCAGCAACTGGCAACGGCCGGCGTCTACTGCGACTACATCTACATCAGCACCATCCACCCCCTGCAGCCTGGCGACGAGAATTACGCATTCGGCGTGGCTGTGCCTGTGGGAGCTCCAGGCGTCAAGCTGTACCCGCGCCGCCCCTTCGGCGGTCAAGCACTGAACTCCTTCGACTACCCGCTGTCCAGCCGCTTCGACGAATCGGACTGCTTCGTGGTGCTCGACGACGTGTTCATCCCCTGGGAGCACGTGTTCATTTACCGCAACCTCCAAGTCGCCCGCGACCAATGGTGGAAAACGCCCGCGCATCTGTACGGCAACTTGCAGGCGCAGGCTCGCTACGCCACCAAGCTGCGTTTCATGACCGGCTTGGCCAAACGCATGAACGAGCTGACGGGCAACGATGCCAACCCCGCGGTGCAGACCCAGATGGGTGAGTTAACCTCGCTCGTGTCCATCGTAGAGAACATGCTGCTGGCCCAGGAAGTGGCGGCTGAAACGGACAGCAATGGCGTACTGTGGCCGTCGCGCACTGCGCTGTACTCGATCATGGCGCTCCAATCGGAGTTGAACGCTCGCATGGTGGAAATCATCCGTGAGCTCTCCGGCGCCGGGATGATCACCCTCCCCTCATCGTTCAAGGACTTCCAGAACTCCGAAACCGCCGCCGACGTGCAGCGGTACTACCGTTCGGCAACCACCAGTGCCGACGAGCGCGTTGCGCTGATGCGGATGGCCTGGGACTTCATTGGCTCGGAGTTTGGCAATCGCCACCAGCAATACGAGAAGTTCTACGGTGGTGCGTCCTTCTTGGTCAAGCAAAATGTCAACCGTAGTTTCGACTACGCACGAGCAACCGGTTTGGTTGATCGCGCGTTGGCCCTTCCAGGCTTCGAAGGCGCATTCGGACCGGACGACTATAAGTAACGATTGCGCAATTACAAAGGGCCGGAGTCGACGCCGGCCCTTTGTCGGCGGACGGTCAATGCTCCCTATATTTGCGTCATATTAGTATGTTGACAACGGTAGCTGAAGAATATACATTGCACTGGATCAAAGTCTTTATAACCTGAGGTGCGCCGGCGCGCGACGCACATTCGGGACCAAGCAGATTAAATGACCTCCGTAACGAAGACTTCCCGTGCTCTGATCAAACCGCGTGAACCCAAACTCGAAGTGCCAGTTGCTTCCCAGCCGCTGTCCGTTGACCGTATCCGTCGCAAAAGCGCTGCAAGCCGCAAAGCGCGGGAGAGCAACAAGCACCTCTACTTCATAGGTGTTGCCGAAGCGCGCTACGTGCTGCGCAAAGTGTTCCGCATCGTCGAAGAGCAGGCAAAAAAGTTTGGCATCGATCCGTTGGCTCACCAGGCACTGATTCAAATCTATGGTTGCCCCGACATGGAGCTTCAGGTCAATCAGATTGCAAGCCGCCTTGATATCACACCGGCCTTTTCCTCCAGCCTTGTCAAACTGCTAGTGGAAAAGGACTTGGTGGTTCGTCGGCGTGGTGATCAGGATCAGCGGACGACCTATGTCGCCATGACGGATCTGGGCCGAGATACGCTGCACAAAATCGACGAGAGCGTGAAATTTCACGTGGACTATTTCGTCAGTCAGTTGAGCATCGAAGAGCGCGAGAGCGCCTTGTCAATTTTGATGTTCTACGTGGGCGCGAAGCTCTGACAGCCTGCCGGGTCGGGCTGGTTCCTCGCCGCGGCCGGCGGCACCGCCAGCAGATGGGCGCCGACCTGGCCGCTGCGATCAGGGCTGCGGAAGCTCTTCCCCATCCCATCTTTAAGCCTTCCGCATTCATCAATGCTGGCGCCTCTCCGCGGCTTGGGCGCTGGCCCGGCGTCCTCGGTCCCTGGAGGCCATGGTGGCCTGCCTACCGCGGGTGCCCATCTACATCTCTTGCTGAATGGGATTAGAGGGCGACGGCATTAAGAGATACCAGATCGCACAAGGACGGGGCACCTCGACACTCCTCGTCGCTCGTGCTCAATGGGCCACGTCATCGGGTTGGCCCCAATATTGCATGAGGCAACAAGGCTACTTAACATAGCCTGTCGGATAGGTTTGCACGGGCCAGTATCCGGCTTTGAGGTAGTTAAACCCAAAGGATTTGCCATGCTCTCTCGTCGAACACTCCTGACCGCCGCCGCCGTTTGGGGCCTCGCGCATCAAGCCGTCGCGCAGGATTACCCCATCCGCCCCATCAAACTCGTGGTGCCATTCGGCGCGGGCACGACCGCGGATATCGTGGGACGCGTCTTCGGGGAGAGCATCGCTCGACAGATGGGCCAGCCGGTCGTCGTTGAAAACAAGGCTGGCGCTGGTGGCAACATTGGCGTGGATATGGTTGCCAGGGATTCCGCAGATGGATACACCATCCTGCTCGGCACCGTCGGAACACATGCGATCAACCCTACGCTCTACCGCAAGCCCACCACCAACGCGCTCAAGGACTTCGCGCCCATCGGCTTTGCCGGCTCTACCCCTACGCTGCTTATCGTGTCGGCCAACTCGCCCTACAAGACACTGAAGGACCTGCGCAACGCTGCATCAGGCGGGAAGAGCCTCAGCTTCGCCTCTGCGGGCAACGGCACTTCAGGGCACCTGGCTGGCGAGCTGCTCAAGACTCGCCTTGGCGGCGACATGGTACATGTGCCCTACAAGGAGGGCGCAACAGCGTTAAACGACGTGATCGCGGGCCAAGTGGACTTCATGTTCTACCACCCTGTGGCGGCACTTCCTCACATCCGCGCGAACAAGTTGCGAGCACTCGGCGCTTCAACTGCGCAGCGAACCTCGATTGCTCCGGACGTCCCAACAATCCAGGAGCAAGGCGTGGAGAATTTCGACCTGATGGCATGGATGATGCTCTACGCTCCTGCGAAGACCGCTCCTGCTGTACTTGCAAAGTTGCGGGACGCTGTCTCGAAAGCTGCCATGACCGAAGGGACCAGAGCCAAGTTGGTCGCGTTGGGCCTCGAGGTTCCACTGATGGACGAGCGACAGCTCGCGCAGTTCAGCAAGGCCGAGATTGAAAAGTGGTCCGAAATCGTGAGGCTATCCGGAGCCCACATCGATTGAGCCATACCAGGCGGAGGCAGAGCCGCCCCTGGTCTTCGGCGACCTTCCTGCGCTGCCGGGGTGCGGCAGCTTGATCGAAGCCGATGACCGGTCATCATCCGGCAGGTTGCCAGACCTCATGCGCCCGATGTGAGCTCGAAGCTGTCGGAGATCAATTCCAACACTAGCTTCTCTGGCACCGTTCTATCCAAAAGCACCGAGAGCCAGTGCTCCTTGTTCATGTGGTAGGCCGGAAGGATCCCGTCCTTCATCCTGAGGGATCCCACAATTTCCGGCCTGCTCTTGACGTTCACAATGTCAACAGTGCCGTCGCTCGAGAGCCCAAGCTTCTTCCGCTGTACGGTCGTGAACAGCGCATACCACCTGCCGTTGTCTTGATGCCTGAACACCGCGTATTCCGGAAGCTTTGCCCACGGATGATCCGGACGGGTACGGTACCGCTTCTGGACAGATTTCATTACCGCGGCCTTCAGGCTCAAAGTCGTTCGATCCATTCGATGCTTCGGAAAGAGTGGTGCGCCGAGTCGGCGCGGCGCCAAGGCTCAGAGGTACAGTCGCGGAACTAGGTGCCCAGGCACACGCCACCCGTCAACGGCAAGCGCGCGTTCTTCGCCCGTCTAGGAAATGCCTTTAATACGGCCCCTCTTCGTAGGCGATCGATTCGCTGAAGGCAAAAATATCTGGAGAAATGGGCGAGCTCCGCTCCTCGAGCACATGACCGACCAGCCCAGCACAGCGGCTCACCACAGCGACCGCGCGCATTGCCTCCACAGGGAAGTCGATCTCGTGCAAGATCGCGCCGAGTGCGCCAGTCGCGTTCAGGACAATCCGCTTGCCCGCGTCGGCATCGATCTCTTCACTCAACGTCTGCAGCAAGGCGATGTAGTCGCCCTTCACGCCGGCCGCTTCAGCCACCTCGAACAGCCGCGCCGCACGTGGGTCCACACTCTTGTAGTTGGCGTGACCGAAGCCGGGGACACGGCGCTTCGATTGACGAAACTTGGCGACGAGACTCTTCGCCCATTCGCGCTTGTCGCCCGCAAAGGACATGCCTTCGCTCAACACCCGGCCTGCGCCCACCATCGTACCCGCGTATCGATTGCCGACCATCAATGCACCCGCTGCCAGCGAGATCTGAATGTCATCGGGATTAGAGTCAGCAACGATGCGAGCCACGAGTGCGCTGGGCGTCAGGCCATGGTCCATTAGGACAAGTAATGCCGCGTCCAGAACCTTGCGCTGCGTCGCGGTCGGCACTCGGCCAGTAACGACCAAGTAGAAGCCTTCGGTAAAGCTCAGTTCGCCGACGACTTCACTTAGTGTGTCTTTGCCGCGAATCCGAAGCCGCGCGGTGTCATTAAGGTGGGTTCCAATTCGTGTCTTCGTCATGATTGATTTCCTGAAGTTCTATGTCTCATCCGCCACCTTTTTAGCCGCCGGACTGAATCTTCGCGATGACTTCGTCGGCGTAGCCGAGTGCGCGAAACACCTCGTCGGAGTGTTCGCCGAGGTCGGGGGCGGGCTGCAACGGTTGGTCCTCCCGCTGGCCGTCGTAAAGAACCGGCCTGCGAATCATCTTCTGCGGACCGTGCACGGCGTGTTCGGCCTCCGCGAAGGTCTTCAGGTGCTTCACCTGCACGTCGTCCATGACTTCTGGAAGCGTCAGCACAGGTGCATGCGGCACGTCGTTCTCGACAAGGCGAGCCAACCAATGGTCACGCGGCTGCGTCTTCGACGTACGGTTTAGTTCAATGGCAAGTTCTTCATAGTTGTCCAGCCGCTGTGCTCGCTCAGCGAAGCGCGGGTCCGTCGCCAGGTCCTCGCGCTCAAGGGCCTTGAGCAAGCCCACCCAGAACTTTTGAGGCGAGGACATGTGCACGGCCACCAGCGATCCATCTTGGCAGCGCAATGCGTAAGACTGCGACGCGCGCACTCGCATCAAAGGATCCGGCTTGACGCCAGCCATCGTGAAGTTGGCGAAGGGATCGCTGATGAACGCCATTGTCGATTCCAGCATGTTCAACTGGAGCGTACGGGGCTTGCCTGTGCGTTCTCGCTCGAACAGCGCGCCGAGGATGCCGTAGCTGGCATACATGCCAGTCAGGTTGTCCGCAATCGAGGGCCCGGTTATCTGCGCATCGGCACCAAGCAGGAGGCTGGAGATGCCGCTCAGCGCTTGCCCCACCGCGTCATAGGCCGGCCGATCAGCGTACGGCCCTGACTCCCCGAAACCCGTAATGGAGCAGACGATCAGACGAGGGTTGACTTCCCGCAGCTTGTCCACGCCCAGGCCAAGCCGCTCCATCACGCCGGAGCGGAAGTTCACTATCAGCACGTCAGCGCTTTCTATCAACCTCAGGAACGCCTCCTTACCCAGCGCACCTTTCAGGTTGAGCGTGACCCCTTTCTTGTTTCGGTTGTAGGTGGCGAAGTAGGGACTGTAAGTACCGCCGCGGAAAGACCGGAAAGGATCGCCATCCTTCGGGTTTTCCACCTTGATCACCTCGGCGCCTAGATCCGCCAACAGTGTGCCGGCCAGCGGCCCCGTGATCATCGCCGTGAGTTCGACGATTCGCACGCCGGTCAGGGGCGAGGTTGGGTTCTTGTCCATTTTTCCTTCCACGTCATTGCAACGCCAAATACTGCATGCTAGGATGCCTCATTCAACTACCTTTGTCAACAGACCTACTTGCCATGGATCTCCTTTCGACAAATGTCTCGATTCCCATCGGTTCTGACCGTATGGACGCGTACTTCACCCGACCTGCCCAAGCCAGCGGCTCCATCGTTTTGATCCAGGAGATTTTCGGCGTTACGCCCGCGATGCGTTCAATCGCGGACGACCTTGCGGGAGCTGGCTATGCAGTTGTTGTGCCGGACATCTACTGGCGGCTGGCACGTAATTTGGACTTGGGCAACGGCGAGGACGCCAATGAGCGCCAAGCGGCCGTGGACTACTCCCTGCGCTACGACGAGGTCACGGGAGTGTTGGATCTGACTGCTTGCGCCGACTGGCTACAGGCAGAACAGGCGGTAGACCAGCGGCCAATCGTGTTCGGCTTTTGCCTGGGCGGCCGAATGGCGGTTCGCTTGGCCGCTGCCACACCACTGTCCGGGATGATTTCCATGTACGGGGTGGGCTTGAACAAGCTAGGCGATCTGATCCAGGCGATCAGATGTCCTGTGCAGTTCCACTTCGGAACGAACGACAACCACAACCCTGTCGAGGTCATCCAAGCGGTCCGCGACGAAGTCGCCAAGCGCGAACGGGCCAACGACGAGTTCCATACCTACGAGGGCGCCGAGCATGCCTTCTTCAACCGGCTTCGAGCGGATCGCTTCAATCCAGGTGCGCACGAACTCGCGAGAAGTCGAGCACTGCGCTTTGCGGCCAGCCGCTTTGCCGAAGCAGTACCCAGGGACTCACGAGCATGATCGAATCCTTATTGCCATACGCGGTCAACGAGCTCAAGGGTCGAACGGCACTAGTGACAGGAGCGGCACAAGGCATTGGCCTGGCAATCGCGCAGCGCTTGGGCGCCGCCGGTGCCAGTCTCGTCCTGGTGGATGTCGCAGCACACGAACTCCAGCAGGTGGCCACGCACTTGCGGGAACGTGGTGGCAGCGTTATTGCCAAGGCAATGGACATCGCTGACCGGCCAAGTGCCCAGGCGCTGCGGGCGGAGCTGGTCGAAGCATCTTCCGGGATCGACATCCTGATCAATAACGCAGCGATAGGTCCTGAGCGCAATGATCCGGCCTATCTCGTGGCGAAGCCCAAATTCTGGTCTACCCCGGACGCGCTGTGGCTCGAAATGCTGCGGGTCAACGTCTTTGGAGCTCAACTGCTCAGCACACTGTTCGCTCCGGACATGGTACGGCGCGGGTGGGGCCGCATCATCAATGTCTCGACCAGCCTGGATACCATGTATCGCCAGGGCATCGGCCCCTATGGGCCTTGCAAAGCCGCACTGGAGGCGTCATCGCGCATCATGTTCCAGGATTTGGATGGATCTGGCGTTACCGTCAACGTGCTACTCCCCGGTGGACCAGTGAACTCCCGCATGGTGCCGGCGGACTGCGGGATAGAACCCGAAGACCTGATCCAACCCGAGAAGCTCGCCGAGCCAGTGCTCTGGCTGTGTTCGAACGAAGCAAATGACGTCACGGGCTTGCGGCTGGTGGCGAGGCACTGGGACTTGGCGCTCTCGATTCAGGAACGCCTTACCGCAGCAACCGCGCCGATTGCCTGGCCACAGTTGGGCGCGCAATCGCACATCCCGGTGGCCAAGGCCTGATTCCGCGGGAACCGTGCAGCCTGGTTGCTTGGTGCTGCGAACAACGCAGGCTCAATCTGCACTCGTCACTGTGCGCCGGGACGGGGGGCGCGTGGCGCTACACCCTTTGCTGGGACTGCTCGCTTCCAAGCGTACCGATTGAGGCTGGGGGAGATCCGTCAGAAGAATTGACCGGCGGGGGCTTTTGATTTTTCTTTTCGTCCGTCGTTGCGCGCTCCTCGTTCGCCAGAAGCGAACGAAACGAGGCAGCGCGATAACAGGCTGCACACATGCTTATTCGGGCGTCAGTGTGATGTGGATGGCGTCCCGCCCGTCGGTCACCTCTCGCCCGAGCGTGCGCACCGCCTCAGTGCCTCTGTCCATTCCAAAAGAATGCGTGCAGAGTGGCCTTAGCGCCTCTCCGGCATGCGTGACGATGTCGATCGCCAATTCAGTCGATTCCCACCCTGCGCTCAGCACTCCGACAAGCTGAATCTCCCGCAGCACTGCCTTGTCGATCGGAAACCCGTCGAGTGGTTTGTTCGCTTTGAGACCGGCCAGCACGATTCGCCCGCCGCGCTTGACCATGTCCACGCCCTGGATGATCGGAGCCATCGATCCTGCCGACACGTCAAGGACGACGTCCGCCAATCGTCCACCGGTGATTTCGACCACGCGCTCCACTGGATCCTCCTTGTCGACATCGATGACCGCCGTAGCACCAAGCTGTAAGGCCAGATCCAAACGGCCGCGGTCAGACGATGTCCCGGTCACAATGATCTGCGAAGCGCCTGCCCTGCGTGCAGCCACGGCGGCCAGCAGCCCCCGCTGACCTGGACCAGCGATCACGACCGTCTTTCCGAGCGCAGCGCCGCCCACCTCGTACACCCAGCGGATTGCGTTGGACAACGGATTCACCAAGGTCATCAGGTCGGTGGCGACGCTCGTGGGAAGCTTGTGCACCATCGTCTTCGGATGCAGGTACACATGACTCGCGTAGCCGCCCCACAGCGACGGCGCAGAATGGATATTCTGGTACAGGCCATACCCCAAGTCGGACTGACACCGCGTGTACTCGCCCGCTATGCAATCTGCACAGTGCCCGCAAGGGATGATCGGCTCGACCGCGACGCGGTCGCCTTCTCGCACACGCCAACGCTTGGCTGCCGTGGGCCCGATACGCTCGATGAATCCCATGATCTCGTGGCCGGGCACGATCGGCATGCCTCCGCCCCAATCACCAAGGTGGCCGAGCCACTGTTCATAGTCGGTGCCGCACAGACCACAGGCTTCGACCCGCAACACCGCGTCGTCGTCGCTGATCTCGGGTAAGGGGAATTCACGCAACTGGAGGTTCTTCGGTGACTCCAGCACCAACGCTCTTGCGCCGCTCATAGTTCTTTCTCCTGCCTCTCAGGGGCATCACATTGATCTTGAATCAACACCAAGCCTTCTTCAGAGAACGGAAGCGCTTTCTGGATCGCTCTCTTGGCTTCCCGCAATTCGCGAGGGCTGTTGATGGCCGCCGCTGCTACCAGGTGTCCTTCTTGCACAAAGAAGTCGATGAAGCCGCTGTCACTCGCATTGGCCTTTCGGTACTGCTGCGCGCCTGGGGGCACGACGCCCAACAACTGAAAGTTGATGTCGAACTGGTCGGACCAGAACCACGGCAGCTCTCTAGTGACGGGCTCGGCGCCCAGCATCGCCTTCGCAGCTGCCACCCCTTGATCCTGCGCGTTCTTCCAAGATTCGAGGCGTCCCCTGCCCTGTCCCAGCGGCTGGTCGGTCACGTCACCGCAGGCAAATACTCTGGGGTCCGAAGTCCGGCAGTGCTCGTCGACCACGATTCCGTTGCCAACGTCCAGCCCGCAGGACCGTGCAAGTTCGTCGTTCGGCACTGCACCGATGCCTACGAGCACTACCGTAGCAGGCACGATCGAACCGTCATCGAGCTCAACCCCTTGAATCTTTCCATTTCCCACGAAGCGCTTGAGGCGAGCGCCCAGCCGAACGTCCACGCCGCGACTAACGTGCTGCTCCAGGAAATACTTGCTGAGCGACGGAGGAAGCGAGCGTCCGCAGAGTTGATTGGAAGCCTCGAGCACCGTGACATGGGCGCCGCGCGCTCGCAGACCTGAGGCAACTTCCAGCCCGATCCAGCCGCCGCCCACGACAACCAGCCGGATGGCAGTTCCGAGGTTGGCGCGAATGGCCAGGCAGTCGTCGATCGTCCGCAGGTAATGCACGCCCTGCAGCTCGGCCCCCTCGCAGGACAATTGCCGGGGTCGAGACCCCGTCGCCAGAAGCAGCTGGTCGAAGTGAAACGATTTTCCATCCCGACAAACAACCTGGCGGCCGGCCCGGTCGACTCGCTCGACGTGATTCCCAAGCTCCACTTTGATTGCCAGCTCCACAAGGCGCTCTTGCGACCACAGTTGACATGCACCGGGTTCCAGCTCGCCGAGCAACACTTGCTTCGACAGGGGCGGACGTTCGTAGGGAAGATGGCTTTCATTGCCAATCATCTGCACTGAGCCGGTGAAGCCTGAGTCGCGCAACGTCTTGGCTGCCCAGCCGCCGGACTGCCCGGCTCCGATGATGACGATGTCGTTGACGTTAGACATGTTCGCGGCCGACTAAAGGTTAAGGAAGATCTTGTTGTCGACCACCGTGACGGGGTACGTCTCCAGATCAGACTCCGCCGGCGGGCCCATGCATTTGCCAGTGCGGATGTTGAAGACAGCGCCATGCAAGGGGCACTCGATGGTTTCGCCTTCCACGAAACCGTCGGACATCAGGGCGTAGGCGTGCGGACACACGTTGTCGGTTGCGAAGAACTCGTTGTTGACCCGGTAGATCGCAATCTTCTTTCCCTGGCCTTCATAGGCGTATGGAGCGTCCTGCGTGACCTTTTCACATGCGGCGATAAGCTGAAGCGTCATGACGGCAAGCGACTAGGCGGCAGCGGGCTCGGCAGTGTCGCCGGGCATCAGTTCGCCGTGATGACGTTCCAGGAATTCGTCCATCTCGCCAAGCTCGGAAACGACGTCGAGAGGCACAACCGCGTAGGCACTGCCATCCTTGACGATCTCGCGGAACTTCGCGAGGCTCTCTTCGGACTTGACGTACTCGAGCAGGCGGCGGCGGCTGCGGACGATCGCGATGTCCGTCGGGAGCAGGAACTCTTTCTCGCGATCGACGATGCGGCCTTCGGTCCCCGGGAGGGCCAGCATGCCTTCCTGCATGGCACGATCTTGGTCATTGAGGCCATGAATGCCGGACGGGCTCGACAGGCTGGCCCCCTTGCGGTCGATCATGTAGTTGTTGCGTTGATTCCGAACGGGAACGAACGTGTCAATGATGGCGCCCGTGTTCAGGCGATACGGTTCATAGACACTGTCCGGAGGAAAGGCCAGCCCTTTGCCGATGTAGTCC
The DNA here is from genome assembly GCF_056399465.1 of Variovorax sp. 01N425. Classification (NCBI taxonomy): domain Bacteria; kingdom Pseudomonadati; phylum Pseudomonadota; class Betaproteobacteria; order Burkholderiales; family Comamonadaceae; genus Variovorax; species Variovorax sp. 01N425. Next base: position 115,897 of record NZ_JBFTRJ010000017.1, on the reverse strand, counting down.
AGGAAAGCTTCGGGAAGATCGCCCTTGAGGTAGTAGTTGAAGTCCCAGGTGTAGGTGTTGTGGTCGTCGATCGGGATGAAGGCGCGGCCACCCACGGGGAAGTCTGCACTGGGGATGGAACTGAAGCACGGGGCCATGAACTGAGAGACGCGCCAATAGAAATTCTCGTCAGCGTTGCGGCGGGCGATGCCGATGACGCCGATGGACGTATCCTTGGCGAACAGCTTGGGCGTGATGTCAATCGCCGAATATGGACGGTGCACCGGAGAGGTCGCCATCGTGGCCGGGTTCGTGTGGAGGATCGAGACGTGCGAGCTGTCCAGTTCGCCTTCCATGCCCTGCAGCCAGTTGGACTCCTGGATCCACACCGTCGCATTGCGCTGCGACTTCGGCAGATCGATCCACGGAAATTGGGGAAGCGACGGGGGTTCGCCGCTGCCCATGAACACCCAGACGATGTCGGCTTTCTCCTGTGCCTTGTAAGCGGTCAACTTGACCTTCTTGCAGATCGATTGGTCGGCTGCGTTCTTCATCTCCAGGCAGTCGCCAGAGGCGTTGTAGAGCCATCCGTGGTAGTTGCATCGGATGCCTTCCTGCTCTACCCGTCCATAAAAGAGCGGTGCGAGTCGGTGGGCGCAGTTGGCCTGAACGATGCCGACCTCACCCTTGCCGTTACGGAAAGCGACGAGCTCTTCGCCGAGTAGCTTCAGGCGCACGGGCGCGCAGCCGGGCTCGGGCAGTTGAGATGAAAGCAAAGCGGGCAGCCAAACGGATCGGAACAGTTCACCGACCGGCGTTTCTTTGCTCACGTGGGACAGTACATCGAGTTTGTTGACGTGTGCCATGGTGTATTCCTTATCGAGACTCGAATCAAAGGGTGAGAAAGCCGCCGTCAACCGGGAGAATGACGCCGGTCACAAAGGAAGCAAGGTGCGAAGCCAGAAAGACAGCAGGGCCTGCCATCTCGTCTGCGCGGCCAGCGCGCTTCATCGGTGTATGCGACATGACGAACGCGACGCGGTCGGGATTGGCCCGAGAGATGGCGGTTTGCGGGGTTTCGATAAAGCCGGGTGCGATGGCGTTGACGCGCACGCCATGCTGGGCCAGGTCTACCGCCAGCGATTTGGTCAGCATCGCCACCCCGCCCTTGCTGGCGGCATAGGCCGTCGTGAAGTTCGGGGCTGCGGTGAAGGATTGGATCGACGCCAAATTGATGATGTTGCCTTTGGTGCGCTTGAGTTGATCCAGAAAAGCCGTGATGCCGTACATGATCCCGTCCAGGTTCACCGCCATGACCTCACGCCAAGTGCCAAAGTGGCCCTCCTCGCCGAACTGACCGCGGCGATGGATGCCCGCGTTGTTCACGAGAATGGACGCGTCGCCGGCCAAGTCGTGGACATGAGCCGCGGCCTGCTTCGCTTGGTCGGGATCGGATACGTCCCAAAGCACTGACCATGCGGTGCCTCCCTGCCGCGTGATCAGCGCGACGGTCTCTTCGATGGTCTGCATGTTGACGTCGGCGACCACCACCTTCGCGCCCGCTGCGGCAAGGCCGATGGCGATCTCGCGCCCCATCCCTTGACCCGCCCCGGTCACCACAGCCACCTGGCCGTCCAGCAGCGGGCTGCCGTTGAATTCGATCATCTGATAGCTCCTGATTCTCAATCGAAAGATGTTCAGATCGTCAGCCACTGACGATGGACGCGCTCCGCGTCGGCCTTGAAATCGGCGATGGAGAGCGTCTCCACAACTTTTCCTTTGGACATCACCAGGATGCGGTCCGAGATGCGCTCGGTGAGGTTCAGGTTCTGCTCGACAAGCAGGACCGCGACCCCTTCGGACTTCAGCAACTTGATCACGTCACCGATCTGTTGGACCACCATGGGTGCCAGGCCCTGTGTCGGCTCGTCGAGCATCAGGACTTTGACGTCCGTCACCAAAGCTCGGGCGATCGCTAGCATCTGCTGCTCACCACCAGAAAGCGCGTGACCTGCGTTCTTGATGCGGCGCTGAAGGTTGGGGAACAAGTCGAGCACCCGCTCTTCGGTCCAAGTTTTTGGCTTGCTGCGCTGGCCCACGCGCAGGTTCTCAAGGACCGTCAGCGCCGGGAAGATCTGCCTGCCTTCGGGCACGTATCCAATGCCCGCTCTCACCACTTCGTGCGCTGGCTTGCGACTCAGATCGAGGCCATCGAGCGACACCGTGCCGGAAGACGCCTGCACAATGCCCATGACGGTCTTGAGCGTCGTGGTCTTACCCACGCCGTTTCGCCCGATGATTGCGGTCACTTCACCCTTGGGCACCTGAAAGTCGACGCCGAAGAGAACCTTGCCGGATCCATAGCCGGCTTCCAGCCGATCAACTTTAAGCATGTGCCACCCCCAGATATGCGCGCTGCACCGCCGGATCGTTTCGCACCGCCTCCGGTTTGCCATCGGCGATCTTGCGCCCCTGATCCAGTACGACAATGCGGTCCGCAACGCCGAACACGACCTCCAGATCGTGTTCCACCAGCAGCACCGCGATGGGCGCGTCCTCCAGTAACGACTTGAGCAATCTCACCGTCGCGCGGGTCTCTTCGACCGACATGCCTTGCGTGGGCTCGTCCAGAAGAACCAGCTTAGGCTGAAGCGCAAGGGCCGTCGCAATCTCCAGCAACCGTTGATCGCCATGGGATAACTGCCCAGCCGTGCGGTTTGCGCAATCAGCCAAACGGACTCGGGCTAGCCACTCCATCGCCGCTGCCTCGGTCTTGTCGACAAAAGCCTTCGACGCCATCGGCCTGAGCCGCCCGGGAGATCTGGCTTGAACGGCCAGTCGGACGTTTTCCAGGACCGTCAGCTGCGGAAACAAGCAGGTAATTTGGTACGTACGACTCAGGCCTTTCTGAGCCAGGTCATACGCGGAAAGGTGTTCGACACTTTCACCAGCGAAGCGCACGGCTCCAGCGGTCTTCTTTATCGCGCCTGCAATCAGGTTGAACACGGTGCTCTTACCCGCCCCGTTCGGACCAATGAGTGCGACCACCTCGCCTGCATCTACGGTGAGGCTCACGTCATCGACCGTCGTGACCGCTCCCCAGCGCTTGATAAGACCAGAACATTCAAGAAGCGGCATGTTTCTCTCCAGCGGGGGGCGCGCGGCGTTGGGAAATCCTGGCGGCGAGCGAAGCCTTGATGCCCCACAGGCCTTTGGGTGCAGCAATGACGACGATGATGAACAGCAACCCCATTACCAATGGCCAACTGTCGGTGACTGCGCTCAACTGGTGGTGAGCAAGGACGATCAAGGCGGCTCCGATCATCGGGCCGATCAGGGTGCCGGTTCCGCCAAGAATGACGGCGATGATGACGTGCCCCGACTGCGTCCAATGCAAGATCTCTGGAGAGACGAACAGCAGGAACCCAGCATGAAGCGACCCCGCCACGCCGGCCAGCGCGCCGGACACGACGAAGGCGACAACGCGCAAGCTCCTCGGCACGTACCCGAGGGCGCTGGCACGTCGTTCGTTCTCGCGAACGCCGACGACGGCCCTACCCATCGCGGAGTTCATGAAGCCTCGGGCCAACCAGTACATCGCAAACACGACGATCAGAACAAGCCAGAAGTAGCCGTCGCGAGAGACGAACCCCTCGAACCCGAAGGGGCCTGCGTTGCGTGCAAAGCCGGTCAGGCCATCCGAACCGCCTGTAAATGTGTTCCACTTGAAAACGATTGCGTAGCCGAGCTGCGCAAAGGCCAACGTCAGCATCGCGAAGGCGACGCCACTCGCCCGTGTGCTTAACCATCCGATCGGAATGGAGAGGAGCGTTGCAACCAGCACGGCGCCCGCAATCGCGAAGGGCAACGGCCAGCCAGCCTGCAACGCGAACGCACATGCATACGCACCGACACCGTACGGCAGAACGTGGCCGAAGGAGAACATGCGTGCGTAGCCCATTTGCACGTCCAGGCTCATAGCAAACAGCGCAAAGATCAGTATTTCCGTCAACAGCGTGACTTGGTAGCTCTGGAGAGCGAATGGGGCCGCCGCCAGCATGGCGACGACGGGAACGGCGTACTTCATCACTCTTCTTCTCCAAACAAGCCACCCGGGCGATAAAGCAGAACGCCAATCATCAGGAGGTAGGTAACCACCAGCGAGAGGTCGGGAAAGTAGAAGTTGCCGAACGACTGTGTGGTGGCGACCAGCAGGCTGCCGACAGCGGATCCGAGAAAGCTGCCCATACCCCCGATCATCACGATGACGAACGATTCGATGATGGCCGCGCTGCCCATGCCGATGTAACCCGTGATTAGCGGGACGGCAAGGAAACCACCCAATCCAGCAAAACCGCAACCCACGGCAAAGGTCAACGTGCGGATGGTCCCGACATTGATACCTAGTGCCTGAGTCATTTCTGCGTTCTGCGAGATCGAACGGATGAGCAGGCCCAGGCGAGACCTCAAGATGACGATCGCAAGGATGCCCAAAGCGGTCAACCCGAAAACAATCAGGAAAACGCGGTAGAGGGGGAACGGCTCATCCATGACGAACACCACCCCAGCGAGCGCTTCGGGCAGTTGGACGTCGCGGCTGTTTGATCCCCACCCAAGGCGCGTGGATTCGGTGAGCACCAGGCTCAGCCCAAACGTGATCAAAAGGAAGCTGCTTGCGTCGCGCTTATAAAGGTGGCGCAGAAGCCCTGATTCAAAAATGGCTCCAACGGCCGCGGCACTCAGCGCCGCGAGCAGAAGTCCAGCCCAGAAGTTACCGGCCCATTGGGCCGCCGAAATTCCGACGTAAGCGCCAAACATGTACATCGCCCCGTGGGCAAAGTTCATGATGCGCATGATGCCGAAAATCAGCGTCAAGCCCACCGTGAGCATCGCTAGGAGCGATGCGAGGGATAGCGTGTTCAGCCCGAGGTTGAGCCAAAGTTGCAACACACTCATAGTGCGTCTTTCGTGAGGTTTGATGTTCTAGCGACGGGCTCAGCGGTCAACGCTCGCGTCAAAACGTGTCTTTGCGGCAGGCCGGAATAACTGCATCCGAGCTGAACGTTTCGATGATCTTGGGGAGTGGGTAACTCGCATCCGCACTCTTCTCCAGACGCGCAATAAAGACGCTTTGCTCGCCTTGCTGGTCGCAGCCACGCAGCTTCACCCGCCCCTTGACCGACTCGATCTCCAAGTCAACCAGCGTTTTTCTGACCGTCATCGCATCGACGGACTTGGCACGTCGCACCCCTTCTGCGAGCAAGCTCAAGCCTTGCCAGGTCTCGCCGTCGTACGTGTCCGGAATTTCGCTGTACTCGGCCCGGAAGATACGGTTGAACTCCCTGTTCTCGGCGGTATCGTATGAATAGTTGTACTGGCTCACACCATACAACCCTACGCCGGCATCGCCCAGCGGTCGCGTATTCAACAGATCCAAGACCTCAGTCACGATTTGCATCTGCTCGCCCAGCCGGTATTGGCCAGCCTGCTTGAGGAAGGCAGTGGCGTCGTCGCCGCTCATGGCGACGTAAAGCACTTCCGGCTTGGCTTGACGGATGCGAGCGATGTAGCTGGAGTAGTCCTTGGTGCCGAGGGGCGTCAGGACGCTTCCCACCGTTTGCTTGCCCAGGCCGCCTATGAGCTGCTCGAACGTCGAAAGACTGTTCTTCCCCCAGGCGTAGTCCTGGGCGATAGTGAAGAACTTCATCTTGGGCGACTTGGCGAACCAGAGCGAGATCGCGCGGGCACGCATGGGACCGGAAGTGCAAGTGCGGAAAGCGTTGGGGACGAAGTTCTGCGCCGTCAGCGATCCAACACCGCTGATGCCTGCCAAGTACAGGGCGTTCCAATCTGCAAGGCGCGGCATGATGGCCAGGGATTCGCCGCTGGATATGACACCGGTGATCAACTTGACACCGCGGCCTTCGATCAGTTCGGAGGTCTTGCGTACGCACGCAGCGGGGTCCCCCTGCGTATCTTCGAAAAAGAACTCGACCTGACGACCGTCGATGCCGCCTTTGGCGTTTACCATCTTCGCGAACAGTCGGCACGTGCGCTGGATCTGCGATCCAAGAGCCGACCAGTTGCCCGTGACGCCTGTCGGCACACCGATTCGCACTGCCTCCTTTGTTTGCGCCCACGCGGGCTGAAAAGTAGCCGCCAAACCTGCGCCTGCAGCGCCGGCCAAGAACCCTCTGCGATCGATAACCATGGTGTGCTCCTTGTGATTGCGAGGCAATGCTATATTCGCCATATACATCTGTCAACTAGGGTAGTTAAGGAATACAAGAGGCACTTTAATGGCGCAGAGCTTGCCTTTCTGGTGCACTCACACTTAGACACACCCGCAACCTGGACTCACGCGTATGACTTTGCCTTCCCCCCCTTCTCGTCCGATCTACATGGACTACATGGCGACGACCCCAACCGACCCGCGAGTGGTCGCCGCACTCCTTCCTTACCTTGGTGAGCATTTCGGAAATCCTGCCTCACGCAGTCATGTCTACGGGTGGGAGGCAGAAAGTGCTGTGGAGACGGCGCGCGCCCACGTCGCAAGTCTCTTAGGAGCCGATCCGCGTGAGATCGTCTGGACCTCTGGTGCCACCGAGGGCAACAACCTCGCCATCAAGGGTGCTGCTCACTTTTACAGCGGCAAGGGCAAGCACATCGTCACGCAGAAGACGGAGCACAAGGCTGTTTTGGACACGTGCAGAGAATTGGAGCGTGAAGGGTTCACGGTCACATACCTCGACGTTGAGAGCGACGGCCGCGTACGCATAGATTCGGTGCGAGAAGCCCTACGCGACGACACGATTCTGGTGTCCATCATGTTGGTCAACAACGAGATCGGTGTGATCAACCCAGTCGAGGAGATTGCGCAGTTGTGCCGTGATCGCGGCATCGTCTACCACTGCGACGCGGTGCAGGGGGCGGGCAAGATCCCGATCAACCTCAGCACATTCAACGCCGATCTGTTGACTGTGACCGCGCACAAGGTCTACGGTCCTAAGGGCATCGGGGCGCTGTATGTGCGTCGCAAGCCGCGGATTCGGATCGAGGCGCAGATCCATGGTGGGGGTCATGAGCGCGGGATGCGCTCCGGGACCCTTCCGACTCACCAGATCGTTGGTATGGGGGAGGCGTTTCGCCTAGCGAAGATCGAAATGGAGGCAGAGTCCGCGCGTGTGAGGCAGTTGCGGGACCGGCTCAGCGCAGGCCTGACCCAAATGGAGGAGGTGTATGTCAACGGCAGTCTTGAGCACCGGGTGCCGCACAACCTCAACATGAGCTTCAACTACGTCGAGGGGGAGTCGCTCATCATGGGAATGAAGGACATTGCGGTGTCGTCGGGTTCCGCCTGCACCTCCGCTTCTCTGGAGCCATCCTTCGTGCTTCGCGCTCTGGGTCGTAGCGACGAACTCGCCCACAGCTCCATTCGGTTCACGCTTGGGCGGTTCACTACAGAGGCGGAGATCGATGCGGTGGTCCGGCAAGTCACGGAAACTGTGGCGAGGCTTCGCCTGCTGAGTCCGCTGTGGGATATGTACAAGGAAGGGGTCGACATCTCATCGATTAAATGGGCTGCGCATTGACACGGGCATAGGTCGAAATCGCGGTGCGGTTCAAGACCCAGATCCGCTTGACGATGCCGGTGACGGGTCTCGCGGCTCCGAACGCTGGTCAAAGGCAGCCTGTTCGTTATGGCCGCAAGCGCCGGTGGCGGCTAGGATCGTGATCGGCCAGCATCCTTCGCAGTGCACAGGTCCGACGGCGCATGCTGGAGATGGGCGCCGAGCACCGAACCGGTAGGCGGGACGCCGGAGGCGTTCCGCAATCTGGCGCTGTCCGAACGTCGCCGCTGGGAGCTGGTGGCGCGTGCGGAAGAGATTCGTATTGAAGAAGGGCGAGGCGTGCACTCGGCTACGAAGGGCAGTCGAGCATTTCTGGGCATGGCCCAATGCGCCTGCAGGTGCTATGGGCCACTACCGCATTGAGCATGTTTACAGCCGTCGGCTCTATCGAAAGATGGAGCATTTTTCGATGCGTGTCTTCCAGCCGGACGCCGCGCTCGTCGCCGTACTTGTGATTCACCTACGTGGGCGTCAAATTGCCATGTCTCGCCGACGATCGAAATGCCATGTGACTGACTTTCCCTGGGCCACAGCAGAGACGTGTTGCCCCAGCCGAACTTCCACTGCAGGTCGCCACGCCACTAAGGTGAACCCCATGCCATCGTCAAGCACCGCAAAGCGCCCGCTCACGAGTTGAATAGAACAACGGTAGATGCCACTCGCTCTTCCATTCTCCCCAAGAGGCCGATAGGTCTGGCCTGTCCGCTCTTGCAGAGCCCCTCCGACGGCCACCAACTCGCGCTCCCTCAAGGTGTGCAGCAGATTGCGCGAAAGAACTACATGCGGGCCGCGTCGCTCAGCTAACCTCTGTTCGACCAGGAATTCCTGTCGGCCGCGCATTGCATCGCGCACCCGGGCGCCAAAACCGTGCGCCGCTAGTCCATCGCCATTTCCAATCAATTGCCGGTCCAGCCAGGTCGCGCCGATGGCTCGCACCTGTTGGTGGATCGGCAAGTGCGAGCGCAGTTCAATGACCGGAGCCGTGACTTTCTGCGTATCGTGCTGCTGGCCCTTCTGCGCTAAGTCAGACGGTACTCGCCAGACCCCATCGGCCACGCGCACCACAATGCCAGAGCGACGCAACGCTTCCAGCCGTCGCACATGAACATCGATAGTGGCCAGCGGATCGCGGTATGCCGCCTGCCGCAGTCGATCTAGGTGATTCGCGGTCTTGTAGATGCCGTCCTGGGAGATTGCCGCGATAGTGCGGTCGACCGCCCGCTCCCCTCCCGGCGTCTTCGCCTCCACAATGCCGTCCACCGGAAACGCCAAGAGATCGGCACCGGGCGGTAGTTTCAGATAGTGCGCCCGGCCATCAATGCCATCGACCACCAGATAGCCTCGGTCGTGCAGTTCGTCGGTCAGGCCCTTACCCGCGATGCGGCCGATGACGGGGGTGGTCGACGCGTCCTCCAGCACGCATTCACGCTGCTGGCCCTTGAGTGCCCGGCGCATGGTGTCCAGCGCCTCCTCGCGTTCGCCCATCGCGGTCAAGGTCCGCACCATGTCCGGCGCCAACCGCCACTGGTTGGCATCGACCCGCTCGGCCAACGCCATGGCTTCGAGCCGCTGCAGCCGCGCCCGCAGCACGTTCTGCCGTTGCCGGTCTTCGGGCCGACCGGTCAGGTCCACGGTCTCCGCCACGGCCTGGCGCATCAAGGCCCGGTCCAGGCCGGTGAGTCGCTGCTGCTCGATTTCGCGCTGGAGGCTTTGCCGGATCTCGGTCTCGGTGCGCGGCCCCAACCATTCGGTAGCAATCTCGCTGGCGCGCATGCGCATGCCCCGGGCGATGTAGTCCGGCGCGATGATGAGGTCTTCCGTGCCCGCGGTCCGGCCGTTCAAGACGACGTGGGTGTGCGGGTTGTCGGTGTCCCAGTGATCGACGGCCACCCAGTCCAGCGGCGTTTCCAAATCCACCGCCATGCGCTGCATGAGTTGCCGCGTGAAACCGCGCAGATCTTCCAGGTCGACCGCGTCCTCGGCCGAGACGATGAAGCGGAACTGTTGGCGATCTCCCCTGCCCCGCTCCTCGAAGGCCTTCAGATCGGCGGCATCGGTCTCGGGACCATAAGCCTGCCCGCGCTGCCCGTCGCGTGTCACCCCATCGCGCTCGATGTAGCGCAGGTGCGTGGATACCGAGTTCGCGCCGGCTTTCCGGAGCACCACGAAGCGGGCCTTGATAACCACGCGCCGAGCATGCGCGCCGAGGCGACCGCCGGCCATGCCGGCCGCGACGCGGCCCCGGCCAAAGGTCGATGCAGGCCGTCCTGCCCGCTTGCCCGACGCTTTGGCGCCGGCCTTCGAGACTTCCTTGAGAACCCGGGACACAAAGCGCTCCGGGCGCGGTCCTGCGTGGGATTTCGGGGCCGCGGGCCGGACACGAAAGCGCTCGCCATCCAGTTCCTTACGCGAAGCCAAGGCGGGCACTCTGGAGCGATGACGCGCAAGGGATCGAAAGCGGCACACGCGCAAGGCCGCAGCAACGTGGCGTTGCGCATCGGCGCAGCACCGGCATCGACAGGTGCCGTGCCGCGCCCAACCCACGTGCAGACTGACTTTGCGGGTGGCGGCGTGCCGCCCCTTTTATCTGGCCCTCCCTGCACCTCGGCGATTTCGCCTCCCGCATCCGCTCCCGGCTCCGACCTGCCGCCAGCCGCGCACGGGGCGCGCAACGTTGCCTGTGAGGCAGCGGCGGTGCAGCTCGCGCTGCACGCTGGCGGCGGGCTCTCTGCACGAAAGGGTGCAGCAGGGACGCACGTCCGGCTGCGATTCGGCGGCATGCTCGATCGCGAGATATCGCGAACTTCATGGCGAACTCCACGTCCACAAAGGCCGCGCGACGCCCAACACGGCCGACGCGGAGATGGGCCCAAAATACCGGCTGTCGAACGACGCCGGGTTCGTGTCGCCGAGCAGGAACAGTTCGCCCCCCGCAAGGGGGCGGCATTGCGACCAGGCTTGCAGCGGGCGATGCGCGCCGTCATGCGTCCGCGTGCTCGCCACCACGGCGCCGTCAATGCGCACGAGGTGCTCGCGAACACACACCGATTGCGGCGCAAGCGCGCCGACATGCTTGAGGATCGGCACGCCGCGCGGCAGGTAGCCGCGCTGAGCCGCGAAGGCGGCCACGTCGGCCGGAAGCCATGCCAGCACGATGCTGCCGACGTGCAGCGAGTCTGCGTTCTCCATGCGGCCGATGCGGTACCAGCCGCGCGGTACGCTGTCGCTCGGGTTGTAAACGATGAACACGCGGTCGCGTGTCGCCACCGGCATGACGGCCGGCGCGCACAGCGCAGCCAGGCCGACGCCCATGCAGGCGAAGAGCAGGCGCGGCGTCATCGCAGCGCCCCGCGCACCAGATGCGCCGCATGCCGCTCGGCGGTGTAGACCGGCAGCGGCTGGCGCGCAGCCAGCCGGTTGCCGACCGTGCGCCAGTACGTGACGGCCGCTGCGCACGGGTCGATGCCCGAGGCCTCGATGGCGTCGACCGCCGCGAGCACGGCCTTGACCTGGATCTCGCCGTCGGCGCGCAGCAGAATGCGCGCGCCCGGCTGTACACCGGCAACGCGCTGCGCGCCGTCGAGCGGCATGGGGGCCTGCAGCACCATCAGCTGCCAGAGCGCCGTGCCGTAGTCGTTGCCGATCCACTTGACGCGGCAGCAGACCGCATCCGGCTCGAAGATCGCAACGCGCCGCCAGCGATCGAGAATGGTCTCGCGCGCCGGCCGACCGAAGCGCAGCCAGACGTTCACGCGATGCTCGACGAAGGCCAATGACACCCGCATGGAGGTGGGCCCGCGCGTGGTCCCCGGACATACGACGGCTGAGGGCAAGGACTGCGCAGAAAGCGGCCGCGACTGCATCACGGTTCACCTCCGCCGTACTCACGCTCAAGCAACTCGCGCAGCATCTCGGCCGCAGTGACGTCGCGCTTGAACGCGGCCACCTTGATGTGGCCTCGCAACGCGGGTGTCACGTCGATGGTCAGGCGCGCGGTGTAAATCGACGCCTTGTCCGCGCCTGCTGGTTCGTCGGCCCGCCGCACCCAGGCCGACGCCGGATCGGCAGCCGGCCTGCGGCCGATCGGCGCGCGCTTCGGCGAAGTCGATGTCGCTCGCGACGTCATCGCAGCATCTCCCGCACGGCCTGCGCCAGCGCAGCGATCTCGCGCGCCGCGGCGCACGTCGGCGCCGCTTCGCAGGCGAGCCGCCCTGCAGCAACGCTGTCGGCGAACACGATGCGCTGCGAGATTTCGGCGTGCAGCGCGGCGAACGGCTGATCGGCCAGCGCCGCGCGCGCCTCGCGCCCGATGACCGTGCCGACCACGCGCCGGTTGATCACGAAGGCCGCGCGCAGTTGCGGCCGAAACACCCTCGCTTCGATCACGAGCTGCACCATCTCGTGGCTGGCCCACACGTCGTAGGCGCTGGGCTGCACCGGGATCAGCACCAGGTCGGCCGCCAGCAGCGCGGAGCGCGCAAGGGCCGCGACCCGCGGCGGGCCATCGATGACCACGTAGTCGGCCTGCGAGGCGATTTGCGGCGCCTCCTGGTGCAGCGAGTCCCTCGCCAATCCGAAGACGCCGTACAGCCGCGCCTGACCGTTCTGAAGCCGCCGCTGCGCCCAGTCCAGGGCCGAGCCCTGCGGATCGGCATCGAGCAGCGTGACGCGCCGGCCTTGCATCGCCAGCTCGCCGGCCAGATGCGTGGCGAGCGTCGTCTTGCCCGCCCCGCCCTTCTGGTTGAGCAGTGCGATCACCTTGCCGGGCCGAGGCCCACTTCCTGGCGAGCGGTTTTCGGCACTCTGACCTGCTTGGGCTGCTTCGGTCAAAGCACTGCCCATTGTTTGAGCAGCTTCGGCTCGCGCGCGCGTGACTTCCATTTATGTATCCCTTTAGATGTTTAGGCAGTCCCGAAGCCGTTGCCGGGCGCGGCCTCCGGCCCGATCGGTGCGGGCGATCCACCGATGTTTCTGCGGGTGATCCACCGAGGGTCGTGCGGGCGATCCACCGAGTCCGTCCCCACGTCATCCACAGGTTCTTCAACAGAAACTGTGGATAAGTCGCTTTGAAACAGTTCGCCCGGCGTCGGTCGGAAGGCCAACCACTCGATGCCGCCACTGCGCTCGAGGGACAGCCGGTAGCCCGGCACCGCCTGGCGCCGCACCAGATGGCGCACCTGCAGCGCGAAGTCGGAATGGCGCTGCAGGCTTCCGGACTTCAGGTGCAAGTGGCGCATGGCGAAGCGCCAGCCGCCGGGCTGCCGCCCTCCATGCTTGCGCACCAACCGATACAGCCAGCGCTCGATGCCGCCGGAAAGCTGGAAGTACGTGGGATCGAGCGTGAGCACCAAGGCCTCGTCCATCACGCCCGAGAAGAACCAGTCGGCCAGGATCAACTCGATGCCGTCGGCGCGTCCGTCGGAGCGGATGTATTCCTTCCACTCATTGATCCAGGAGAAGCGGTGCACGCGCATCGCGCCGCTCGGACGCTCCCGCTGGCGCAAGGTCGTGGCGACAGTGGTGGACTGCAGCCGGTCCAGCGCGGCGCGCAGCGCCAGGTAGTCGCTGCGGCCGGTGCCGCGCTGCGCGAAGCGCAGGATCTCGTAGGGCGTGGCCACCATCAGGCGCGAAGGCGCGATGCCTTCCTTCTTGGCCTGGACGATCTGGCTCGCGGCCCAGATCAGCACGTCGGCATCCCAGATCGTCGCAATGCCGTGCTCGGGCACCCCCTCGACTGTGAGCGAGACGCCGCCGGCTTCGAAACGGATCGGCACGGTGCGCGGCGACTTGGCCAGCGAGAAGAACGGGTAGGCCATCAGGTCCTGCGCATCGCGCAGCGCCATGTCAGCGCCCGGCAGCGCGCGGAATAGCGACAGCTGTTCGCGTTCGGAGGGGCGCTTCGACATGGATGACACTCCCTGCCCTGCTTGCCGGTCAGCGGACGGAGTCGCGCTGCACGTAGCCGGGATCGGACGTCATCTCATAGGCCCGACTGTTCGCCCAGGCCCGCAGATCCTCGACCGCGTAGACCACGCGCGAGCCGAACTTCCGAAATCGAGGCCCACCGCCCAGCACACGATGCTTCTCCAGCGTGCGCGGCGACAAGCGCAGGAATGTACCGGCCTCGTCGGTGGTCAGGAACTCGGGGTTGGCCGGCGCGGCGGGTGCCGCAAGGGGCCGCGGCGCAGCCATCGCAGCGCGGGCGGAAAACGGGGAACTGGCACTTGCCATGAGGGCCTCCATCGTTGTCGCGGGGCCGCGAACCATTCGCAGCCCAATGGAGGCAGTCTCGGGAGTAAGGGCCCTTTTGCGCAGGGAGATATTCAGCGCATCGGTTCGTCTCCGGGGGCATCGGCTGCACTGCGCTGTATGCCCGCGAGGCTCAGATAGCCACCGGCCATGTACGCCTCGGCACGCCGCAGCAGGTGCCGAACCTGAGCCCGCAACTCGCCATCGGCATGCCAGCGCGCTCTGGCCTCGATACCGAACAGGGTCTGGGCAATCTCGCGGTGCGACGCACCGGCCTGCGCGCCATCGAGCGCCTGCAAGGCGCGAAGATGCAGCAGTGCGGCGCGGGTGACAGCCCGTGAGGAATCCACGGCGGGGGCTTGGCCTCGCAGAAGCTGTGCCTGCGCGTTGAACGCATCCAACTGGCCGCGCAGGCCAGGGCCAAGTGGGACGGCGCAGGTGTAGGCCGCGCCATCGCAGAGGTCGTCGGCCAGTGACATGGGCAGCCGCTGCGCGGACACCTCGGTCAGCAACGTGAGGCCCGAGCCGCCGAGCGCCAGGCGCTTGCGGCCAGGCACGCGCCAAAGATCGAACGCCGGCCGAGTCGGCGCACCGTGCGCGCGCGAAGCGCGCACGTGCAGCAACTCGTCAGCCGCCGTGATCCAGAACGGCTGCGCTTCGCGCGCATCGAGACGGGGATCTTCGGCGCTGTCGCAACCCCCACCGTTCAAGCGATGCGGCGCGTCGTGCCCAGTCCGCCTGGTACTGCGGATGGCGGCGCAGGTACTCCCACGCGAGCGCGGGGCTGTCGAGATCGAGCGTGTAGAGGTAGGCCGCCGACGCGCGCCAGGGCGCGCTCGGCAGGCCTTCGGCCTTGCGGTCGGTCATGGCAGAACTCACTTCTTCTTGCTTGCGCGAAGGCTGCCACAAGCATGGCCGGAGTGACTGGCTTTTGCAGCGATGCGCTGTCGCGCGAGCTGCGACGATTCCGTGCGCCCCAGCCGCCAATGAAGTTCAGTCGTTGATCGACCCGTCGCGCTGCGCTTCGGCCAGATAGCCGGACAACGGCTGGCGTGCCCTGAAATGCGGATCGGCGACGATGCGCAACCCCTGGGGACCGCGCACACGCTCGAGCGCCGACAGGCTCACGTGCCCGAGTTCGGGGAAGCCCGTGCCGGCATCGGTCAGCCCATAGGCGCGATCGCCATCGGCATCGAGTTCGGTGAGCAACCAGCAGGCCGAGGCGTCCAAGGTGTACAGCTTGACGACGGGATAAGGATCGACGGCGCGGCCATCGGCGCGCGCTGCGCCGTTGGCCAGCATCTGGTCGCGCTGTTGTTCGGTGAGGAATGCCATGGCTTCGAGAGGAGACCTTGGAATGCTAGTGCTTTGCGCGATGCCTCGCTGTCGAATCGCACTCGATAACGCCTTGATGAGAATGCGTTTTGAACACTATAGATTGTAGCCCTATAGAGGTCGATAGGTTGTCATCGCCGTTCCCCGACGAACGACCGAATGACCTCCGCCACCCACTCTTTCCCCGCGGCTCTCAAGGCTGTGCGGAAAGCCCGTGGCCTGAGTCAGGAAGCGTTTTCCGACGTGTCGAGTCGCACGTACCTGAGTTCGCTTGAACGCGGCCTGAAGAGTCCGACCCTCAGCAAGGTGAGCGACCTGTGCGAGGTCATGGACGTGCATCCACTCACGCTGCTGACGCTCGCCTATGGCGGCGACGACAAGGCCAGAGACAAGCTCTTCGAGCGTGTACGGCGTGAGCTCGCCGAAATCCAGGGTTCGCACACAGAATGAAAGCGCGGCCGATTGGCCGCGCCTTTGGCGCTACGCCATGATGCGCCCTGCCAGCCGCGCTTCGCGCGCGTAGCCGCTCAGCCGCTTGTCAGCGACGAAGTAAAGATCGCGCTCAATAGGAAGCCCCCATCTCCCGCGCAAGCTCTCAAACTCCGTCAGGCTCACATAGCCGAGTTCGGGAAAGCCTTGCCCGAGGTCGCAGAGTCCAAACGCGATGTCTTCGGCGTCGAGTTCGGTCAACAGCCACGTCGCGCCCGCGTTGGGCGTGAACAGCTTGACCACCGGCAGCGGGTCGAAGTGAGAGTTCTCGATCGATTCTCGGCCGTTGGCCAGCAGCAGCGCGCGTTGCTCGTCGGTGATGAGCTTCGTCATGGTCTTTCTCCTTGGAAGGATTCCGGGCGGGATTGCCCGAGACCGAAGCCGCACGGCGCAGCGCAGCCGTCAGGGTTCGAAAGACGGCCGCCGGCCGCAAGCGCACGACGTGCGCGCAGACCTTGACGGCCAAGAACGGCGTGCAACGATGAAGGGAACAGCAAGCCAGCCCCTCCCCTGTCTTTCGGCAAGCGAAGCGCGCAGGCCGGGAACGCAGTGAGGGCCGTAGGCGTCAGGGATGGAAGCCCGAAGGGTCGAGACGCCACCGGCGGCTCGATGCGCAGCACGACAGCCCGGCCCGGCACCGCCGGGAGACGCACGAACATCTTCGCCGCCAAACCGTATGCACGCCGATTCGTAAAACCTGCGACGCGTCTTTGTACAAAGCGACGGATCCGCAGAACCGCCTGCGCATATTCACGGCTACTCGTGCATCCGTAGAACCGCAGAGTCGGAACGACGACCATCCACGGATCAGCAAATCAGGAAGCACGGATTGGCGCCAATCCGCACTTTCGCTATTCAGTACGCGCCTGCAACAGCAAAACGGCCCGCGACAAGCGCGGGCCGTTGATGGAACTCAGGGATAAAGCGCCCCGCCCGCAGGCGGGGCGCCGGGCGACGATCAGTCGCCCTTGCTGCGCGACCAGATCAGGTTGTGCGCGCCGTCATCGCCCTCGACCAGGCGGGCATAGATGGTCGCCGGGAACGAGGGGTCGTCCAGCGTCACCGACAGGTAGGGCCGGTCCGCCTTGCTGACCTTCTTCCATGCCGCGCCGATCTCGTAGCCCGTGCCCGCCACGATGCGGTAATCCGGGGCGTTCTCGCTTTCCTTGTCGCTGGGCGCGATCTTGACCTTGACGTTGAGCGTCAGGGTGCGAACCGTGCCGGTGAAGCCGTTGTTCTGTGCGGTGAAGGTGCCGATGTTGGCCATGATGAAGTCCTTTCGAAGTTGACCAGGTCCGCGCCCATCGCGGCCTTGGCGTGATCCGGACGGCGCGGGTCCGGGCGCGCCGCACCGAAGGCCGTAACGCGAGTGGAGGACCGGAAGGCCCGAGAAATTTGCCTCGCGAGGAAGACCGCAGGTCGGGGAAATTTGTCGGACCGCACGGTTGCGGCGATGAAGCCCGAGGCGAAGCGCAACGAAGAGAAGCGCCGCCGTGCCCGCGCCAGGATTCACGGCACATGCAAGGCCGTGGGCGTGCACCTGATCCCGAAAAGGACGCATGGTCCAGGCACCGACGACGCGGCGAGAGCTCTCCGGCATGGCCCTGACGCGGTCCAGGTCCAGCCGACTGAGAGGAAAGCGCCCCCGGAACGCCCCACAGCGTCGAGGCGGCAAACGCGATCGGCATCGGCGGCATGGAAGCAAGTCAGCCATCCACGGCGTGGGGCTGACCGGTGACACTGGATGGCCCGTCGTTCCCGACCGTCAGACCCGCTGGCCGCCGCGGGTCGCCTCGAGCGCACCGATCTTCGTGGCAATGCGCGACTCGATGCTCGCCCGGTGCGCCGCCACCAGCGTGACAGTCCCGTCGAACACGAGTTCGTGGTCGTCATGTACCTGAACGCGGAACGTCGCGCTGCGCTCGCCCAGGCCCTCCACCCATCCGCGCAGGCGCAGGCGTGTCGCCGGCGGGATCGGGCCGCGATGCTCGATGTGCACGGTGCGGCCCACGACCACCTCGACCGTCGAGTCGACATGCCTCTGCATTTCGCGAATGCAAATGGATTCGACAACCGCAACCAGATACCCGGTCGCCAGACATTCGATCAGCGTCTGCGCATAGTCGCTGCCGTGCGGCAGTTTCGCGAACAGTGACCGCGCGGTCTGGTCCTGCGGTACCGCATAGGTTTCTTCAAAGCAGATTTCGCTGACGCCTTGTTGGTTCATGAGGATGTGAGGGATGAAATCGTCGAGCTCTCCGAATCCGAGAGAGATGCGTACGCCTCTGGATCGGAACTCTCACGATGCTCACGCGATGCGCTGGCGCAGCCAACCCAACGGGGCATGCCGGGGCGTACCACGGCGCAGGGAATTCCGCTGGGTTGTGACGCTCAGCGCCGCCACGGCGTGTCCATCGCCCTCCCCTCGTCGCAAACGACAACGCGCGCGGCACACTTGCCGCGCGCGTTTTTTTGCACATCCAACGCCCCGGCCTCTGGCCGGGGCCTCATGCCTAGGCGACCGCCGCCAGTTCCTCGCGATCTTCGGCTTCCGCAGCGGCTTCATCCGCTGCGGGCACCGCTCCGATTCCAGACGATGTCGGCGTCTCAGGACGCGGTTCTGGCTTGCCCCTGAACATCACCGGCAGCCACCCGGTCCCCGCCACGAGCCTTTCGGCCTCGCTCGCCATCTCGGCCTTCTTGAGCTTGGACAGCCGGGTCACGTGATCGGGCGCAAAGGCCAGCACCGCCTCCAGAGCCTTGGCCTTGGACACATGCGAGAAATAGCCTTCGGCGGTCGGTGTCCACCAGTCGTGCATGTCGAGGCGCACGGCTTCGGCCAGTTCGGCGGCGGGCGTTTCGTCCTCGCGGGATGCCAGCACGCTGACCGTGGACGCCACGCACACCGCGAGCAGCGACAACAGCTCGTTCTGTGGCAGGACCAGCAGTTCGGCAAAAAGAGCCTTGGGCTCTTTCGGCAGGCGCGTGGCCCACGCCTCGCGGACCTTGCCCATGCCCATCGCCGCAGGCAAGTCCCCGATATCGGGTGCATGCAGCGCGAGCCCATCCTGCGGCGTGGCGATGATGTCGACGGGCGACCCGCCGGAACCGTAGCTGTCCAAGACCACGCGCAGCGCGAGCCGATGCACCAGCGCCACCAAGGCCACCTCCGGATGCCGGGCGACCTCAGCCTGCAAGGCGGCCGTGCGGTGGGCGCTCAGCCGCTTCGCCAGCTTCTCCGAGATACCGGGCTTGGCCGGCTCGTCAGCCTCATTACCATCGTGGCCGTTGCGTCCCCCGCCTGCCGCACCGGCTTCCTGCCGATCCTGCGCCCGCAGCGCCTTGGCCTCCTCTTCGCGCAGCAGGCCACGATGCACCACCGCACCGCCCATGTGATCCACGGACACCACGGCACCGGCCATTTCCATCGCACCGGACGGGTAGACCGTCAGGGACTGCTCGATGGTTTCCAGCTCGTCGCCGAGCCGATCCAATTCCTCCTGCAGCGCACGCTCGCCGTCCTCGCTCAGGCCCGCATCCTCGTCGTCAAGCCGGTCCTGCAACTCGTTCTGCTTCGCTTCGAGCTTGGCGATGCGCTTGGCTTCGGTCCGGTTTGGGTCGCGGCGCGTGCGCCGCAGGCGCTGGAACATATGGAGTTCGGCCGCCGTGGCGCGCGGCGCGACCTCGACCCACCCCCAGCCCTCCAGCTGAACCTGTTCGACAACATCGGCGAGCTTGTGGCGCGCGAGCGTGTCCAGCAATCCGGCATCGGTGAGATAGCCACTTTGCCGTTCGTCCGAAAACAGGTCGCGGCGCACGCCGCCCCCTGCGGCCTCGTAGGCCTCGAGCCCGACGAAGCGGGCCAGCGCATCGCGGCTCGCATCGATCTCTTCATGGGTCAGGTGCTCGCGCAGCGCCTCGGGGCTGCGCTGCCACGCCGGGCTGTCGTAGAACGCAGCCTCCTGCGCCGCGTGGTCGTCGGTGATGGCAAGCGCCATCAATTGTTCGAGGGTCGCGGTGCCGGTCTGATAGTCCGCCAGCAGGCGCGGCGAGACATTGGCGAGCCGCAGCCGGCGCTTGACCGCCAGCGGCGTCACGCCAAAGTCCGCTGCGATGGCTTCCACCGAACGGCCTTCGGCCACAAGCGACTTCCACGCGAGCAGTTCCTCGACGGGGCCCATGGCCTCCCGCTGCACGTTCTCGGTGAGGCTCGCCGTGCGCGCCAACGTATCGGCCACCCGCAGGCAAGGCACCGGCCAATCCTCCGGGATGCGCCGCTTCTTCGCGAGCAGCTTCAAGGCCGCGAGGCGCCGCCCACCGGCGACGACTTCGAAGTCCCCGTCGTCGCCAAACGGGATCACGGTGAGGTTCTGCAAGAGGCCCAGACGCCGGATGCTTGCGGCCAAGGCAGCGATTGACGTGCGCGCCTTGCGGCGCATGTTGCGCTTGGACGGCCGCGCGCGCAGCCGCGACAACGGCACCAGCACCATGTTCTGCGCAGGCATGGCCGCTTCAAGCGTGGAATCGTCTGGCGTATCAAAAGTATTCATGATCGAGCTCCTGTCCCATATCGGGACGTTGAAAAACAAAACTGGGAAGAAAACAAAAACCGGAACTGGATTCAGGGTGTGGGTCTGTGCATAGGCGCTCTCCTTGGGTGTTGGGCTCCGCAGGGGCCGCGAAGCCCTTTCGCGGCCATAGAGGCCGGCTGGGGCCGGCGCGGGTGCGCCGTCAAGGGAGAACAGCGAAGGCGTTGGCGCGGCCCGCAGGCGAAGCCGAGGACACGGGCGCCGCAGCGGCCCTTGACGGGAGGAGCGCCCGCAGAGGCCAGGCAAGCCGCAGGCAGCGGCGCGCAGGCGGCGGGTACCCGCCACCGGAGAGATGAGATCGAGAGAATCGGCCGGCACCGGCCGCCGGCCAGATGCACGCGCGCAGCGCGCATGCGAGTGGGAAATGAGTGGGAAGCAAAAAGGGGCGAAGCCCCTTTGGCTACATCAGCCCATGCTCCGCCATCGAGTAGATGACGCTGCCGCCGACGATCAGATGATCCAGCACCCGAACATCCACCAGCGAGAGCACGGTTCTGAGGGTTCGCGTGAGCGCCTGATCGGCCAGCAACGGCTCGGCCAATCCTGAGGGATGCCCATGCACCAGGAGCAGTGCGGCACTGTTGCGCGCCATCGCATCTTTGACCACCTCACGCGGATACACCGAGGTCTGTGCCACCGTCCCACGGAACATCTCCACCTAGTCCAGCACGCGGTTCTGCGAATCCACATGCACGACAGCGAACACCTCGTGCGCCAGTGCCCCGTGCCGCAGACGCAGGAAGTCCCGCACCAGCGCAGGCGAAGACAGTGCGTCGGCGTGTTGGGTGGCCTCATCGTAAGAGCGCGTCACGTCGAAGGGCATGCAGTGGTCGAAGATGACCCAGTGCCCATACTTGGGTTTGAGCGCCGCGAAGGGATTCTTGTAGACGCGTTGAGGTCCCTGCCAGCAGACACGTGGCAGCACCAGTCACGAGGCCGCACTCACCATAGGGATTTATATAGAGTGCTATTTACTAGTACACTAGAAAAATGCCCAGCTCGTCGCGTCTTGGTACGCAACTCTCATTCGCGCTCTATGGCGCGGCAAGCCGAATGATTCGCCTTCACAAGCCATTGCTTGATCCTCTGGGCCTGACGTTCCCACAGTATCTCGCGGTGTTGGAACTGCTCGACCGAGCGCCAGTCACTGTCGGCCTGCTCGGAATGCGCCTTTGCATGGACACCGGGACCATCACGCCGTTGCTCAAGCGCCTTGATGCAGCGGGGATCGTCACCCGAGAACGCGACGTGAAGGATGAGCGAAGGGTTCTTGTTGACCTTACAGCGCGTGGTCGTCGACTTGAATCCGAAATCCGCGGGATCACCGAGAAGATCAAAACGGCCTGCCAGATGAGCGAAAAGCAACTGGCAGATCTTCATCGCACCCTTGACGCCTTGGCGCACCCCGCGAACGACACCCTCCCACGCAACAAAGGAGTTTGAATCATGAAGATTGGCATCATCGGCGCAGGCCATATCGGAGGCACCCTAGCCCGCAAACTTTCTGCCGGCGGACACGCTGTAAAGCTGGCAGGCTCCAGAGGTCCAGAAGAAGTACGTGAGCAGGCCGAAAAGATTGGCGCGGTCCCCGTCGCATCGAAAGAGGCGGTCAGGGACGTCGATGTTGTCGTCCTCTCGATTCCGTTTGCGAAAATTCCTGACGTGGCCAACCTGTTTGCCGATGTGCCGGCTGAAACGGTTGTGGTCGACACGTCGAATTACTATCCCATGCGTGACGGTCAGATCGCCGAGGTGGATGAAGGTAAGCCTGAGAGCGTGTGGTCGAGTGAGCAGCTCGGGCGGCCGGTAGTCAAGGCGTTCAACGCGGCGCTGGCCCAGACCCTGGCGGAGGAAGGCTTGCCGGCGGGTGCGCCAGGTCGCATTGCGATACCAATCGCGAGCGACGACGCCCGAGCAAAGAAGATTGTGGAAGTCCTGGTGGATATGGCAGGTTTCGATCCCGTCGATGCAGGCGACTTGGCCAACTCTTGGCGTCAGCAGCCCGGCACCCCAGCCTATTGCACTGAACTCCCCGCGCCCGAGCTAGTGCAAGCGTTGGCGGTGGCAGACAAGTCGCGAGCACCGGCCAATCGTGACGCGCTCATTCGGGAGTTCATGAGCAGTGAATCGCCGCCGAGCCATGACCTGATCGTGCGTCGGAACCTCGCTGTGACCGCGCAGCTATAAGCAATGAATGGCGCCCGACTCGCGCTCGCCTTTGCCAGATGTAGCCGCTAAAGGGCCAACTCGTGAAAGCATCGGACAAGCAGGATCGGCTGCTTGTCTGATGTTCAGGTGGCGTCGCTCCGTGGGGAAACCAGTGCGCGTTCCGACTAAGTCCACCCGCCCACCGAGTACATATCGCTCACCGTTTACCGGCAGGCATAACTGGCCGCATTGCGAGTGTCACCCCCGAGAAAGGTTGGCTTCTTGGGGTAGGCGCAAAAGCATGTCCCCCCGGTTCGCAACTTCGCTTCGGGACGCTGCACATTGCTGCGGCAGGTTGGGCTCAGTAGACATCCTCGGCAACCTATGGACATACCGCGACAGCACTGGACGCCGCCGTGGAAATCGAAAGGCAAGGCCACATGCGAGCCCAAACCAACGATGGATCGAGCCAAGAGGTCGCCGCTGATCATGCAGTTCAACGAACCTTGCAGGCGGCTCATCTGCTTCAAGAAGCGCTTGTTCTTCTTCGCGCCGATCCAACGCTGCCGATGACACACACGACGAAGCGCGCGCCCGACAGGCTTCTGAGACTCCCTGAAGTCGAACGCCTTACCGGGCTGCGCAGATCGGCGATCTACGAGCAAATGCAAAGGGGCGTCTTTCCGCGATCGGTGAAGGCCGGACGGCGTGCTGCGACGTGGTCGGAGAGCGCCGTCCAATCATGGATCGCAGATCGCTTGGATGGACGCGCGAGTTGATGCTGGCGATGTGAACCGGCGCGCGTATGCCGCATCTCTACAACGGCCCAGGACCGTCGGAAATCCAGGACACGGTTAGGACACGAAGGCTCAAAAAGACAAAAGGGTTAGCAGATGCTTACCTGCTAACCCTTGTGAATATTGGCGGAGTGGACGGGACTCGAACCCGCGACCCCCGGCGTGACAGGCCGGTATTCTAACCAACTGAACTACCACTCCTGGTAGACAACGTTCACTCCTTGCGGAGCCAAGTGCTGACGACTTGTGCCTGCTTCACTTGCGCGAAACTGGCGACCCTACGGGGATTCGAACCCCGGTAGCCACCGTGAAAGGGTGGTGTCCTAGGCCTCTAGACGATAGGGTCAAAACCTTAGGAACCGTGCTGCGATCAGCACTTATCTTCTCGACACTTTGATGGTGGAGGTAAACGGGATCGAACCGATGACCTCTTGCATGCCATGCAAGCGCTCTCCCAGCTGAGCTATACCCCCATTTGACTTTCAGGCTTTTCTTTTCAGAATTACCCTGCGTCGCTGTCGAGCCTCAAATTATAGACCGAAAAATCAGGCCCTTTTCAAACGCTCGATAACTTTTTCACGAGAAAAGATGGCGAGCACCGAATCGAGGGATGGCGTCTGCGGTGTTCCCATCAGGAGGACGCGAACCGGCATCGCCAACACAGGCATTTTCACCGAATGCGCGGCCAGGACTTCCTTGATGGCCGCGGCGATCGAAACTTTTTCCCATGCCACGCCCGCGAGCTTCTCGGCGAGCGTTGCGATGACGGGCTTCACTGCATCGGTCACGTGCTGCGCGAGGTCGGCTTCGCTCGGCGCCACGTCCGTGTAGAACGCGGCGGCCCAGTCGGCCAGCGCGACCGTGGTTTCGCAGCGGTCCTTGAAGAGCGCGCAAATGGCGGGCAGCCGATCGTCGGCCTCGATGCCGCGCTTACTCAGCTGCGCGGCCACGAGCGGTGCAAGCTCCGCGTCGGGCTTGGCCTTGATGTACTGCGCGTTGACCCACGCGAGCTTCGCGGCATCCCATTGCGCCGGGCTCTTCGAAAGGTGCGAGCCGTCGAACCAGCTCACCATCTGCTCGCGCGTGAAGAGCTCGTCGTCGCCATGGCTCCAGCCCAGGCGCGCCAGGTAGTTGAGCATGGCTTCGGGCAGGTAGCCGTTCTCTTCATAGGCGGTGACGCTCACCGCGCCACGGCGCTTCGAGAGCTTCTGCCCGTCGTCGCCCAGGATCACCGGCACGTGGCCGAACGCAGGCAGCGGCGCACCAAGCGCGCGGAAGATGTTGATCTGCCACGGCGTGTTGTTGATGTGCTCGTCGCCGCGGAACACGTGCGTGATGGCCATGTCCCAGTCGTCGACCACCACCGCGAAGTTGTAGGTGGGCACACCGTCGGGACGCAGGATGATGAGGTCGTCGATCTCGCGGTTGTTGATGGTGATCTCGCCCTTGACCAGGTCGTTCCAGCTCACGTCGCCTTCGGGCGGGTTGCAAAAGCGCACCACCGGCGGCACGCCTTCGGGCACGGGCGGCAGCACCTTGCCGGGCTCGGGGCGCCAGCGGCGGTCGTACAGCGTCTTCTCGCCGCGCGCGCGCTGCGCCTCGCGCATTTCGTCGAGCTCGGCGGGCGTGCAGTAGCAGTGGTAGGCCGTGCCGGCCGCGAGCATCTGCGCGATGACTTCGCGGTAGCGCTCCAGGCGCTGCATCTGGTAGATGGGGCCTTCGTCGTAGTCCAGTCCGAGCCAGTGCATCGAAGCGAGGATCTGGTCGGTCGAGTCCTGCGTGGAGCGGGCCACGTCGGTGTCCTCGATGCGCAGCACGAACTCGCCGCCGTGATGGCGTGCATAGGCCCACGAGTAGAGCGCGGTGCGGGCCGTGCCCAGGTGAAGGAAGCCGGTGGGAGACGGAGCGATGCGGGTGCGAACTTTGCCGGTCATGGATCAATCAGGATTTCAGGGTGCCCAGGCCACGCAGCAGGTCGGCCTTGATGTCGTCGATGTGCTCCAGGCCGACCGCGAGGCGGATGAGCCCCTGGCTGATGCCGGCGGCCTGGCGCTGTGCTTCGGTCAGGCGGCCATGCGAGGTGGTGCCGGGGTGCGTGATGATGGTCTTAGTGTCGCCCAGGTTGGTGGCGATGCTCACCACGCGCGTGCTGTTGATCACGTGGAAGGCATTGGCGCGCGCCGCCTCCGGCGTGTCGCCGACCACGTCGAACGACAGCACCGCCCCGCCCTGCCCCGACTGCTGGCGCATGGCCAGTTCGTGCTGGGCGTGCGAGGCCAGGCCGGGGTAGTAGACGCGTGCGATGCCGGGCTGCGTTTCGAGCCACTGCGCGACAGCCAGCGCATTGGCGCACTGCGCCTGCATGCGGATGCCCAGCGTCTCGAGGCCCTTGAGCACCACCCACGCGTTGAACGGCGAGAGCGCCATGCCGGCGGTGCGCACCACCGGGCCGAACACGTCGACGATGAGCTTGGAGGGGCCGCAGATCGCGCCGGCCATCACGCGGCCCTGGCCGTCGAGGTACTTGGTGCCCGAATGGATGATGAGGTCGGCCCCCAGTTCGGCCGGGCGCTGCAGCACGGGCGTGCAGAAGCAGTTGTCGACCGCGAGCAGCGCGCCGGCGCCGTGCGCCAGGTCGGCCAGCGCCCGGATGTCGCAGACCTCGGTCAGCGGATTGGTCGGCGTTTCGGCGAACAGCAGCCTGGTGTTGGGCTTCAGGGCTGCGCGCCATTCGGCCACGTCGGTCTGCGAGACGAAGGTGGTCTCGACGCCGAACTTGGCAAACTCCTTGCCGAACAGGTTGAGCGTGGAGCCGAACACCGAGCGCGAGCACACCACGTGGTCGCCGGCCTTGAGCAGGCCCATGCACATCATGAGGATCGCGCCCATGCCGGTGGAAGCGCCGATGGCGGCTTCCGTGCCTTCGAGCGCGGCCAGGCGCTGCTCGAAGCTGGTGACGGTGGGGTTGGAGGTGCGCGAGTAGGTGAAGCCCTGCTCGGTGCCGGCAAAGCGGCGCGCCGAGGTCTCGGCATCGGGCTGCACGAAGCCGCTGGTCAGGAACAGCGCTTCGGAGTGCTCGCCGTGCTGGCTCGGCGCCAGGCCGGTGCGCAGCGCGAGCGTGTCGCGGTGCAGCCCGGGCGGCAGGGTTCGTTCGTCGGTCACTTCTTCGGCTCTCACTCGCTGTGGTTGGGAAGCGCCAGGCGCGAAGAATCTTCTTCGGTCTCCTCGACGCGCGGACGGTTGCCGTTCATGCGCGAGATGGCTTCGGTGTCGATGTCGCCGGTCACGTACACGCCGTCGAAGCAGGAGGCATCGAAGCCGTCGAGCTTGGGGTTGAGCGAGCCGATGGCGCGCTTCATGGCGTCGACGTCCTGGTAGATCAGCGCGTCGCAGCCGATCAGCTCGCGGATCTGCTCGACGGTGCGGTCGTGCGCGACCAGCTCGTCCTTGGTGGGCATGTCGATGCCGTAGACGTTGGGGTAGCGCACGGGCGGCGCCGCGCTGGCCAGGTAGACCTTTCGCGCACCGGCGTCGCGCGCCATCTGGACGATCTCGCGGCTGGTGGTGCCGCGCACGATGGAATCGTCCACCAGCAGCACGTTGCGGCCCTTGAACTCGCTGGCAATCACGTTGAGCTTCTGGCGCACCGACTTCTTGCGCACGCCCTGCCCCGGCATGATGAAGGTGCGGCCCACGTAGCGGTTCTTCACGAAGCCTTCGCGGTACGGCACGCCGAGCAGGTGCGCGAGCTGCGTGGCGCTCGGCCGGCTCGATTCGGGGATGGGAATGATCACGTCGATCTGGTTCGGCGGCACGGTGGACACCACGCGCTTGGCCAGCGTTTCGCCCAGGTTGAGCCGCGCCTGGTAGACCGAAATGCCGTCGAGCACCGAGTCGGGCCGGGCCAGGTAGACGAATTCGAAGATGCACGGGTTGAGCGTCGCCCCTTCGGCGCACTGCATCGAATGCACGTTGCCTTCGAGGTCGATGAACACCGCTTCGCCCGGCTCGATGTTGCGCTCGAACACGTGGCCCGAGCCTTCGAGCGCCACCGATTCGCTCGCCACCATCACGGTGCCGTCGGCGCTGCGGCCCATGCACAGCGGACGGATGCCGTAGGGGTCACGGAAGGCCAGCAGGCCGTGGCCGGCGATCAGCGACACCACGGCGTACGAGCCGCGCAGGCGCTTGTAGACATTCTTGACAGCGGCAAACACCTCGGCCGGATGCAACGGCACGCCGCGCGAGGAACGCTCGATCTCGTGGGCCAGCACGTTGAGCAGCACTTCGGAGTCGCTCTCGGTGTTGGTGTGGCGGTGGTCGGTGGAGAACAGCTCCGAGCGCAGCGCATGCGCGTTGGTCAGGTTGCCGTTGTGCACCAGCACGATGCCGAAGGGCGCGTTCACGTAGAAGGGCTGCGCCTCTTCCTCGCTGTAGGCGTTGCCCGCGGTCGGGTAGCGCACCTGGCCCAGGCCCACGCTGCCCGGCAGCGCGCGCATGTTGCGCGTGCGGAACACGTCGCGCACCATGCCCTTGGCCTTGTGCATGAAGAACTTGCGCTCCAGCAGGGTGACGATGCCGGCCGCATCCTGGCCGCGGTGCTGCAGCAGCAGCAAGGCGTCATAGAGCAGCTGATTGACGGGTGCGTTGCTGACAACGCCGACGATTCCACACATGAACGATTCCTCTCAGGGCAGGTAGCTTGCCAACTTTTCAGGCAGCGCGGGTTTCAGGCCCTGCAATGCCGCATCGAGAACATTGGCGCTGTGCGATTCGTGCCACCAGGCACTGTCGCTCAACGCCAGCAAATGAACAATGACCGCCAGCACGAGCAGGGCAACCACGCCCCGCGCCGCCCCGAAGGCCCCACCCAATATCCGGTCCACCGGCCTGAGGCCGACAGCCGCAATCAGCTTTCGCGTCAGCGCCGCCACCAGGCCCACGCCGAACGCCACCCCGACGAACACCAGCACGAAGGCCAGCGGATAGCGCCAGGTGGCCTGCGGGTCGCCGAAGGGCAGCCAGGCCGCCACATCCGACGCCAGCCACTGGGCGGCAATGAATGCAGCCACCCAGCCCACCAGCGAAATCACCTCGAACACCAGGCCGCGCACCAGGCCGAACAGCATCGACACGACGACGAGCGTGACGGCGATCCAGTCGAGCAGGGCCACGGCGGCGGGCGATGGCTACTACAACGTGAGGATGGCAGCCGACAAAGACAAGCCCTTGACCTTCTCGGCGGCCTTGTCCGCCTCGGCACGCGAGCCGAACGGGCCGACACGCACACGCGTGCGCTCGCCATCGGCCGTCTTGGCCACGTGCACATAGGTCTTGAGGCCGGCCTTCTCGAGTTTCTGCCGCACCTCGCGGGCCTTGTCGGCATCGGCAAAGGCGCCGACCTGCACCACGAAGCGGCCGCCGTCTTCGGACGCAGCGGGCTTGGTGCTGGTGTTGGACGGCTTGCCTTCGAGCAAGGCACGCGCGCGGTTGCCGTCGTCAGCCGAGGCCGGCTTGGGGGCGGCGGGCTTGGCTTCGGGTTTGGCTTCCGGCTTGGCTTCGGGCTTGGGCTTCGGCTCGGGTTTGTGTTCCGGCTTGGGCTCGGGCTTGGGTTCTGGCTTGCGCTCCGGCTTGGCCTCGGCCGCGGGCCGGGTCTCGGCCGGAGGCGTGCTGGCCGCCGGCTTGCCGGGATCGGTTATCTCGGTGCCGTCGGCGCTCTCGGTGATCATGCCGCCGCTGCCCGACGGTGCAGCGGCCACGCGGGCGCCGGGATCGGCCGCGCCGGTCGCCGGTGCGGCGGGTGCCGGCGTGGCGGGCACGGGCAGCGGCTTGACCTTGTTGCGGTCGGGAATCTCGATCGGAATGTCGACCGCGACCGGGCGCGGCTGGGTATCGAACAGCAGCGGGAATCCGATCACGCCAAGCAGCACCAGGACCGCCGCGCCCACCAGCCGGTGGCGCGCACGGCGCCGCATGGTTTCGACACTTTCCGCGGGGACGGCGGCCGGTGCGCTGCGTCCTTCGTTGCCTTGCTGGCCGCGCGTGCGGAACTTGAAAAACGCCATGAAGTTCGATCCCTGAAGGAGTGCAGCGAGGTGTGTGCCAGATGGTGCGGACGGGCCGGCGATCAGCCGCCGGGCAGCAGGTGTTTGGCTTGCAGCCGCGGAGTGCCATGCTCCAGCACGCCACCCACGGTGAAGAACGATCCGAAGACCACGATTCTATCAGCGGGGTCCGCGCGCTCGATGGCTGCGCGCAGCGCCTCCATCGGGTTCGCATGCACGCTGCCGGACACGTCGGTGCGCGTGTTCTGCGCCTGCCAGCTCGCGAGCAGATCTGCGGCCTTGGCGGCGCGCTGGGTCGGCAGGTCGGTGAAGTACCAGCGGTCGATCATCGGGCCGATGCGCGCGAGGATCGGGGCCAGGTCCTTGTCGGCCATGACGCCGAACACGCCATGCGTGGTGGGGTAGAAACCCATCGCGTCGAGGTTCTCCGCCAGCGCCGCGACCGCGTGGGCGTTGTGCGCCACATCGAGCACCAGCGCGGGCTCGCCCGGCACGATCTGGAAGCGGCCGGGCAGCTCGACCATCGCGAGCCCCGTGCGCACCGCCTGCGCGGTGATCGGCAGCCGGGGCCGCAGCGCCTCGAGCGCCGCGAGCACGCCGGCGGCATTGAGCAGCTGGTTGGCGCCGCGCAGCGCGGGATAGGCCAGCCCGCTGTAGCGCCGCCCGCGGCCCGACCAGCCCCACTGCTGCTTGTCGCCCGACACATTGAAGTCGTGCCCGAAGCGCCAGAGGTCGGCGCCGACGGCTGCTGCATGGTCGACGACGCTTTGCGGCGGCATCGGGTCGCTCACGATGGCGGGCTTGCCCGCGCGCATGATGCCGGCCTTCTCGAAGCCGATGCTTTCGCGGTCGGGCCCGAGATAGTCCATGTGGTCGAGGTCGATGCTGGTGATGACCGCGCAATCGGTGTCGATGATGTTGACCGCATCGAGCCGGCCGCCGAGGCCGACTTCCAGGATGGCCACGTCCGGCTTTTCCTCGATCATGCAGCGCAGGATGCCCAGCGTGGTGAATTCGAAGTACGTCAGGGGCATGTCGCCCCGGGCCACTTCCACCGCCTCGAAGTTTGCTATCAGTTTGGAAGCATCGACCGCTTCGCCCGCCAGCCGCAGCCGCTCCTCGAAGCGCACCAGGTGCGGCGACGTGAACACCGCCGTGCGGTAGCCGGCGTGCGTGAGGATCGATTCGAGCATGGCGCAGGTCGAACCCTTGCCGTTGGTGCCGGCCACGGTGATCACCGGGCAGTCGAAGCGCAGGCCCATCCGGGAGGCCATTTCCTTGGCGCGGTCGAGGCCGAGCTCGATGTTCTTGGGATGGAGTTGCTCGGCGCGCGCGAGCCAGTCGTTAAGGGTTTCCATGGAGCCCGGCATTGTCGCCGACCCGCAAAGCGCCCGGCGCCCCACGTTTTATCGGCATCATTGGCGTCCATGACAACCCTCTACGGCATTCCGAACTGCGACACCGTCAAGCGCGCCCGCACCTGGCTCGACGACCACGGCGTGGCCTACACCTTCCATGACTTCAAGAAACAGGGCGTGCCCGAGGCCGAGCTCGACCAGTGGCTCAGGAAGCCCGGCTGGGAGGCGCTGGTCAACCGCCGCGGCACCACCTGGCGCAAGCTCGACGAAGCCACCCGCAACGCGGTGGTCGACGCCGCCTCGGCGCGCGCCATGCTGCTGGCCAACCCGAGCCTGATCAAGCGGCCGGTGGTCAACTGGGGCCCGAAAACCGGCGTTACGACGGGGTTCGATGCCGAAGCCTGGGCCACCGTGAACGCCGTGAATGCCGTGTAAATGCCGGAACCCCGCCTTGCCGGCCGGCCTCCAACCTCGATCTGCAGGAGAGAACACCATGAACAAGCACGTTTTTCGCACCCTTGCGGGTCTTTCCGTGGCCGGCCTGCTGGCGACCGGCGCCAGCGTGGTGCAGGCCCAGCAAGTGGTCCAGGCCCGGGTGATTTCGGCCACCCCGATCCGCGAGACGACCGGCAGCGACGTGAGCTACAACGTCACCTACGAATACAACGGCCGCCAGTACACCACCCGCACCAACAGCCGGCCGGGCGCGACCATCCCGGTCGAGGTCGGCGCCTATGGCGTGACGACCTCGCCTGTGGCGCCGCAGCCGCAGTTGCAGCCCTACCCCGTCGAGGCCAACAACGGCGGCCAGCAACAACAGTATCAGCAGCAGTACCAACAGCAGCAGCCGCAATACGCGCAGCCGGACGGCGCGCCCTGGGACAACGTCGTGCCCGAGCCGGGCGTGGTGGTCTCCAATGCGCCGGCGCCGGTCTACGTGCAGCCGGCACCGGTGTATGCGCCGCCCGTCTACGTGCAGCCTGCCTACACCTATCCCTACGCCTATCCCTATGCCTACCCGCCGGTGGGCATTTCGCTCAACCTGGGGTACTCGAGGGGCTGGGGCGGCTACCGCGGATACGGCTACCGCCACTGGCGCTGAGCCGCCCGATGCGGCGGGCCGGGCTGGCGGTGCCGGCCAAGCCCTAAAATCGAGGACTTTTCCAACCCCCAAGGGGTGCGCCGCCGCGGTGGCGCGTCCTCGACAAGCCGACCGCGCATGCGCCGGCGCCATCCAATGACGACGACTACCGACACTCTCAACAGCGCCGCAGTGGCGACCAAGGCCAATGTGTATTTCGACGGCAAGTGCGTGAGCCACAGCCTCACGCTGGCCGACGGCACCAAGAAATCGGTCGGCGTGATCCTTCCGTCCACCCTGACCTTCAACACCGGCGCGCCCGAGATCATGGAAGGCACCGCCGGCAGCTGCGAATACCAGCTGGCGGGAACCACCGAATGGATCGCCTCGGGCGCCGGCCAGAAGTTCAGCGTGCCGGGCAATTCGAGCTTCCAGATCCGGGTCACTGGCGAGCCCTACAGCTACATCTGCCACTTTGGATAAACCCCCAAGCTCCGCGCACTTCGTGTCGCTTCGCCAACCCCCTTGCAGGGGGCGATACCAGTGGCCCGGCAAAGCCGGTTCCACGGTATCCCCGGCACAGAGCGCGGCACCGACGCCATGAGTCATTGAACAGCGCCACCACAAACGGAACACCCACATGTCGACCATTCTCCAAAACGTTCCCGCCGGCCAGAAGGTCGGCATTGCCTTTTCGGGCGGCCTGGACACCAGCGCGGCACTGCACTGGATGAAGCTGAAGGGCGCGATTCCCTATGCCTACACCGCCAACCTCGGCCAGCCCGACGAGCCCGACTACGACGAGATCCCGCGCAAGGCGATGCTCTACGGCGCCGAGAACGCCCGCCTGATCGACTGCCGCGCGCAGCTCGCCAACGAAGGCATTGCCGCGCTGCAGGCCGGCGCCTTCCACGTCACCACCGCCGGCGTCACCTACTTCAACACCACGCCGCTCGGCCGCGCGGTGACCGGCACCATGCTGGTGTCGGCCATGAAGGAAGACGACGTCCACATCTGGGGCGACGGCAGCACCTACAAGGGCAACGACATCGAGCGCTTCTACCGCTACGGCCTGCTCACCAACCCGAACCTCAAGATCTACAAGCCCTGGCTCGACCAGCTGTTCATCGACGAGCTCGGCGGCCGGGCCGAGATGTCGGCCTTCATGACCAAGGCCGGCTTCGGCTACAAGATGTCGGCCGAGAAGGCCTACAGCACCGACTCCAACATGCTCGGCGCGACGCACGAGGCCAAGGACCTGGAGAACCTCGACAGCGGCATGCAGATCGTGCAGCCGATCATGGGCGTGGCGTTCTGGAAGGACGAGGTCGAGGTCAAGCGCGAGACGGTCAGCGTGCGCTTCGAGGAAGGCCGCCCGGTCGCCCTCAACGGCGTCGAACATGCGAACCTCGTCGAGCTGATCCTGGAAGCCAACCGCATCGGCGGCCGGCACGGCCTGGGCATGAGCGACCAGATCGAGAACCGCATCATCGAGGCCAAGAGCCGCGGCATCTACGAGGCTCCGGGCCTCGCGCTGCTGTTCATCGCCTATGAGCGCCTGGTGACCGGCATCCACAACGAAGACACCATCGAGCAGTACCGCGACCACGGCCGCAAGCTCGGCCGCCTGCTCTACCAGGGCCGCTGGTTCGATCCTCAGGCCATCATGCTGCGCGAGACCGCACAGCGCTGGGTGGCGCGCGCCGTCACCGGCGAAGTGACGATCGAGCTGCGCCGCGGCAACGACTATTCGATTCTCAACACCGTCTCGCCCAACCTCACCTACAAGCCCGAGCGCCTGAGCATGGAGAAGGTCGCGGGCGCGTTCACGCCGCTGGACCGCATCGGCCAGCTCACGATGCGCAACCTCGACATCGTCGACACGCGCGAGAAGCTCGCGATCTACACCCGCACCGGGTTGCTGTCGCCGGGCCAGGGCACCGCGGTGCCGCGGCTCTCGAACGACGACGAGACCAAGTAAGCGCCACGCGCTTTCTCCAATGACGAACGGGCCCTCGCGGGCCCGTTTGCTTTGGTGCGTACGCCTGGTGCGCCGCTCCGGCCGGTCAATCGCCGCCGCCACCCCCGCACCCGCCGCCACAACCGCCGCCGTCGCCGCCGGACGAATCCCCTCCCCCGCCGCCATCGCCGCCGCCGCTGCTCGATTCGCTGCCGCCGAAGCCGCCGGCATCGCCCGAGCCGCCGCCATCGGACGACGAGTCGCCGAAGCTGGTGCCGCAATGGGCATCGGAGCCGGCATGCCGGTCGACCGCCCTGCAGTCGGGCACGTAGTCGAAGCCGCCCGGGATGCCGAACTTCACGTCCAGCGCGAACAGGAGCGGCAGGCGCGCCGGCGCGCGCGGATCGATGCTTTCCTCCTTGCAGGCCCAGTACCAGCTGCGGCGCAGGCCGTCGTTGCGCTTCGGGTCCTTGCCCAGCACCTCGGCCGGGCTGTGGTGCAGCATGCCGCCGAAGGCGGCCTTGCACCAGTTCTGGTAGCCCTGCGTGTGCAGGATGAACTCGTGCCAGGCCGTATCGACCACCTTGGACGGCATGGCGACGAACTTGCGGCCGCTGCGCAAATGCGCCATGAAGAACTGGCGCAGCCCGCGCAGCACCAGTTCGGCGTCGCGCTGGCTCAGGCCGGGATGGGCCGCGCGCAGCTTGCCGGCCAGGAAGGGCGGCAGCCGGGCCTCGCGGATGAACTGGCGGCGCAGGCTGGTTTCCATGAAGCCGAGCGCGGCCGCCAGCGCCCAGGCGGCCAGGATCAACGGCACCAGCGCCAGCCGGCCGTGGCGCAAGGCGAAGAACACCGTAACGAAGGCGCCCGCCACCACCGCCCGCCGGGTCCAGATCAAGGCGGCAATGCGCCGCCGGTAGTTCAGGTGCAGGAAGTCGAGATCCATGCCGTCAGACGACCACCGGCTCCGGCTCCAGCCGGATGCCGAAGCGCTCGTACACGCTGGTCTGGATGGCCTTGGCCAGGGTCATGACCTCGCCGCCCGTGACCGGGTTCTCGAGGCCGCCGCGGTTCACCAGCACCAGCGCCTGCCGTTCGTAGACGCCGGCATTGCCGACCGACTTGCCCTTCCAGCCGCAGGCGTCGATGAGCCAGCCGGCCGCGAGCTTGATGCTGCCGTCGTCCATCGGGTAGTGCACGATCTTGGGGTCGCGCGCAATGATGTCGGCGCACTGCTCGGGCGTGACCGTGGGGTTCTTGAAGAAGCTGCCGGCGTTGCCGAGCACGCGCCAGTCGGGCAGCTTGGCGCGGCGGATGGCGCAGACCCAGTCGAACACATCGGTGGCGCTGGGCGTGAAGTTGCCGGTTTCTTCCATCTTGCGCTCGAGGTCGAGGTAGCCCACCACGGCTTTCCAGGGCTTGGGCAGGCGAAAGCGCACACGGGTGATCAGCGCCCGGCCCGACAGGCCGAAGTCGTTGGGGCCGCTGCGCACATGCTTGAACACCGAGTCGCGGTAGCCGAAGGCGCACTGCGCGGCGTCGAGCGTGAAACCGCGCCCGGTGTCCAGGTCGATGGCATCGAGCGAATCGAAGCGGTCCTGCAGCTCGACGCCGTAGGCGCCGATGTTCTGCACCGGCGCGCCGCCCACGGTGCCCGGAATAAGCGCCAGGTTCTCGAGCCCCGGGTAGCCGCGCTCGAGCATCCATTGCACCGCGTCGTGCCAGATTTCGCCCGCGCCGGCCTCCACGATCCAGGCGCGCGGGGTTTCCTCGACCAGCCGCAGCCCCTTGATCTCGACCTTCAGCACCAGCGGCTTGACGTCGCCGGTGAGCACGATGTTGCTGCCGCCGCCCAGCACGAAGCGCGGCGCATCGCGCCAGCGGGGGTTGGCCCGCAGCTCGGCCACGTCCGCCTCGCTGGCGATGCGCGCGAGGTTCTGCGCGCGCGCGACGATGCCGAAGCTGTTGTACGGCTGCAGCGGGACGTTGTTCTCCACGATCATGGGAGAATTGTCGCATCCAGCACCCGTGAATTCAGGAGAGCCCATGCCGTCTTTCGATACCGTCTGCGAGCCCAATCTGCCCGAAGTGAAGAATGCGGTCGAAAACACCGCCAAGGAAATCGCAACGCGCTTCGATTTCAAGGGCACGGCCGCCGCCGTCGAGCTCAAGGACAAGGAAATCACCATGATCGGCGACGCCGAGTTCCAGCTCGTGCAGGTCGAGGACATCCTGCGCGCCAAGCTCACCAAGCGCAGCGTCGACGTGCGCTTCCTCGACAAGGGCGACGTTCAGAAGATCGGCGGCGACAAGGTCAAGCAGGTCATCAAGGTCAAGAGCGGCATCGAGTCCGAGCAGGCCAAGAAGATCACCCGCATCATCAAGGACAGCAAGCTCAAGGTGCAGGCGGCCATCCAGGGCGACGCGGTGCGCATCACCGGCGCCAAGCGCGACGACCTGCAGGCGGCCATGGCACTCATCAAGAAAGACGTGCCCGACATGCCGCTGTCTTTCAACAACTTCCGCGACTGAGCCGCAAATGAAGGCCCTCGTCGTCGCAGCGCAGCTGCTGGCTGCCGCTGCAGGGGCGCATGCGGCCAGCTCCGTGATGCTGACCGGCACCATCGGCAGCCGCGCGATCCTGATCGTGAACGGCGCGCCGCCCAAGACGGTGGCGGTCGGCGAGACCTTCCAGGGCGTGAAGCTGGTGTCGCTGCAGGCCGAGCAGGCGGTGGTCGAACTCGAGGGCAAGCGCGTCAATCTGCGCATGGACACGCCGGTCAGCATTGGCGGCGGGGGAGGCACCGGTGGCGGCAGCCGCATCGTGCTGCCGGCCGACAGCCGCGGCCATTTCATGACGCAGGGCGCCATCAACGGCCGCCCCGTCACCTTCATGCTCGACACGGGCGCCACTTCTATCGCCCTGTCGGCCGACGATGCCCAGCGCATCGGCCTGGACTACAGCAAGGGGCAGCGCATCCAGATGAGCACCGCCAACGGCGTGTCCAGCGGCTACAAGCTGCGGCTGCAATCGGTGCGCGTGGGCGACGTGGAGGTGTACGACATCGACGCCATCGTCTCGCCGCAGCCCATGCCCTTCGTGCTGCTGGGCAACAGCTTCATCAACCGTTTCTCGATGCGCCGCGACGCGGACCAGATGGTCCTCGAAAAACGCTATTGACCGCCCGCGTCAGGCCTGGGCGGCCGTGACCACGATCTCGATCTTGTAGGCCGCATTGGCCATCTTGGCCTGCACCGTTGCGCGCGGCGGGGTGTTGCCGGCGGGAATCCAGGCATCCCACACCTCGTTCATGGCCGCGATGTCGGTGATGTCGGCCAGGAAGATCTGCGTCATGAGGATGCGCGACTTGTCGCTGCCGGCCTCGGCGAGCAGGCGGTCGACCATGGCCAGCACCTGGGTGGTCTGGCCGCGGATGTCCTGCGTGGTGTCGTCGGGCACCTGGCCCGCCAGGTAGATGGTGCCGTTGTGCACGGCTGTTTCGGAGAGGCGCGGGCCGACGTGGAAGCGTGTGATGGATGCCATGGTGTTTATCAAGCCTTTTTCTTCGAGCCGAGTTTCGACTCCGTGCCGGCCGCGAGCCGGCGGATGTTCTCGCGGTGCCGCCAGACCAGCAGCAGACTCATGATGATGATCGCAATCAGCACCGTGCGGTCGAGCGGCCACGCAATATTGCCGCCCAACAGGTAATAGGCCGGCGCAAAGAAGGCCGCCACCAGCGACGACAGCGACGAATAGCGGAAGAACACCGCGATGATCAGCCAGGTGGCGCCGGTCGCGAGCCCCAGCCAGGGCGCGATGCCCACCAGCACGCCGGCCGCCGTGGCCACGCCCTTGCCGCCCTGGAAGCCGAAGAACACGGGGTAGAGGTGGCCCAGGAAGGCCGCCAGGCCGGCCAGCGCGGCCACGCCTTCACCCAGGCCCCACTGGGCGCCGAAATGGCGGATCAGGAACACCGGCAGCCAGCCCTTGAGCGCATCGAGCAGCAGCGTGGCCAGCGCCGCGCCCTTGTTGCCCGAGCGCAGCACGTTGGTGGCACCGGGGTTGCCGCTGCCGTAGCTGCGCGGATCGGCCATGCCGAGCGCCTTGCTCACGATGACCGCAAAGGACAGCGAGCCGATCAGGTACGAAGCCACGATGGCGATGAAAGACGGCAGATGAAAGCTCAAGGCGGCGCTCCGCGGGGAGGAATGGTTGTTCTTGTTCGGCGACGCCGGCTATTCTGCCAGCGCGCACTGCACCGGCGTGGCGCCGAGCAGGGCGACGCACACCTGCGGGTCGATGCCCACGAGGTAGCCGCGCCGCCCGCCGTTGATCGCGATCCTCGGCAGTTCGAGGATGGTCGATTCGATGTACACCGGCATTGCGCGCCGCGTGCCGAAGGGCGAAGTGCCGCCCACCATGTAGCCGCTGTGGCGCTGCGCGACCTCGGGCTTGCAGGGCTCGACCGACTTGGCGCCGATCTGCCGCGCGAGGTTCTTGGTCGACACCGTGCGGTTGCCGTGCATCAGCACGATCAGCGGCCTGGCGTCCTGGTCCTGCATCACCAGCGTCTTCACCACCGTGAAGGGATCGAAGCCCAGCACGGCCGCGCTGTGCTGCGCGCCGCCGTGCTCCAGGTATTCGTACGGATGCTCGGTGAAGGCGACCTTGTTCGCGCGCAGCAGCTGCGTCGCGGGGGTTTCGGAAACGTGTGCCTTCTTGCTCACTGGTGCACCCTTGGCGCTGCGCGCCTTCCCGCCAAGCGGGAGCGAGCTTGCTTGGGGCGGCCCGGCGCGGCGCTCACGCCGCCGGGTCCCGGATCTCCCACCGGATCCTGTCGATCTCGGCCAGCACCTCGGGCGAGAGCGTGGTGCCGTAGGCATCGATGTCTTCGTCCAGCTGCGCCACCGTCGTCACGCCGATGATGGTGCTTGCCACCTGCCACTTGGTGTAGCAGAAGGCCAGCGCAAGCTGCGTGGGCGTCAGGCCGTTGTCGCGCGCGAGCTGGTTGTACAGGCGCGCGGCCTTCAGCGCATCGGGGCGGCCCCAGCGCAGCTTGCGCACCGACTCGTAGCGCGCGATGCGCGCGTCCTGGGGCGCATCGGGCCCGGTGATGCCGCTCTGGTCGTACTTGCCGGTGAGCAGGCCGTAGGCCAGCGGCGAATAGGCCAGCAGCGACACGCCCAGCCGGTGCATCGTCTCGTCCAGCCCGTTCTCGACGCCGCGGCTCGCCAGGTTGTAGACGTTCTGCACCGTGGCCACGCGCGGCAGCCCGTGCTGCTCGGCCAGCCGCACGAACTCGTGCACGCCGTAGGGCGTTTCGTTCGACAGGCCAATCGCGCGCACCTTGCCGGCCTTCACCAGTCCGCCGAGGGCTTCGAGCTGCTCCAGGATCGGGGTCTGCGAGACCTCCTTGGCCGGGTCGTAGTAGATGTTGCCGAAGGCCGGCACATGGCGCTCGGGCCAGTGGATCTGGTACAGGTCGATGACGTCGGTCTTCAGGCGCTTCAGGCTCGCGTTGCACGAGGCCACGATGTCGGCCGCCGTCATGCCCACGCCTTCGCGCACCCACGGCGTGTTGCGCAGCGGGCCGGCCACCTTGGTGGCGAGCACGAGCTTCTGCCGTGCACCGGGGTTGGCCGCAAACCAGTTGCCGATGATGGTTTCGGTGACGCTGTAGGTTTCCTGGCGCGTGGGCACCGAGTACATCTCGGCCGTGTCGATGAAGTCGACACCGCGCTCGAGCGAGCGGCTCAGGATGGCGTGGGAGGTGGGCTCGT
Organism: Variovorax sp. 01N425; assembly: GCF_056399465.1. NCBI lineage: Bacteria > Pseudomonadati > Pseudomonadota > Betaproteobacteria > Burkholderiales > Comamonadaceae > Variovorax > Variovorax sp. 01N425. Next base: position 76,435 of record NZ_JBFTRJ010000017.1, on the reverse strand, counting down.
CCACCTGTTCGCCGAAGGTCATGGTGCCCAGGCAGATGGGGGTGACGTGCAGGTCGCTCTGGCCGAGTTGGATTTTTTTCATGCGCGGGATGCTACCGCCCTCCTCCGCGGCGCGCTCGCGGCGCAGCCAAAACCCGGACGCGTGCTGTCCTGTGCCGGACTGCGGCCCGCCGCCCGGCTCCGTATCATCGGCGCCCATGTACCAAGCCCTCCGCCCCTCGCGCAGCGAATTCGTGCCCGTGCGCAATCTCCGCTACCACGTGCGTCTCTGGGGCGAGGCCTCGCCCCACAAGCCGCCATTGGTGCTGCTGCACGGCTGGATGGACGTGGCGGCCTCCTGGCAGTTCGTGGTCGATGCGCTGGCCGAAGAACGCTTCATCGTCGCGCCCGACTGGCGCGGCTTCGGCCTCACCGACGGCGGCGGTGTCGACAACTACTGGCTGCCCGACTACCTGGCCGATCTCGAATGGCTGCTCGACCACTACGCGGGCGAAGGCGATGCGGCGCGGCCGGTCGACCTGGTCGGCCACAGCATGGGCGGCAATGTCGCCATGCACTACGCGGGCACCCGGCCCGCGCGCATCCGCCGCCTCGTCAACCTCGAAGGCTTTGGCATGCCGGCGCGCAAGCCCGAGGAAGCGCCCGCGCGCTACGGCCAATGGATCGACGAGCTCAAGCGCCTGCACCGCGGCGAGATGGCGCTGGCGGGCTACTCGGGTGTGGACGGCGTGGCGCGGCGGCTCATGAAGACCAACCCGCGCCTCACGCCCGACAAGGCCGGCTGGCTCGCGAGCCACTGGTCCGCGCTCCAGCTGCAGCCCGACGGCAGCGAGCGCTGGCAGATCCTCGGCGACGCCGCGCACAAGATCATCAACGCGAACATCTTCCGGGTCGACGAAACGCTTGCGCTCTATGCACGGATCTCGGCGCCCACGCTGATGATCGAGGCCGCCGACGACAGCCTGCACGGCTGGTGGAAGAACCGCTACACGCTCGAAGAATTCCACGAGCGGCTGAAGTCCGTGCCGTCGGTGCGCATCGAGCAGCTGGCCGACGCGGGCCACATGCTGCACCACGACCAGCCGCAGCGCGTGGCGGGATTGATCGAGCAGTTCCTGGCCGGCTGAGGCGGCCGGCGCTTCAGGCCGCGGCGCGCCGCAGCGCCGCGCGCGCCAAGAGCCGCGTGGAGTCGAGCGTGGGCAGCGGCGAATTCACGTCGTTCATGATGAGCGGAATCTCGGTGCAGCCGAGCACCACCGCATCGCAGCCGTCTTCGTCCTTCATGCGCTGGATCACGCGCCGGAACGCCAGCACCGCGTCGGGCGTGAACACACCGCGCACCAGCTCGTCCATGATGATGCGGTTGATCTCCTCGCGCTCCAGGGCCGTGGGCCGGACGTATTCGAGCCCCCGGGCCGAGAGCTTCTCGGGATAGACCTCGCTGTCGACCAGCCAGCGCGTGCCGGTGATGGCCAGGCGCCGGAAGCCGCGCTGCGCGGCCTCGTCGGCCACGCACTCGGCAATGTGCAGCCACGGCAGCGGCGAACGCGCCTCGATGAAGGGCAGCGCCTGGTGGATCGTGTTGTCGGGGCAGACGAGAAAGTCGGCACCGATCTTCGCGAGCTTGCTCGCCGAGGCCAGCATCACCTCGCCCACGCCATGCCAGTCGCCGCGGTAGATGTGCGCCATGTAGTCCGAAAGCGAGGGCGTGTGCATGGCCACTTCAGGATGCGCATGCGGGCCGAGCAGCTCGGCCCCTTCCACGCAGATGGTCTGGTAGCAGAGCGCCGCGCCTTCGGCGGAGCACCCGACGATTCCGATGTGCTGGGTCATTCGCACATCCTACAGGCGGCGGCGCCGAAGCCGCAACGCGGCATGAGGCCCGGCCCGCGCTGGCCTGCTACTTGCAAAGAAGCGCACATGCCAGACGCAAAAGGCACAACGATGAAGCACCCCTGGCCCCATGCGGGTTCACCGGTGAACGAGCGCTTCAAACATAAGTTCGCAATCACTGCTTCGGCCGCCACGCAGTGGGCGATGCTGGTGCAGGAGGTGCTGTCTTGAGCAAGGGAGTTTTTCGCATGCCCCGAGTCGTACGCGCACACACGCCGCTGGGCGAAGACCAGCTCATGTTCCGTTCGATGCACGGAACCGAGGGGCTGTCGCAGCTGTTCGAGTTCGAGGTCGAACTGCTGAGTCCCAGCATGTCGATCGACATGAAGGCCGTGCTGGGCAAGCCGCTGGCGCTGGAGATACAGACTGCGGGCGCGCCGCGCTTCCTGAACGGGCAGATCGTCCGCTTCACGATGATCGGCAAGGAGGACGGCGCCTCGCGCTACGTGGTCTACCGCGCCACGGTGCGGCCATGGCTCTGGTATCTCACGCGCACCAGCGACTGCAAGATATTCCAGAACAAGTCGGTGGTCGACATCCTCGAAGAGGTGTTTGCGGACTACGGCTTTGCCTTCGAGAAGAAGCTCAGCGCGAGCTACAGGCAGTGGGAGTACTGCGTCCAGTACCAGGAAACGGACTTCGCCTTCGTGAGCCGCCTCATGGAGCACGAAGGCATCTACTACTACTTCACGCACGAGAAGGGCCAGCACACGCTGGTGCTGGCCGACGACATCGGCGCGCACGAGACCCTGCCCGGCTACGCGAAGATCGGCTACCTGGCCGCCGACCGCGGCGCCGACCCGCGGCAGGAAGTGATCGACCAGTGGCAGGTCACCGAGGAGATCCGCCCCGGCAGCTACGTGGTGGACGACTTCGACTTCAAGAAGCCCCGCGCCGACCTGATGAACATGCGCAGCCAGCCGCGCGGCAACGAGCACGGCCAGTACGAGATGTACGAATGGCTCGGCGGCTTCAGCGAGGCCGAACAGGGCGAGCACTACTCGCGCATCCGCCTGGAGGAAGCGCAGGCGCAGGCCGAGCGCGACATCGGCCACACCAACGTGCGCGGCATGGCGCCCGGCTACCGCTTCACCATGCAGAACTGCCCGCGGCAGGAAGACAACCGCGAATACCTTGTGGTGTCGGTGTCGTATGCGCTGCGCGAGGGCGGCTACGCCAGCGGCGGCGCCGAAGGCCACTACAGCTTCGACTTTGCCGTGCAGCCCAGCGCCTATGTCTTTCGCGCGCCGCGCGTCACGCCGCTGCCGCGCACCAACGGGCCGCAGACGGCCACCGTGGTCGGCAAGGCGGGCCAGGAATTCTGGGTCGACCAGTACGGCCGCGTGAAGGTGCAGTTCCGCTGGGACCGCTACGGCAAGAGCGACGAGAACAGCTCCTGCTGGGTGCGTGTCTCCAGCGCATGGGCCGGCTCCAACTACGGCGCCGTCAACCATCCGCGCAAGGGACAGGAGGTGGTGGTCGACTTCATCGGCGGCCATCCCGACCGGCCCATCATCATCGGCCGGGTCTACAACGCCGACCAGATGCCCCCGCTCGAACTGCCGGCGCAGGTGACCGTGAGCGGTTTCGTGAGCCGCAGCCAGGACGGCTCGCCGGCCAACGCGAACGAATTCATCCTGGACGACGCGCCGGGCTGCGAGCTGGTGCGCATCCATGCCGAGAAGGACTTCGAGATCGATGTCGAGAACGACCTGCGGATCCACGTCGAGAACGACGAGACAGAAACCGTCGACGGCCACCGCATCACCCACATCCTGAAGACCGACACGCTCACCGTCGACCAGACCCGCGACACCCTCGTCAAGCAGAAGGACACCGCCGAATACCGCAACGGCTCGAAGCTCACCGTCTCGGGCGCGCTCACCGAGCACTTCTTCGACAACCGCATCGAGACCACCACCAAGCTCGGCTCGAAGGAGACGGTGCTCAGCGGCCTGTCGGAGGTCACGGTCAACGGCGGCCTGCGCCACGAGACCTTCGACAAGGGGCTGCTGGTCGACGTGAAGCTCGGCATGGACGAGGAGATCCACACCGGCAACTCCATACTGAAGACGCTCGACGGCAACCGGCAGGAAAGCTACCAGACCGGTTGGCAGCGAACCATCGTGAGCGGCGGCGGCAAGGACAACATCAAGGACGGCCTCACCGAAACCATCGAGACAGGCGACCACCACTCGACCGTCTCGGCCGGCGACTACAACGGCAAGGCCCGGAAGGTGACCATCGAGGCCACGGCGGGCGACGTCGAGATCAAGGCCAGCGGCGACTTCACCTTCGAGGGCAACCACGTCAAGCGCGTGAACCGCGTGCTGCTGTGGGACTGGTCGCCGACGGCGGTGACGGCCACCGGCCTGTCGAGCGCGACCTACGGCGTGAACAACAGCAACGCCGGCTTCACGTTCACGACCAACATCAAGAAGATGGATGCCACCGCGCAGATCATGAACATGTACGCACACCAGGCCAACTTCGGCGCGGTGAGCTTCTCGAACGTGGTGGCCTCGGAGCACACCGGCGGCTTCTGGGGCGCGCTCAAGGGCTTCGTGCTCTTCGGCTGAACGCCTTGGCCGGATGCCGAATGTCCCCTTCTCGATCTGGTGGGTGCTGGCACCGCTGCTTGCGTGGCTGGGGTTCACTCTTTGCGTCACGCTCCTGCGCGAGCGCCGCAAGCACGCCGAGAGCCTGTCGCGCACGCGAAGGGCCCTCGGCATCCTCGCGCACGGTACGCCTGCCATGGCGCAGGTGATTGCCTTTTCCGACACCGGCCAGCGCCGCTCGGGCGAAGGCACGACCTGGGCGATCGCGCAGCTGCGCCTTCGCATACAGGCCGCCGAGACCGGCGAGACCTTCGAGGTCGACCAGACCACCGCCATTCCCCTCGCCCAACTGCCCGGCCACGCGGCCGGCCGGACCATCGCGGTGCGCTTCGATCCGGCGAGCCGCGAGGTCGCCGTCGAGCGCAGCGGCACCTCGGCCGCCCACTACGGCGCCGACAGCTCCCGGCTTCGTGCACCCTCGGAGGTTTCCGACCGATGAAAACCGTCAAGCCGCTGCGCCTGGGCATCCTCACCCGGCCATACCGCTGGCAGGGCGTCGACCAGCTCGGCGTGGCCGTCACGGCGTTCGCCAGCCTCGAGGCGGAACCGAAGCTCATGGCCGACCAGGAGCTGTGGCAGACCGTCGGCGAAGAGATCGGCGGCCTGGGCGTGTTCGACGCGGGCGTGCCCAAGTGCATGCCGGAGGTGCTCGCGAGCGGCCATGGCTACACCCACCACCAACAAGACAAGACCGCCTGCGCCGTGCGCCTGCGCGTCGCCGATCTCGAGAAGTCCCTGCACGTGTCGGGCGAGCGCTACTGGCTCGACGGCCGCCTGACCGCACCGCAGCCCTTCGAGGCCATGCCGCTGGACTGGGCGCACGCTTACGGCGGGCCGGGCGTGCCGGAGAACCCGGCAGGCATCGGCGCGTTCGACGAGCTCATCAACGGCGTCCGCACGCGCCGCGCACCCAACGTGGAGGCCGTGCATGCCCGCGTGCGCTCGCGCGGGCAGGCGGTGGCGCCCGCGAGCTTCGGCGCCGTGCCCATCGACAGCCCGCAGCGCATGGCCCTGATGGGCAGCAAGTTCGGGCAGCACTGGCTGGAGCACCACTTCCCGGGGTTCGCGCAAGACATGGACTGGCGCTTCTTCAACGCCGCGCCCGAAGACCAGCGCTGGCCCGCGCGCCAGGAGCTCCCGCCCGGCGCGCCCTACGAAATTCTCAACATGCACCCGGAAAAGCCGGTGCTGAGCGGCCGCCTGCCCGACTGGCGCGCGCGCTGCTTCGCAAGCTTCGACAAGGAAGGCCGCGGCCTGCACGAGATCGGCCTGCGCCTGACCACGGCCTGGTTCTTCCCGCACCGCGAGCGCGTGGCGCTGATCTGGCACGGCGTGCTGCCGGTGCGCGAGGACGATGCGGCAGATGTGCGGCACATCATGCCGGCACTCGAGCTGCCGCAGGAGCCGCGCGAGCTCGCGCATTACCAATCCGTGCTGCTGCAGCGCCTGGACACCGCGCGCGGCGGCCTGCTCGCCTTTCGCGACAGCGACCTCGCACCCAAGGCGGTCCTCGGGCGCTGGGGCATCCTCGACGCGCCCGACCCGATGGCGCGGCCGCTGCTGCGCAACCTGCGTGCCGGCCAGCAGCGCGACCACGAAAGCCGCCGCGCCGAACTCATCGCGCTGGGCGTCGATCCCGACAAGTACCTGCCCGCGCCCCAGCCCCCGGCCGCGCCGCTGGAGTTCGACGACGTGCCCGAGTACTTCGAGCGCATGCAAGGGGAAATGATGGAAGCCCGAAAAAACCTGCAAGCCCAGGGCGAACAGATGCGCCGCCGGCAGGAGGAAGAAATCGACCCCGCGCTGCTGCAGAAAAGCCGCGAGCAGCCGCAGCGCTTCGACCCCGACGCGCTGATACGGCAGCTCGAACAGCTTGCCGCCGCGCCACCCGCCGGGACCCCCGCAAGCCCCCCGCCCACGCTCATCTCCCTGGGCACCAAGGATCGGATGACCGCGCAGATCCGGCAGGGCTACCTCCACGGCGCCCACCTGTCCGACGCCGCGCCGCCCATGCCCTCGTTCCGCGCCGCGAAGATCCGGCGGCGGCTGGCCGAGGCCGCGCCCGGGGCGCGCAATTTCTCGGGCATGCGGCTCGTCGGGGCCGATCTCTCGGGCATGGACCTGCGCGGGGCCGACTTCTCCGGCGCCGCGCTCGAAGACGCCAACCTCGACGACGCGCAACTGTCGGACGCCAACTTCAACGGCGCGGTGCTGGCACGGGCCCGGCTCTCGCGCACGTCGCTGGCCAGTGCGACCTTCCGCAACGCCAACCTCGGCGGCGCGCACTGCGAGTTCGCCGATTTCTCCGGCGCCGACCTGAGCAGCGCCAACTGCGAGAAGACGCGCTTCGCGTCCTGCAGCATGGCCAACACCGTGCTCGACCAGACGCGCTTCACCGAAAGCGAGATGAGCCATTGCGACTTTCGCGGCTCCGACTGGCACCAGGTCTTCCTGACCAAGCTGCGCATGAGCGGCATGGCCTTCGGCGGCGCCTCCTTCCAGCAGGTGGTATGGCTCGAATGCGCGCTGGAGGATGTGCGCTTCACCAATGCGTCCCTGGTGCGCTGCAGCTTCGTCACGAGCGACTGCAGCCGGTCGGTCGATTTCTCCGACGCCCGGCTCGATGCCTGCAGCTTCGCGCACGGCAGCACGCTGGCCGGCGCGGTATTGCGCCGCGCCGCGCTCAAGCAATGCGGCCTGCGCACGACGCCGATGCAGCAGGCGGACCTGCGCGAAGCGCGCCTGGACAACTGCGATTTTTCGGAATGCGCGCTGCAGGGCGCCAAGCTCGAGCGGCTCGTCGCGGGCGAGAGCCTCTTCGTGCGTGCCGACCTCACCGGCGCCAGCTTGCGCGGCGCCAACCTCATCGACGCCAACTTCTCGAAGGCCGTCTTCGCGCAGGCCGACCTGAGCGGCGCCAACCTGTTTCGCACCGACGTGTCGCAAAGCCTGATCGACGGCAGCACCCACCTGCTCGGCGCCTACACACGGCACGCCAAGACCTGGCCCGCACGGCGCGCCGCAGCGCCCGAATGACCCGCGATGAACTCGTCGACAGGATCCGCCATGGCACCCAGGTCGGCAACGCCGATTGCAGGGGATGGGACTTGAGCGGCCTCGACCTCTCGGGCGCGATGATGGACGACGTCGATTTCAGCGGCGCGAACCTCGCCCGGGCCAATCTCGAAGGCAGCTCGCTGTCGCACTGCCAGCTCTCGGGATGCGACTTCTCCTTCGCCCAGTTGAAGGAGGCGCAGTTCTTTCGCAGCCGCATGGAGGCGGCACGCTTCGATGCCGCCACGCTGGAGGGCGCCTCCTTCGTCGAGTGCCACGCGGCGCGGGCGAGCTTCGCGCAGGCCAGGCTCGATCTCACCAAGTTCTTTCGCTGCGAGCTCACGCAAAGCCGCCTGCAGTCGCGGCAGTTCGAGCGCGCGAGCTTCATGGAATCGCAGCTCGACCGGGCCGATTTCACCGGCGCGGCGCTGGGCCATGTGACCTTCTACCGCCTCGACCTGAAGACGGCGATTTTCCAGGGTGCATCCGGCCTCAACGCAATGTTCCTGGAGTGCGACCTGAGCGGCCAGCGCTTCGCGGGCCTCTCGCTGTGCATGTGCCAGTTCACGGACAGCCGCCTGGACGATGCCGACTTCAGCGGCGCCACGCTCACCCAAGCCAACTTCAAGGGCACCACGCTGAAGCGCGCGAACTTCTCGAACGCGGACGCATGCCAGGCGCTGTTTCCTGAAGCCGACCTCAGCGATGCGAACTGCAGCGGCGGGCGCTTCGACCAGTCGATCTGGGCCCGGGCTCTGCTGGAACGCGCCGACTTCTCGCAAGCCCGCTTGCCGCTCGGCGTGTTTCACCACGCGCGCTGCGCCGGCGCGAACTTCCGCAACGCCGACATGCAGGACGCCGATCTTTCATATGCCGACCTGACCGGTGCCGACCTGGGCGGTGCGCATTTCCTGCGCACGCGCCTGCACCGCGCCCAGCAGCAGGGCGCGCGGTTTTCCAGCCGCAACGGGATCATCGACAACGAGCCCGAACTCTTCAAGGCACAGGCCTGGTCCGACTCGCACTGAGCCCCGCAACCGCCCGCCCGCTTTCCAGACGTCCACACCCACATCAAGAAGGGAATCCGCCATGAATGTCATTCCACTGCGCCCCGCCCTTGCGGCAGCCACCGCGCCGGTTCATCTCGTGGGCCGGCTGGCGGCCGCACTGCCCGATGCGCACTTCGATGTCGAAGACGAGGGCGGCGGGACCTGGCGCTGCCGCCGAGCCGCCAGTTGCCTGCTGCGGCCCGAGGTGGGCGACACCGTGCTGCTGTCCGGACCGGACGGAGCCCGGGTGTACCTGATCGCCGTGCTCGAACAGGCCGACGATGCGGTCAGCCGCATCGACACATCAGGCGCCCTCTCGATCGAAAGCCCCGGCGACGTGCGGCTGCGCAGCGGCGGCGAGCTTCAGATGCACGCCGCGCAATGGAAGCTCCAGGCCACGAGCGGACAGTGCCGCGTCGACGACCTGCACTTCACCGGCCAGGCCCTCGACGCCACGGTGGGGCGGCTGCGGCTGGTCGGGCTTGTCCTCGAATCGGTGGCCGATCGCATCGTGCAGATGGCGCGCAACGCGCTGCGCGTGGTGGACGAAACCGAGCAGGTCCGCGTGGGCCATCTCGACTGCGAAGCCGGCGGCACGGCGCGCCTGCATGCCCGGCACACGGTGGTCACGGCCAGCGAGCTCGTGAAGGTCGATGCCGCGCAGATCCACATGGGCTGACCCGGCCCGCAGCAAAAGGAGCACCGCAATGTTTGCCAACTGCCAGCTGATGGGAATGGACCTCGCCTTTCCCGATGTCTGCAAGACCCCGCCCGCCGCGATGGCGCCCATTCCCTACCCCAACATGGCGTTCGGCCCCACGGCCGTGCCCAACGCGTGGAACATCCTCTTCATGTGCATGCCCGCGCACAACATGGCAACCACCACGCCGATCACGCTGGGCGACACCACCGGGGCGGGCGGCGGCATCGTCTCGCAGACCTTCATGAGCCAGTCGCGGCACGTGACGGGCGCGTTCACGGTGCTCATCAAGGGCACGCCGGCCACGCGCATGACCAGCCTGAGCACGCAGAACCGCAGCAACATGGTGGGCATGCGCATCGTGCCGAGCCAGTGCAAGGTGATGATTCTTTCGCCCTGAGAGCCATTGCGCTGCGCACGAACTGCGAGACAAAATGAACCATGCATGACACCGCCTACGAACATGGCCGCCGCTTCTTCGCGTTGTACTGGCAGCCGCATTTCAGGGATGTGGTCGAGCTCGGCAGCCAGGACGTCAACGGCTCACTGAGGGACCATGCCCCCGCCACGGCGAGCTATCTCGGTCTCGATGCCGCGCCGGGCCGGGGCGTGGACAAGGTGGTCACGCCGGGCGACCCCCTGCCGCTGCCCGACGCCTGCGCCGACGTGGTCGTCACGAGTTCGGCCCTCGAGCATGACCCCTGCTTCTGGGAAACTTTTCTGGAGCTCGTGCGTCTGCTGCGGCCCGGCGGTCTGCTCTATGTCAATGCGCCAAGCAACCATGCGTTTCACCGGTATCCGGTCGATTGCTGGCGCTTCTATCCCGATGCCGGTGTGGCGCTGGTCGAATGGGGCCGGCGCCGGCGGGTCGAAGTCGAACTGGTCGAGTCCTTCGTCGCCCGCCCCGCGGCGTCCGGCTGGGCCGATTTCGTCGCGGTCTTTCGCAGGCCCGGACCGCCCCTCGTGCGCCTGGGACGGCTGGCGGACTTCGGCGAAACCCAGAACGGATACGACGCCGAGTCCACGGAGCTCCTGCGCCACCACGCGGAAACCTTCGACATGCTCGCGCTGGCGCAGGCACGGCAGCAGCTGCAGAACTGCGAACGGGAGCGCGACGAACTCCGGGCCCAGGCCGCCAGCGCGTCAGGCGAGCTCGGCAAGGCCTACGAGGCCATCCTTGCCCTCAAGCAGGAGTCCGAGGCGCTGCGCCGCGAACTGCACACACTGCGCGGCCATCCGTCTTCCGGCGCGTAGGCACGCGCTCCGGCTCTCCGCCGCTCAGGGGACGCTTTCGTTCACGCTTCGTCGTCGGCGTCGTTGCCCGTGAGGGACAGCACTTGTTCGACGAAAGCCTCGAACAGCGGCAGTGCGGCGGGCAGTCCATCGAAGGAATGCGCCTCGCCGGCGTCGAAGACATGCGGCTTGCCGGCCGGCAGGGCCACCCATTCACCGGCCTCGAACAGCAGGCCCAGGTAGCCGTCCTGCGTGGGCAGGTAGAAAAGCCCCACGCGGTCGAGAACCCGCTGGCCTTCCGGTGCGTCGTCTTCGCGGCCCCAGGCCACACCTTGCCGCGCCAGGTGTTCGGTGATCCAGCCGTCGCACACATGCGTGTCGCGCCAGCTTCCTTCGGCATCGAAAACGGCGAGCACGGGCATGGGCGTCCTTGGCTTGAGAAGAAGAACTACTGCAGGAAGCTGGGCTTGGCGTAGCCCTGGAACTTGCTGTCGACCACGGCCTTGAATTCCTTCGAGCGGTAGGCCTCGGCAATGTCCCTGGCCCAGGGCGCGTTCCTGTCCGCGCTCTTCACGGCCACCACGTTCAGATAGTAGTCGGGCGTCTTCTCGAGCACCACGGCTTCGCTCAGCTTCAGGCCCGACGAGATCGCGAAGTTGCCATTGACGATGGCGTACTCTGTGTCGCCCAGCGAGCGCGGCAGCTGCGCGGCCTCGAGCGGAATGAACTTGAGCTTCTTCGGGTTCTCGGCCACATCCTTCTCGGACGCGCGCAGCGCATCGACGCCGGGCTTGATGGTGATGAGCTTGTTCTGCTCCAGCAGCACCAGCGCGCGGGCCAGGTTGCTCGGGTCGTTGGGCAGCGTGAAGCGGTCGCCCTCCTTCACCTCGGCCAGCGTCTTGCGCTTGGTGGAGTACACGCCCAGCGGTGCAATGGGGCCCTGCACCAGTTCGGCAAGGTCCAGCTTCTGGTCGGCCGAGAACTTCTTCAGGTAGACCTGGTGCTGGAAGAAGTTGGCATCGAGCGAACCTTGCGCGAGCGCGAGGTTGGGCTGCACGTAGTCGTTGAACTCGACCAGCTTCACCTTGTAGCCCTTCTTCTCGAGGATGGGCACGATGCCGGCCTTGAGCTGGTCGATGTTGGAGCCGGCGGTGCCGCCGATCACGAGGTTCTTCTTGGCTTCCTGGGCCTCTGCCAACGAAAGGCCGCCGAACGACAGGGCAACCAGGGACAGGGCAAGGACGGAGCGGCGCAGCAGAGCGGTTTTCATGAAATCAAAAAAAGAAGGAACGAGAGAAAAAGAGATTCAACGCTTGTCCAGCCTGCGCGCCGTGGTGTTGCCCACGAACTGCAGGATCTGCACCAGCACCACGAGCAGCGCCACGGTGAGCACCATCACGTCGGTCTGGAAGCGGTAGTAGCCATAGCGGATGGCCAGGTCGCCAATGCCGCCGCCGCCCACCACGCCGGCAATTGCCGAGTAGGAGAGAAAGCTCACCGCCAGCACCGTGAGCGCCAGCACCAGGCCCGAGCGGGCCTCGACCACCAGCACGCGCCAGACGATCTGCAGCTCCGAGGCGCCCATGGCATGCGCCGCCTCGATCACGCCGCGCGGCACTTCGCGCAGGCACTGGTCGACCAGCCGCGCGAAGTACGGAATGGCCGCGAACGACAGCGGCACCGCGGCCGCCAGCGGGCCGATGGACGTGCCCGCGATCACCCGCGTGAACGGCACCAGCGCCACCAGCAGGATGATGAAAGGAAACGAGCGCACGGTGTTCACGATCCAGTTGAGCACCAGGAACGCCGGCTTGTTCTCGAGCGACTGGCCCGGGCCCAGCAGGAACAGCAGGATGCCCAGCGGGCCGCCGATCAGCACCGCGGCCGAAAGGCCGATGGCCAGCATCATGAAGGTCTGGCCCGTGGCCACCCACAGCTCGGGGAGGATGGGGGCGATGTTCTCAAACATAGGCCACCTCCTGCGGGCTGCGCTGCAATGACGGCGGGCGCGGCGCGATGGGTTCGCGCGCCTCGCGTTCGCGGCGGCGCACCAGCTCGTCGATCTCGCGGCCCAGCGCGGTCTTGCGCTCTTCGCTCGGCGCATCGACCACAGCGAACTGCTCCACCAGCCGGCCCTTCTCCAGGATGGCCACGTTGCGGCACAGCACCTCGACCACCGAGAGCTCGTGCGTGACGATCACGATGGTCACGCCGATCTTCTGGTTGATGTCGCGCAGCGTCTCGAGCAGCGCGCGCGTGGTTTCGGTGTCCAGCGCCGAGGTGGGCTCGTCGCACAGCAGCACCTGCGGCCGCGGCGCCAGCGCGCGCGCAATGGCCACGCGCTGCTTCTGGCCGCCCGAGAGCTGGGCCGGGTAGGTGTCGATCTTCTCGGCCAGGCCCACCAGGGCCAGGCATTCGCGCACGCGGGCGTCGATCTCGGCCCTGGAATGGCGGCCGTGGATCTTCAGCGGGAAGGCCACGTTGTCGAACACCGTGGCGTTCTGCAGCAGGTTGAACTGCTGGAAGATCATGCCGATGTTCTGGCGTGTGCCCCGCAGCTCGCGGCGCGAGAGCGTGGTGAGGTCGCGCCCGCCCACGAAGACCTGGCCCGCATCGGGCCGCTCCAGCAGGTTGATGAGGCGCAGCAGCGTCGACTTGCCCGCGCCGCTCTTGCCGATCAGGCCGAACACGTCGCCCTGGTGGATGTCGAGCGAGAGCGACTGCACGGCGTCGAACACCTCGCCGCTCGGCAGTGCGAATGACTTCTGCACGGATTGAAGACGGATCACGGGCTGCGCGTTGCCGCGGCCCGCATCGGACGAAGGGTTGCTCATAAAAAAGGCAGCGGCGGGCGCGGAGCCGGCCGCAAAGGTTCGCGAAAAGGGGCCGAGTATGAAAACAAAGGCGTCAAAAGGGAACGAACAAATCCGCTCGTGCTTATGCTTGAAAACACATAAGACCTCGGATTGAGGGTTGTGCATTGCCATATCGATATGAAGATTCGTTCGTTCCCAAACGTGCCGGGCAATGCCACATTCGCGCCTTCTTTTTTGTTGTGAAACGCACATCCGATCTATGCAGAACCTCTTTCGCCGCCGCAGCCTCGTCCTTGCCACGCTGGCCGCCTCCCTCTTCTGCGGCAGCGCCGCCTTCGCGCAGGACAACGGCAACAAGAACACCGTCAAGGTTGGCATCTCGGTCGGCAGCGCCGAGCAGGTGTTCGAGGTGGTGAAGAAGGTGGCGGCCAAGAACGGCCTGAACATCCAGCTCGTGGTGTTCAACGACTACCAGCTGCCCAACGCGGCGCTGGCCTCGGGCGACCTGGACGCCAACGCCTTCCAGCACCAGCCCTTCCTGGACAACCAGAACAAGGCGCGCGGCTTCGACATCGTGCCCGTGGGCCTCACCATCACCGCGCCGCTGGGCTTCTACTCGCGCAAGATCAAGTCGATCGACCAGCTGCCCGACGGCGCGGCGGTCGGCATCCAGAACGATCCGTCGAACGGCAACCGCGCGCTGCTGCTGTTGCAGTCGGCCGGCCTCGTCACGCTGAAGCCCGAGGCGGTGAAGAACAACACGGCCACGCCGCTGGACGTGGTGAGCAACCCCAAGAAGCTCAAGCTCGTGCCGCTCGACGCCGCCCAGCTCCCGCGCTCGCTCGACGACCTGGCGATTGCCGCCATCAACAACGACTATGCCGAGAAGGCCGGGCTTTCGCTCAACAAGGATGCCGTGATCAAGGAGGCCGCGAAGAGCCCCTATGCCAACCTGATCGCCGTGCGCCGCGCCGACAAGGACAAGCCCTGGGCCAGGCGGCTGGTGGCGGCCTACCAGTCGCCGGAGGTGAGGAGCTTCATCGAGACGCAGTTCAAGGGCTCGCTCGTCCCCGCGTTCTGATCCAAACGCAGATTCCCCCTTGCCCCCTGTGCGCCCGCGCCGCGCACAGGGGGCTTTTTGCTTCTACGGCGGGTTGCCATCGATGACCTCCTCCGGTATTCCAACCAGAACTACAACCGGAAAATCATCGCGATCAGTTTTTCAGTAACTTATTGAATTTAAAAGGCTTTCATCCTAAACTGACCAGAACTTAAACCGGAATCCATGTCCGTCAATCCCGCACCTTTGCAGGTCTACGACCAACCTCATCAGTTCGAGCCATTGCTGCCAACGCAAAAACTCGGCGAACTGAGCGAAATCACGCGCCGAATATTCGAGAAGTCGTCCGAGATGAAAGGCTCCGCAAGTCCGCAAGCACGGGCTGCGCTGCGCGAGATCGTCCGATCGATGAACTCGTACTACTCGAACCGCATCGAGGGACAAAGCACACATCCCGTGAACATCGAGCGCGCGCTGAGCAAAGACTTTTCCGACACGCCGGACGTCGCCAGACGGCAGCGTGTCGCACTGGCACACATCGACGCCGAACGGGAACTGGAAGAAATCGTCACCACCGAAGCGGGCGCACTGAGCAGCGGCTTCCTGAAACAAGCGCACGAGAACCTGTACCGCCGCCTCCCGGAACCCGATCGCCTCACCGATGACGGTCGGGTCATCATTCCCGGAAGCCTCCGCACGCATGACGTCGCGGTGGGCCGCCACCAGCCGCCAGCGTGGAAATCGATCCCTCGGTTTCTCAAGAGGATGGATGAGGTCTACGGTGGCCTCAAGGGCATCGATGCTGTGATCTACACCATTGCAGCCGCACATCATCGAATGGCCTGGACGCATCCCTTCGAAGACGGAAACGGGCGTGCCATCCGGCTGCAGACCCATTGCGCCCTGCATTTGATGAGCGGCGGCCTCTGGTCTGTCAATCGCGGCCTGGCTCGCCAGCGCGACCGCTACTTCGAGATGCTGGACAACGCGGACAGCGCAAGGCAGGGAGATCTCGACGGGCGGGGGAATCTCAGCGAAAAAATGCTCTGGGAGTGGTGCCGCTACTTCCTCGAACTGTGCGAAGACCAAGTCAGTTTCATGGCTTCGATGCTCGACCTTTCCAAGCTCAAGGACCGCATGCGCGCCTACTTGCTGGTGCGCGGCGCGACGGAGGGCATCACGGAATATCGCGAGGAGGCACTGCTGCCGCTGCATACGATTGCCGTTGGTGGCACGGTGTCGCGCGGAGAGTTCATCCGGATGACCGGACTGGAAGAGCGAACGGCCCGAAAAGTGATTTCTCGATTCATCAAGGACGGACTTCTGAAAAGCGACAGCCATCGTTCGGAGCTGAGCATCGGTTTTCCGCTCGGCTCGCTGAACATCCTGTTTCCGAACCTCTACCCCGAGGCGGCAACGGCGGTGCTGGAATAGGCCGCACCGAATGCGGGAACCGCCCCCATCCCAGCCTTCCCCCGGAAGGGGAAGGAGCAATACAGGGGCTCTGCAGGGCGGGTTACCGGTCCGTGAGAAAATGACGGGTTTCCCCCGAACACAGTCAGGACACCCCATGGACGCAGAACAAATCAACCAGATCGGCGCAACGCTTGCAGACCTGAGCGCCCGGACTGCGGATTTACGGAGGTATCTTTGACTACGATGCCAAAGCCGAACGCCTGAGGACGGTCAACGCGTCGCTCGAAGATCCCAACGTCTGGAACGACCCCAAGAAGGCCCAGGAACTGGGCCGCGAGAAAAAGTCGCTCGACGACGTGGTCGTCACGCTCGACCGCCTCACCAGCGGCCTGTCGGACAACACCGAGCTCTACGAGATGTCGAAGGAAGACGGCGACATGGACGGCTTGCAGTCCATTGCCGATGACGCCGCCGCGCTCGAAGCCGACATCAAGCAGCTCGAATTCCGCCGGATGTTCAACAACCCGGCCGATCCGCTCAACGCCTTCGTCGACATCCAGGCCGGCGCCGGCGGCACTGAGGCCTGCGACTGGGCCAGCATGCTGCTGCGCCAGTACCTGAAGTACGCCGAGCGCAAGGGCTTCAAGACGCAGATCGAGGACGAAACCCCGGGCGACACCGCGGGCATCAAGGGCGCGACCATCAAGGTCGAGGGCGACTACGCCTTTGGCCTCTTGCGCACCGAAACCGGCGTGCACCGCCTCGTGCGCAAGTCGCCGTTCGACTCGTCGGGCGGGCGCCACACCAGCTTTGCCTCGATCTTTGTCTACCCGGAAATCGACGACTCCATCGAGATCGAGATCAACCCGGCCGACGTGCGCACCGACACTTTCCGCGCCAGCGGCGCGGGCGGCCAGCACATCAACAAGACCGACTCGGCCGTGCGCCTCACGCACATCCCCACCGGCATCGTGGTGCAGTGCCAGGACGGCCGCAGCCAGCACAGCAACCGCGACGTGGCGTGGAAGCGCCTGCGCTCGCGCCTGTACGACCACGAGATGCGCAAGCGCCAGGAAGAGCAGCAGAAGCTCGAGGACAGCAAGACCGACGTGGGCTGGGGCCACCAGATCCGCAGCTACGTGCTGGACAACAGCCGCATCAAGGACCTGCGCACCAACGTCGAAGTCTCGGCCACGCAGAAGGTGCTCGACGGCGACCTCGACGTGTTCATCGAAGCCTCGCTCAAGCAGGGCGTGTAAGCGATGAGCCTGAAGCACGGGAAGGTCGAAGCCTTCATCTTCGACATGGACGGCACCATGATCGACTCCATGCCCTGGCATGCGCGCTCGTGGGTGGAGTTTGTCGAACGCCACGGCCTGAAGCTCGACGTGACCGACATCCTTGCGCGCACCACGGGCCGCACCGGCGCCGAGTGCATGCGCGAATTGTTCCAGCGCGAGCTTTCCGACGCCGAGTGCCTGGGCCTGGTGCACGAGAAGGAAGAAATCTACCGCGCCATGTTCAGCGACAACTTCACCGAAGTGGCCGGCTTCACCGCCTTTGCCAAGGCCGCCGTGGCGCGCGGCCTGAAGGTGGCCGTGGGCACCGCCGGCGACCGGCACAACATCGAGTTTGCGATGTCGCGCCTGAAGATGAACCCGCTGCCGCTGGCCATCGTCGGCGGCGACGAAGGCTTTGCCGGCAAGCCCACGCCCGAGATCTTTCTTGAAGCCGCGCGCCGCATCGGCGTGGCGCCCGAGCGCTGCATCGTCTTTGAAGATGCCCCCTTCGGCATCGAGGCCGCGCGCCGCGGCGGCATGCGTGCCGTGGCGGTGTGCAGCACCCATTCCGCCGCCGAGCTTGCCGGCCCCCATGTGATTGCCGCGGTTCGCGACTACGACGAACTCGCCCATTCGAATTTTCTGGAGACACTCGATGCTGCTGCAGCGTGACGCCCAAGGGCAACCGATTGCCATTCGCCGCGAAGACTATGCCGCTCCGGCGTTCTGGATCGACACTGTCGACCTCACCTTCGACCTCGACCCCGCCAAGACCCGCGTGCTCAACCGCATGCAGCTGCGCCGCAACCCCGACGCGCCGGCCCAGCCGCTGCGCCTGGACGGCGACGAGCTGAACCTGGCGCGCGTGCTGGTCAACGGCCAGGGCGCATCGTTCCGCATGGAAGGCGACCAGCTCGTGATCGACGGCCTGCCCGATGCCTTCGAACTCGAGATCTTCACCACCTGCTGCCCCATCAAGAACACCAAGCTGATGGGCTTGTTCGTGAGCGAAGACACCTTCTTCACGCAGTGCGAGGCCGAGGGCTTCCGCCGCATCACCTATTTTCTCGACCGTCCGGACGTGATGGCGATGTACACCGTCACGCTGCGCGCCGCCAAGGCCGCGTATCCGGTGCTGCTGTCGAACGGCAACCTCGTCGAACAAGGCGATCTGCCCGAAGGCCGCCACTTTGCCAAGTGGGTCGACCCCTTCAAGAAGCCCTGCTACCTGTTCGCGCTGGTGGCCGGCAAGCTGGTGGCGCGCGAGCAGCGCATCACCGCGCGCAATGGCAAGGAACACCTGCTGCAGGTGTACGTGCGCGCCGGCGACCTCGACAAGACCGAGCATGCGATGAACTCGCTGGTCAACTCCGTGCTGTGGGACGAAGCCCGCTTCGGCCTGCCGCTGGACCTGGACCGCTTCATGATCGTGGCCACCAGCGACTTCAACATGGGCGCCATGGAGAACAAGGGCCTGAACATCTTCAACACGAAGTACGTTCTGGCCAACCAGGCCACCGCCACCGACGCCGACTACAGCAACATCGAAAGCGTGGTCGGCCACGAGTACTTCCACAACTGGAGCGGCGACCGCGTGACCTGCCGCGACTGGTTCCAGCTCTCGCTGAAGGAAGGCCTCACCGTCTTCCGCGACCAGGAGTTCAGCCAGGACCTGTGCGCCGACGCCTCGGCCCGCGCCGTCAAGCGCATCGAGGACGTGCGCGTGTTGCGCACCGCCCAGTTCCCCGAAGACGCCGGGCCCATGGCCCACCCGGTGCGGCCCGACAGCTACATCGAGATCAGCAACTTCTACACCGTCACCATCTACGAAAAGGGTGCCGAGGTGGTTCGCATGATGCAGACGCTGGTCGGCCGCAAGGGCTTCGAGAAGGGCATCACGCTGTACTTCGAACGCCACGACGGCCAAGCCGTGACCTGCGACGATTTCGCCCAGGCCATTGCCGACGCCAACCCCGATTCCGAACTCGCCCGCCTGCTGCCCCAGTTCAAGCGCTGGTACAGCCAGGCCGGCACGCCGCGCCTTGCCGCCCACGGCGTGTACGACGCGCAGAACCGCAGCTACACCCTGAGCATCGTCCAGAGCTGCCCGCCCACGCCGGGCCAGCCCACCAAGGAACCCTTCGTCATTCCGGTGAACATCGGCCTGCTCGACGCCAGCGGGCGCGAACTGCCGCTGCAGCTCGAAGGCGAAAGCGAAGTGACGCGCGGCGCGCCGGGCACGCCCTGCACGCGCACCGTGGTGCTCTCGCGCGCCGGCGAGCAGATCACCTTCGTCGGCCTCGACGCCGAGCCCGTGCCCTCCATCCTGCGCGGCTTCAGCGCGCCGGTGATCCTCGACTTCGAATACACCGACGCCCAGCTGCTCACCCTGCTGGCCAACGACCCCGACCCCTTCAACCGCTGGGAAGCCGGCCAGCGCCTGGGCCTGCGCGCCGCGCTGCAGGGCATTGCCGCGCTGGCCACCGACACCACCCCGGTGCTGAACGACGCCTACCTGGACGCCATGCGCAGCGTGCTGCGCAACCCCAAGCTCGATGCCGCCTTCAAGGAACTGGTGCTCACGCTGCCTTCGGAAACCTACATCTCCGAGCAGCTCGATGTGGTCGATCCGCAGCGCGTGCACCTGGTGCGCGAAGCCATGCGCGCGCAGCTGGCCACCGCCCTCTTTTCGGACTGGCAGCAGGTCTACGAAGAAAACCACGACACCGGCGCCTACACGCCCGACCCCACCTCGTCGGGCCGCCGCGCGCTGGCCGGCATGGCGCTCAGCTTTTTGTGCCTGGCGGCGCGCGTTTCGGGCGACACCGTGTGGCCCGGCAAGACGCTGCAGCGCTTCAAGGACGCCGGCAACATGACCGACCGCTTCAACGCGCTCAACGCGCTGGTGTCGTCAGGCCACACCCTGGCCGCGCAGGCGCTCGCGCGCTTCCACGCCCTCTTCAAGGACGAGGCGCTGGTCATCGACAAGTGGTTCTCGCTGCAGGCCGGCGCGCCCGACCGCGGCGGCGACATCCTGCCGCTGGTCAAGCAGCTGATGAAGCACCCGGACTTCTCCATCAAGAACCCCAACCGCGCCCGCAGCGTGATCTTCAGCTACTGCAGCGCCAACCCCGGCGCGTTCCACCGCCCCGACGCGGCCGGCTACGTGTACTGGAGCGAGCGCGTCATCGAGCTGGACGCCATCAACCCCCAGGTGGCCGCCCGCCTCGCCCGCGCCCTCGACCGCTGGAGCAAGCTGGCCGAGCCGTACCGCAGCGCCGCGCGCGAAGCGATTGCCCGCGTGGCCGCCAAGCCCGACCTGAGCAAGGACACGCATGAGGTGGTGACGCGTGCGCTGGCCGGTAACTGACAAACAAGGAACACAGGAAGCACATGGCTCAACAACAGAAGATCTCCCTCACCCGCTACCTCGTCGAACAGCAACGCGCCGACGGCCTCATTCCCGGCCAGCTGCGCCTGTTGCTCGAAGTGGTGGCCCGCGCCTGCAAGAGCATCAGCCAGGCCGTCAACAAGGGCGCGCTGGGCGGAGTGCTCGGCACCGCCGAGAGCGAGAACGTGCAGGGCGAGATCCAGAAGAAGCTGGACATCATCGCCAACGAAGTGTTGATCGAAGCCAACGAATGGGGCGGCCACCTTGCGGCCATGGCCAGCGAGGAAATGGACAGCATCTACGTGGTGCCCAACCGCTACCCGCAGGGCGAATACCTGCTCATGTTCGACCCGCTCGACGGCAGCAGCAACATCGACGTGAACGTGAGCATCGGCACCATCTTCAGCGTGCTGAAGAAACCCGACGACACCCCCGGCGTGCAGGAAGCCGACTTCCTGCAGCCCGGCACCCAGCAGGTGGCCGCGGGCTACTGCATCTACGGCCCGCAGACCACCCTGGTGCTCACCGTGGGCAACGGCGTGGCCATGTTCACGCTCGACCGCGAGCAGGGCAGCTTCGTGCTCACGCAGGAAGACATCCAGATCCCGGCCGACACCAAGGAATTTGCGGTCAACATGAGCAACATGCGCCACTGGGACGAGCCCATGAAGCGCTACATCGACGAATGCCTGGCCGGCAAGGAAGGCCCGCGCGGCAAGGACTTCAACATGCGCTGGATTGCCAGCATGGTGGCCGACGTGCACCGCATCCTGATGCGCGGCGGCGTCTTCATGTACCCGTGGGACAAGCGCGAACCCGAAAAGGCCGGCAAGCTGCGCCTGATGTACGAGGCCAACCCCATGAGCTGGCTGGTCGAGCAGGCCGGCGGCGCCGCCACCAACGGCAAGCAGCGCATCCTGGAGCTGCAGCCCACCAAACTGCACGAGCGCGTGAGCGTGATGTTGGGTTCGCGTAACGAAGTCGAGCGTTTGACCAAGTACCACGCCGAAAAGGCCTGACGGTGTTGCTATAATCCGAGGCTTCGCCGGTGTAGCTCAGTCGGTAGAGCAGCTCATTCGTAATGAGAAGGTCGGGTGTTCGATTCATCTCTCCGGCACCAAGTCAGTCAAGGAAACCTTGCTATCGAATAGATAGCAAGGTTTTTCTGTTTGGGCCTGTGTAGCCACGGTGTAGCCGACAGCACAGGGTTTCGGCATGGCTTCAACCACGCGCTGCCGCTTCGAAGTGCACCCGCGCTTGCGCCGCCCACACCTCGGGCCGCAGCACTTCGCCCACCAGCAACACACCCCCGGACAAGCCCGCCGCGGCGGCGCGCTGCATCGCCACCACCGGCGCCTCGTCACCGTCATAGCGCACCACCGCGCAGCCCTGCACTTGCTCCAGCGCCGCGAGGCGCCGCAGCATCGCCGCCCTGCTCGTCGCCATCATCTGCGCTGCTCCAACCGGTCGATGCGCGCCTCGAATTCGCTGGTCTCAATCAGGCGGCCGAGGATGGACAGCACGTTGGCCAGCTTGGAGACCTCGGCCGGCTCGCGCTGGCCGGCTTTGCCTTCGCGGTACAGCCGGGCCAGTTCGCGGCGAACGTCGTTCGCCGTGGCCAGCGGCAAGCGCAGACGGGTGGGGGGTGGCGGCGCATCGCGAGCATCGGCGCGGCCTTGGGGAAAATCGATTGTGCTTTTCGGTGCCATGTGAATGCCTTAAATGGGCCTGGGCGCGCCTCTTGCGCCCAGGCCAAGGGTTGCATCAAGCCGGCGCCGTCGCGGCGCGCTGCGCCTGTTCCCGCGACACCGCGGCGGCATCCAAGGCGCCGAAGCCGAACACGCGGTATCCGGCCGACTGGCGCTCGTTGCCAGCGAGCACCGCCGCGAGGATGCGACGTGCGGGCCACACGTCGGCGTCGAGACTGGCGACAAGCACGCCGGCCACCTGCGCGAGCCCACGGCGCGCCCACTCCACGACGGCGCGCCCCGCGGCGATGTCGATGCTCTCGCCCGGGTTGTCGTCGCACTTCGCCTTGTCCCACGCGCTGCGAACCACCTGCAACTCGTGGTCGGCAATCAGGACCGGCGAGCGCAGCAAGGCCAGCTCGATGCGCTGGAATTCCGGGCCGGCCTGGATGGCCCGCAGGGTGTCGCCGCGCTCCGCGATGGACAGGCTGCGCCACCACTGGCGAATCTCGACATCCTTCATGGTGTCGGCGAAGTTGCCGGCGGCCAGCTCCGGCACCGCGACGAGCGCGGCATACCGCGCATCGAGCGCGGCGGCCACCCGTTCAACCTCGGCCGCGCAAGCGCTCACCGTGCGCACGGCCGCATTGACCAGCGGCTCCAGCTTGCGCACGCGGCCGGCCGCGCTCAGGTTGTCGTCGAGCCCGATGGCGGCGGCGGCTTCCATGTAGTCGCTCACGGCATCGACGGCGGCGCCGAAGTAGTGGCCCGCGCCGCTCTGCCGGTCCTGCTTCATCAGGTTGGTCTGACGCACGACGGCGCCGTTGGCAAAGCGGATTTCGAACTCGTTGCTCGCGTTCAAGGTTTCGGCGATTTTCATGATGGTTACTTCCATGTAGTTGATAGAGGAGTGAATTGAATGAATTGAGGTAGGGCTGACCCCGAGCGGACAGACCTAGCCTTCCTGCTGGGCCTTCACATGCATCGACGTGACCCGTCGCGTTACATGACCCGGCAGCCGTTCGACGTTCGGGCGCTACCTTCGCCACCCTTACCCCTTCTTCCACGTCTATCCCACAGTAGGGGGTCTTCCCTCGTCGCTGCTGTCTTTTCCCGACCAACGAGGTGCATGCGACCGGCCGTTGCTACGGCTCGGCCAAATCGTCCAGCGGCTTCGTCGCAAGCCAATCCGAGAGCTTCCTGAAGTCGTTGGCCGTGAGCCAGTAAAGCCCCGGCCAGCACCGCTTCCCGTCACGATCCACGGACGCCAAACTGCAGTCGCACGGGATGTGCAGACCCCGGCGCCGCAACTCGGCCACCAGGGCCGGGCCGTTGCTGCAACCGGCAATCGCGTCCAGCCGTTCGCGCCGCACATCGACGCCGCGCATCAGTTCGATGAGGGCGCGCAGGTGCCGCGGGTTGAGCGTCCCCAAAAAGACGCCGTCGGCGTCTCCTCGCGTCTCGGTGGTGGGTGCTGCATTCATTTCGCGCCCTCCCCGCAGAGCTTGCGGATTTCGGACATCGGCCACGCCAGGCGCCCGTTGATGCGAAGCGGATTGATGGGACCCGCCGACGAGAGCGACCAGCACCGGAGGGTCTGGGGGCGCCTGTTCAGGTACCAAGCGGCCTGAGCGGTGGGCACGTTCGGGCGGGTTTCGGCTTCCAACGTCGGGAAAGCCTGTTGCGATTGATTCGACATTGATTCATCCAAAAAAAAACCGCACCAGCGAGGCCGGTGCGGCTTGATGAAACCGCCTGGCGGCGGTCTGATGGGAGGGGGCGGAATGTTGTTAGCTTCGTCGGCTATCACCTCTTTGCGCAAAGGACGTAAAAAAACCAGCGGCGGCGCTGGTTTGTTTGATTGCTGGAGCGCATGCGCAAAAGAACGCACGCAGTTCTCCCTCAACTCTTGCCGCTTGAGCGGAACCATGCGGCTGTCAGTCACCGCATGGGTACACGGCCTTAAAAGCCAGCGGCCTGCGCTGGATCCGTGCGACCAGTTGGAGCTCTCAGTTGCCCGACTGCAGGCACTTCTCCATTCACAAACGTATTTTATGGTTGCTGTTCATGACGTGCTCCAGTCATGTGGCCAGCGCACCACATCGACTGCATGCAGTGGATTTGCCTGGAACTTCTGCCGCTGTTGGTCGAAGGCGCCAACCGGGCCAAGCGGCAGGAGTCCATCATTTATCGCTGGGCGCCTGGACCGCCCCAGTCCTTATAGGCCGCCCGTCTGGGGCATGATGGAGCCATCAATCATCGATATGGCGATCTATACCTTGGGAGGTCAGAAATGGCAAAGCGATTGGTCTTGTTCAACCACAAAGGTGGCGTCAGCAAAACTACGACCGTCTACAACGTGGGATGGATGCTCGCCGCGCAGGGACATCAGGTCCTGCTGGTCGACGCCGACCCGCAATGCAATCTCTCCAGCTTGATACTCGGCGATGACTTCGACGCGTACTATCTGGAAGACGCTACGCGACTTCAGAACATCAAGGACGGTGTCGCGCCGGCCTTCAGGGGTAAGCCAACGCCCATTCAAGCTGTGAGCTGCAGGTCTCCAGCCGGTCAGCCTCGATTGCACCTGCTGGCGGGCCACGCAACGCTTTCCGAATATGACGCGTCGTTGACCTTCGCCCAGAACTCCAATGCGCTAGCCACTTTGCAAAACCTCCCCGGCGCGTTCAACGAATTGATCCGCAAAGTTGAGGAAGCTAATCAGATCGACTACACCATCATCGACCTCAACCCGGGGCTAAGCGCGGTTAATCAAAACCTGTTCTTGAACTCGGACTTCTTCCTGATTCCAACCAACCCAGACCCGTTTTCCATCATGGCGCTGGAGACGCTGGAATCCATCTTCCCGCGATGGGCGAACTGGAAAGTGGCCAACGAGGCAGTGTTCCAGGATTCAGCCTATCCACTGCGGCCGGGCTTGCCGAAATTCGCCGGAACGGTGGTCCAGCGCTTCAACGTTCGTAAAGGGCGAGCGGCAGCCCCGTATCGCGACAACATTGGCGAGATCAAGGCGGTCACCAAGGACCGGCTGTATCCCGCGCTCCGAACGGCGGGGCTCACGCTGCCCGACAACGACTACCCGGCCGCGCTGCGCGATGGGGGCTTCTGCTTGGAGGAGGTCCCGGACTTCGGCGCTTTGCTGCCGCGCTCCCACGAAGCGGGCGTGCCAGTGTTCGCGCTGCAGAACGCCGACCTTGTGGGCTACACCGGTCCCGTGTTGGCCAACGCGATCCAGAAGCGTGAGCAAATCCGAGGTCAGTTCAACAATGTTGCCGCCGTGCTTCGGGATCTCATGGTCTGAAGTCATGCTCAATGCGAAACTGGTCTTTCACAAAAACATCCAGCAGGCGAACGACCTCGGGGCCCTCTACGCCCAGCTGAGCCACATGGTCGAGATTCCCGAACAGTTCGACGATCTTTTGCGCTCGCAGATCGTCAATGCGGTCAGCGCATTCGACAAGCTGATGCATGACTTGATTCGCATTGGCATGGTGAAGATGTTCGAGAACCAGAGGCCGTCAACGAGCAAATACTTGGGCGAGAGCATAGCCATCCGTCATCTGCCTACGCTGATGGCCACTGCAGTCCCACCACCCGCTGTTCGGTTCGAGGAAATCGTCCGCGAAAAGCTCAGCGTGTTGTCATTCCAGGACCCTACGAAGCTCGCCGATGGCCTGAGCTTCATCTGGAATGCAGATCAAAAGTGGCAGCAAATTGCTCTAGGCCTCGGAATGTCCGATACCGACGCCAGGCTCACGCAGAAGCTGATCGCCACGCGCCGAAACGCCATCGTGCATGAGGCAGACCTTGATCCGGTGAACAACCAAAAACAAGCCATTACGCGGGCAGAAGCCACGGACATCGCCAACTTCCTTTTGGCTCTGGGCAATCGAATCTGTGACCTAGTTATCTGACCTGCATCCCGACATCGCCCAAAGCTGTCACGCGGCAGCACCGCCGACGAGGCGCAGCTTGCCGGGCTCTTCGTCAGGCCACACACACCACGCCGACCAGACCCAAGTTGTGCGATTCGATTAAAGTTATTCACGGCGTTCAACTCAGTGGCCATTGCTTGTGGCCAGCGTACGACGTCAGCCGCCTGGCCCCGGCCTGCTGGAGCAGGCCGTGCGAGCACTTGCCCTCAAGAAGCACAGACAAAGACCAGCTGCATTGGCCTGATTACTTTTCCGGCGACGCATGCTGGACGCACTGCGTTCCACCATATCAACAGATTGCCATGGTTACTCACAGCGAGCAACGCAGTGCCTCGCGCAACGTCTCGGATCTGCAACGCGCTCCCCTGCTCGCGACCTAGTGCGCCAAACGGACTACTAGTGCGCGAGGCGGACGGGGGTAGTCCGCCAGCCGAACATAAACCAGTCATTGAACCTATCAATAAGAAGAAGAGAGCGCGAGCGCGAAAAACGCCGTCGGCTTGGATGCCCAGACCGCATCTTCACCGCCAGTCTGCCGAGCACCTAGCCCTCCGAAGCGCGCCCATTCCCGCGTTGAAGGAGAACGCGTGCGCGACTCCGTGCGTCGGTTAAGAAGGCCCGAAGCTGCTGCCCGACAACATGAGGGCCACCCCACGCCTGCGCTTCTATGGCGGCCGCACAGCCCGCGACGCCACGTCCCCCTTCAGGCCAACCATTCGGGGCCCCTGCGCCCGTTTTAGACGCTTGGCGCCCTGGACTGAATCGGCGACTACTTCACGCAGCAGCACCACCGACCACGCGCAGTTTCCCGGGTGCGATGTCGGGCACGTACACGACACCGGTCAGACCGATGATGTACGCCTCGATTTGCTCCATGAACGGGCGCAGCGCGTCAATGCTCCGCGGCCGGTAGCCCTCGGCGGTGGCGCTGGGCTTGTGGCCCATGACCTGGGCAATGGCGCCTGCCGGCGCTCCAGCAGCTTCGCCCAGCAGCGAGAACGAGCGGCGCAGGCCGTGGATGGTCAGGCCCTCGATGCCGGCGCCCTGTAGCGCCTTGGCGTGGCTTGAGCGGGCATCGGCGATGCGGCCCGACTTGCTGGCGCTGGCGAACACGTACGGGCCGACCCTCGGCAAGCTGGCCAGCAGTTGGGCAAGGTAGGGCGTCAGGGGAATCGTGCGGGTCGCGTCCACCTTGTCGGCGATGGTCAGCTTGCGCCATTGGAAATCCACGTTCGCCCAGGTCAAAGCGGCCAGTTCTTCGCGGCGCGCCCCCGTCAGCAGCAAGGCGCGCAGGTAGGCCGATGCGGCGCTGTTGCCGAGTTGCGCCACGCCTGCCCACCAGCCGGGCACTTGCGCGGCCTCCAGAGCGTCGGTGCGGCGCGTATTGCTCGGCAGGTTCTCCACGATGGCGGCGGCCCTGCCGGCCTCGCGGTCGGTCTGCCCCCGGTATTCGGGACGGCCGGCACACCAGCGCAGAAAACCACGGAACATCATCAGGGCGCGAGCCGCCTGATGCTTGCCGGCCAGGGCTTCGCGGTCGTACCAGGCCTTCAGGCTGTCCTCGTTGATGGCCGCCAGCGGCAGCGCGAGCAATGGAGAGAGCGGCCCCGGCCGCGTCAGCCCCTCCCCTCTCTTTTTCTTCACCCCGCCGGGCGCCGCCATCGCCTTCAGGTCGGCCAAGTAGCGCGGCTTCCATGCTTCGCGGCGCTTGGGCCTGCCACGCTCCAAGTACAGCGGCCACACCTCGCCCACGGTGACGGCATGGGCCGCAGCGGCCGCAGCCCGTGCGGCCTTGTCGGCGGCTTGCTGGCGCTCGATTTCTCGCGGGTCCAGTCCGTTGTCCAAGACCACGGCCAGGCGGCGTGCCTCGGCACGCGCCTGCTCGATGGACCAGACGCGCACGTCGCCAATCGTGCGGCGGATGGTCTCGCGGTTCAGCTTGGATTCGAACACGAACGACTTCGAGCCGGTGTTCGTCACGCGCACACGCAGGCCGGGTACCTGGCTGTCGCGCAGGAAGGCCTGGGCCTTCTGGTCGGTGCGGCAAGTCAGGCGCTCGATGACGCCAAGGGTCAGGTTCACGCGCTGCGTGGTGTCGGGCGCTTCGTTTTTCTTCGGTCGGGCCATGTGCGGTGCTCCGGTCGGAAGTGGCTACACCGCAAGCCGTGTAGCCACCGTGTAGCCAAAATCGCCCAATTTTGGGGAATATCGATCAACGACTAACTGTACATTCAGCCAGCAATTCTACTGTAAGTTGTTGATTTATATCGATTCTATCTACGAAGCTCAACGCAGGCAAACAGGCCTATCCCATCATTCGTAATGAGAAGGTCGGGTGTTCGATTCATCTCTCCGGCACCAAATAAAAAGCCCCGTTGCTATCAGGACGATAGCGACGGGGCTTTTTTCTTAGGCGATGTAGTAGCCAATGTAAGAGGATTTGAGGCATGACTCTGATGCTGTCGCATTCCACGCCGATTCCTACCCGCCATGCGCTTTGGCGCCCGCTGTGCTTGGCCACTGCCCTGTTGGCCATCGCGATCTTCCCAGCCGCGGCGCAACACCCGGTCTATCGCTGCGAGACGAACGGCAAGGTCAGCTACTCGGACGCCCCATGCGTCGGGGCCAAGGTGATCGACGCGACACCCACGCAAGGCATGGACAAGATGAGCGGGCAGTCCCGCAAAGGCCGCGAGGTGCAGCGCGAAGAGTTCAATACGACCTTCGACAACGCACTCCGTCCGCTCCATGGCCGCTCGCATGCCGACATGGACGTGATGCGTCGCCGCGTCAAGCTGCCCAGGGACGATCAGGCCCAGTGCGCCAATCTCGACAATCGTCTATCCCAACTGGAGTCGGACGCAGCGGGAGCATCGGGCGAAGCAAAGGCTCGTGCCGATGTCGACCTTTACAAGGCCCGCAAGCGATTCTTCGATCTGAAGTGCTGAAACGCGCTTTGCACGCACGGCATCCGGGCGGCAAGCACCGCCGTCCACTCCGCCGGAGTGACCGGGCCGCCGCGTTCCGCTCTTGATCATGTCCCACTCCACGTCGTAAGACCCGCTCGCGAAAGGCTGTCTGATCCAGGTCGCCAGGCTATATACGAGCGATGCCTTCGACATCATCGATTTCGGCAAAGTTGGTGATCTTCACGGCACCATCGGGAAAGCGAGCCACTACCTCCAATTCGCCGCCCATCGCCTTGATGTGGCTACGCAGGGTCGAGAGGTACTATCCGTGCGTCGCTCCAGCTTCGCAATCGACGGCTGCTGCACGTGCAAAACCTCGGCGAGCACCTTCTGAGAAAGATCGCGCGCTTGACGCAGTTCGAAGAGCGGCATTTCCGCCAGCATTTCCTGCGCCTTGGCGTTGGAGCGTGCCTGAACATCGGGCTCCATCTTCGCTCGCAGGTCTGCAAATTTCTTAGCCATTGATCAGCCCTTCCTTTCGAAGTTGTTCAAGGTGTTCGTCATAGCGGCGATCACAGAGATGCAGTTGCGCGGTCGCTTGCGTGAGGCCGCCGCATCAATCGATCTGCGCGAACAGGCGAAAATCCGAGACATCGTAGTGCACCCACCCCACTCTCCGGAGCCCGCATGCCACCCGCATCTCCCGCCACCCACCCCCACTACGACCGCCTGATCGCCGCCGCCCGCGCCCTCCCCCCGCTCCGCGTCGCAGTCGTCCACCCAGCCAACGCCGTCTCCCTCGAAGCCGCCTTGGCTTCAGCCGCCCTCGGCCTCATCGCCCCCACGCTGGTCGGCCCCTGCGCAAAGATCGAAGCTGCCGCACGCGAAGCCAACGCAGACCTCTCGAACATCCCCATCGTCGACGCCCCGCACAGCCACGCCGCAGCCGACGCCGCCGTCGCCATGGCCTTGCGCGGCGAGGTCGATGCGTTGATGAAGGGCAGCCTCCACACCGACGAGCTGATGGGCGCGGTGGTGCGGTGCGAAGGGGGCCTCCGCACATCGCGGCGCATCAGTCATTGCTTCGTGATGGACATTCCGGGCCACTCGCAGCCGCTGATCATTTCGGACGCCGCCATCAACATCGCGCCCACGCTCGATGAAAAGGTCGACATCGTGCAGAACGCGATCGACCTGGCGCATGCGCTGCTGATGCCGGCGGTGCGCGTGGCGATTCTCTCGGCCACGGAGACGGTCAACACCAAGGTGCCTTCCACGCTGGATGCCGCCGTGCTGTGCAAGATGGCCGACCGCGGCCAGATCACCGGCGCGCAGCTCGACGGACCGCTGGCCATGGACAACGCCATCGACCCTGAGGCAGCGCGCATCAAGGGCATCGTCTCGCCGGTGGCGGGCCGCGCCAACGTGCTGATCGTGCCCAGCCTGGACGCGGGCAACATGCTGGCCAAGAGCCTGAGCTTCCTGGGCGGGGCCTATGCGGCGGGCATCGTGCTGGGCACCCGGGTGCCGGTGATCCTGACGAGCCGGGCCGACTCGGAGCCGGCACGCCTGGCCTCCTGCGCGGTCGCTTCGATGCTGGCCAAGGCGGGGCGCGAACGGCTCATCAAGGCGGTGGGCTGAAAAGAACCCCCGCCCGCCTACCTCGTTACGGCTGAAACAACCGAACTACGACTTGTATGCCAACGCGGCGCTGACTCGCCATAGGTAGTTTTCCGGCACGCAAGATTGCCGCGCATGCGCGCCAAGTGGCCGCGGAAAGCGCATCATCGCGCTGGACGGACCCCCGGTTCAGACTGTGCGAGGCAGCATGACAAGGTTCAAGAAGGTCTTCTGGATCGGCACTGGGCTCGCCGTGCTGGGTGCGCTTGCCGCTTTTGCGGTGCTCGACGAGCTGAAGACCTCCCGATGGCAATCGGCCCTGTGGCGCGACTTTGCCAGCGGCGCGGGCTTCACCGTCGACAACGGCGCCAGCGACGCCATCCGCTTTCCCCATTCCGGCCCTTACGACGCGCGGCTCGGCTACCACGATCTCCCCGGCTTCATCGAACGCCTGCAGCCGCAGGGCTTTGCCATCACGCGCCAGGCGCGCATGTCGCCGCGGCTCGTCGAGCTGCAGGAGCGCGGGCTTTTCACGCCCTACCGCGAGAAGAACCAGGCCGGCTTGACGGTGCGCGACTGCCGCAACACGGCGCTGCTGCACACGCGCGTGCCCCAGCGCGCCTACGAGCGCTTCGAAGACGTGCCGCCGCTGCTGGTGAGCGCCCTGCTGTTCGTCGAAGACCGCCACCTGCTCGATGCGGAGCCGGCCCAGCGCAACCCTGCGCTCGATCCGGAACGCTTTGCCAAGGCCGCGGTCGAGCAGGGGCTGCGGGTGTTCAGCCCGGGCGCGACCGCGACCGGCGGCAGCACGCTGGCCACGCAGATCGAAAAGTACCGCCATTCGCCGCAGGGCCGCACCGGGTCGGTCCGCGAGAAGCTGCGCCAGATGGCCTCGGCCTCGGTGCGCGCCTACCAGGACGGCGACGACACGCTCGCGCGGCGCCGCCAGATCGTCGTCGACTACCTCGACACGGTGCCGCTGGCCGCGCGCCCCGGCATCGGCGAAGTGCACGGCATGGGCGACGGCCTGTGGGCCTGGTATGGGCGCGACTTCCGCGAGGTCAACCGCCTGCTCGCCGACAACGCGGAAGGGGCGACCACGCCCACGCCCGAGGCGCTCCAGCGCCAGGCCGAGGCCTTCAAGCAGGCGCTGTCGCTGATGATCGCGCAGCGCCGCCCCTCGCAGCACCTGCTCGGCGACGGCACGGGCCTGGCGCGGCTGACCGACAGCTACCTGCGGCTGATGGGCGATGCGGGCCTGATCGCGCCCACGCTGCGCGATGCGGCGCTGCCGCTGCCGCTGAATCTGCGGCCCGAACTGCCGACCAGGCCGCGCACGGATTTCGTCCAGCGCAAGGCCACCATCGCGCTGCGCACCCACATCTCCACGCTGCTCGACGTGCCCCGCGCCTACGACCTGGAACGGCTCGACCTGGAAGCTGAAACCAGCCTGGACGGCGAAGCGCAGGCGCTCGCGGCGCAGGTGCTGACCGGCCTGCGCACGCCCGCCGCCGCCAAGGCCGCGGGCTTGTTCGGCGCCCACATGCTCGACCCGGGCGCGGACCCGGCCCCGCTGATCTACAGCTTCACGCTGTTCGAGCGCGGCGCCCAGGCCAACCTGCTGCGCGTGCAGGCCGA
Organism: Variovorax sp. 01N425; assembly: GCF_056399465.1. Taxonomy (NCBI): domain Bacteria; kingdom Pseudomonadati; phylum Pseudomonadota; class Betaproteobacteria; order Burkholderiales; family Comamonadaceae; genus Variovorax; species Variovorax sp. 01N425. The sequence goes on along the minus strand of NZ_JBFTRJ010000017.1, from coordinate 44,114 downwards.
CAACATCAACCAGCCCTTCGACGTGAACCAGGGCGCGCGGCTGGACCTGGGCTCCACCGCCAAGCTGCGCACGCTGGTGAGCTACCTCGAGATCGTGGCCGAACTGCATGCCCGCTGGTCGGACCTGGGCGCCGCCCAGCTCGCTGCGCTGGCGAACAACCCACGCGATCCGCTGGGCATGTGGGCGCGGCAGTACCTGTTGCGCGCCAAGGATCGCCGCCTCACGCCAATGCTCGAGGCGGCCATGGAGCGCAAGTATTCGGCGAACCCGGGCGAATCCTTCTTCACAGGCGGCGGCCTGCACCAGTTCGAGAATTTCGAGCGCTCGCGCAACAGCGAATCGATGACGGTGCGCGAGGGCTTCAAGCATTCGGTCAACCTGGTGTTCATCCGCCTGATGCGCGACGTGGTGCGCCACCGCATGTTCGGCGGCGCATCGGATGCTGAGACCCTGCTGAAGGATCCGGCCGACCCGCGCCGGCGCGAGATGCTCGAGCGCTTTGCCGACCGCGAAGGCTCGGCCTACCTGATCCGCTTCTATCGCAAGTACCAGCGCCAGTCGGCCGCGGGCGCGGAGGCGCTGCTGCTGCGCAGCCTGAAGCCGTCGGCGCCGCGCCTGGCAAGCGCGCTGTTCACGATCGAGCCCGAAGCCAGCGAAGAACGGCTCGACGAGCTGCTCACGCAGCGGCTGGGCAAGGGCGCCGGCTCGCCGCGCGCGCTGCGGGCGCTGCACACCACCTACTCGGGCCTGTCGCTCGCGGACCGCGGCTACGTCGCACGCGTGCATCCGCTGGAGCTCTGGCTGGTGGGATACCTGCGGCGCCATCCCGGCGCAACCCTGACCGAGGTGCTGGACGCGAGCGCGAGCGAACGCCAGGAGGTCTACGCCTGGCTCTTCAAGACGCGCCACAAGAGCGCGCAGGACAAGCGCCTGCGCGAGCTGGTCGAGCTCGATGCCTTCGCGGAAATCCATCGCTCGTGGCAGCGCCTGGGCTACCCCTTCGAATCGCTGACGCCGTCCTACGCGAGCGCCATCGGTGCCTCGGGCGACCGGCCGGCCGCGCTGGCGGAACTGATGGGCATCATCGCCAGCGACGGCGTGCGGCGGCCTGTGCAGCGCGTCGGCGCACTGCACTTTGCGCGCGACACGCCCTACGAGACGCGGCTCGAGGCGCAAGGCGCGGGCGCCGAGCGCGTGCTGCCCGCCGAAGTGGCCGCAACGGTGCACCGCGCGCTGGTGCAGGTGGTGCAGGACGGCACCGCGCGGCGCCTGAAGGACGCACTGGTGGACGCGAACGGCCGCGCGATCGAGATCGGCGGCAAGACCGGCACCGGCGACCACCGCTACGGCCACAACGGCCGCGGCGCTGGCGCGGGCCCGGAGCGCAAGATCAGCCGCTCGGCCACCTTCGTGTTCACCATCGGCGACCGCTACTTCGGCACCATCATGGCCTACGTGAACGAGCCCTACGCCGCCCGCTACCGGTTCACGAGCGCACTGCCGACGCAGCTGCTGAAGTCGCTCGGGCCGCAATTGCTGCCGGTGCTGGAGCGCGGGGGGTGCGGAGGGGACTGACTCGCCCCCCGCAGCAGGTATTAAAAAAACCGATGCCTGCAACAAGCTATCGATAGCTAAGCTGGGGAATCGACGCCCCTCGACAGCGCACGGGCCACGCGCCGCGCGACGAGGCTCCTTCATCGATCGATCCATCCCCAGGTGCCACACACGATGACATCCCTCCTTTCCGATGAACGGCAGGCCGATGCCTTGCCTGACGACGATAACGACAACAGCAACCCTCTTCTCCCCTCACCCGCCGGCCAGCTGACCCGCCGTGCCTTCCTTGCGGAAAGCGGGACGACCGGCATCGCCGGCATCCTGGCGTCCGCGCCCATGGCGGCGTCTGTCGCATCGGCCGCGCAGGCGGATGCCAATGCAGCGCCGCCCTCTTCGTCTTCCATGGCCCTGGCCCTGCGCGTCAACGGCAAGCCGCATGTGCTGCAGGTCGATCCGCGCACGACCCTGCTCGACCTGCTGCGCGAGCAGATGGCGCTGCCGGGTACGAAGAAAGGCTGCGACCACGGCCAGTGCGGCGCGTGCACGGTGCTCGTCAATAACCGCCGCATCAATTCCTGCCTGGCGCTCGCGCTCTCGCATGATGGCGCGGACGTCACCACCATCGAGGGGCTGGCGCGCGGCAGCGAGCTGCATCCGATGCAGGCCGCCTTCATCAAGCACGACGGGTTCCAGTGCGGCTATTGCACCTCGGGGCAGATCTGCTCGGCCGTGGGCATGCTGCGCGAGGCCGAACAGGGCGCACCGAGCCATGTCACGACCGATGTGCGGCGCACCGGGCCGGTGGCGCAGCTGAGCGACGCCGAGATCCGCGAGCGCATGTCGGGCAACATCTGCCGCTGCGGCGCCTATCCCGGCATCGTGGCCGCGGTGCGCGAAGTGAGCCTGATGCCGCGCGCGGGCAACAGCCGAAGGAGCCGCGCATGAAGCCCTTTGCATTCACCCGCGCCACCGACGTGGACACGGCCGTTCGGGCGGCCACGCAGCCCGGCGCCCGGTTCCTGGCCGGCGGCACCAACATCGTCGACCTGATGAAGGAAGGCGTGGAAGCGCCCGATCAGCTGGTGGACATCAACCGCCTGCCGCTCGCGGCCATCGAGGCGCAACCTGGTGGCGGGCTTCGGCTGGGCGCGCTGGCGCGCAACAGCGACACGGCCAGCCACCCCGTGCTGCGCACGCGCTATCCGCTGGTGGCGCAGGCCATTCTTGCGGGCGCCTCGGGCCAGCTGCGCAACGCGGCCACCAACGGCGGCAACCTGCGCCAGCGCACGCGCTGTCCCTACTTCTACGACGTGACCCAGCCCTGCAACAAGCGCGAGCCGGGCACGGGCTGCAGCGCGCTGCAGGGCTTCAACCGCAACCACGCGGTGCTGGGCACCAGCGCGAAGTGCATCGCGAGCTATCCGGGCGACATGGCGCAGGCGCTGCACGCGCTCGATGCGGTGGTGCAGCTGCAGGGGCCCTCAGGCCGCAGGACCATTCCGATTGCGCAGTTCCACCGCCTGCCGGGCGAGACGCCCGAGCTCGATGCCAACCTGGCGCCCGGCGAGCTGATCACCGCCATCGACCTGCCGGCCGAAAGCGCCCGCTTCGCACAGCGCTCGCATTACCTGAAGGTGCGCGACCGCGCCAGCTATGCCTTTGCGCTGGTGTCGGTGGCGGCCGCGCTCGACATGGAGGGCAGCCGCATCCGGCAGGCGCGCATCTGCCTGGGCGGCGTGGCGCACATGCCCTGGCGCGCGCGCGGGGCCGAGGCGCTGCTGCAAGGCGCCGAGCCCAGCATGGCGCTGTTCCGCCAGGCGGCGGAGGCTGCGCTGGCCGGTGCCACGGGCTTCGAGCACAACCGTTTCAAGATCGAATTGGCCAGGCGAAGCATCGTGCGCGCGCTGGAAACCACGAGCAGGAGCACGGCATGAACAGGCAAGCGACTCCCTTCATCGGGCGGCCGGTCGACCGCGTGGACGGCCGCCTCAAGGTGACCGGCCAGGCGCGCTATGCGGCCGAGTTCTCGTACCCGGGGCTGGTGTACGGCGTTGCGCTGGGCAGCACCGTGGCGGCCGGGCGCGTGCGCGACATCGACACCGCGGCGGCGGAGCAATTGCCCGGTGTGCTGCTGGTGCTCACGCACAAGAACGTGCCCAAAATGGCGCCGCCCGCGCCCGAAACGCCGCAGAACCGCTTCACGCGCGCCACGCCGCTGCTGCAGGACACAGCCATTCACCACCACGGCCAGCTCATCGGCTTTGTGGTGGCCGAAACGCTCGAGCAGGCGCGCCATGCGGCCACGCTGGTGAAGGTGAGTTACGACGCGGCGCAGCCCCGCATCGGCTTCGACGCCAACGTCAAGAACGCCTATGCGCCGGCGGCCATCAACGCCGGCTACAAGACCGACACGCGGCGCGGCGACCTCGACCAGGGCCTGCGCGCCGCAGTGGGCACGGTCGATGCGGTCTACAACACGCCCATCGAGCACCACCATCCGATGGAGATGCACGCCACCGTGGCCGCATGGGAGGGCGACGACAAGGTCACGGTGCACCACTCGCTGCAGATGGTGAGCGATGCCGCCCCGGCCATTGCCGCCACCTTCGACATTCCGCGCGAGAACGTGCGCGTGGTGTGCCCGTTCGTGGGCGGCGGCTTCGGCAGCAAGATCCTCACGCGCGACAACGCGATGCTCACGGTGCTGGCCGCGCGCCTCGTGAAGCGGCCGGTCAAGCATGTGCTCACGCGGCAGCAGATGTTCATGGTGGTCGGCCTGCGCCAGCACAACCGCCAGCACATGCGCCTGGGTGCGGATGCGAGCGGCCGGCTCACGGGGCTGGGCCACGACACCGTCACCCACACTTCGGTGCACGAGGAGTTCGTCGAGCAGACCGGCGTCATCTCGCGAATGATGTACGAGGTGCCGAACTCTCAGGTCACCCACCGCGCTTTTCGCCTCAACGTGCAGACGCCGAAGTGGACCCGCGCACCGGGCGAGGCGCCCGGCAGCTTTGCGCTCGAATCGGCGATGGATGAACTCGCCGAGCAGCTGAAGATCGACCCCGTGGAACTGCGCGTGAGGAACGACGCCAGGACCGACCTCGACACGGACAAGCCCTTCGGCAGCCGCTCGCTCGTCGAATGCATGCGAATCGGCGCCGAGAAATTCGGCTGGAGCAATCGCAGCGCCATGCCGCGCAGCCGCAGGCAGGGCCACTGGCTCGTGGGCTACGGCATGAGCGCGGCATCGCGCGGCGCACCGCATCGCGGCGCCTCGGCCAACCTCTTGCTCACGCGCAGCGGCCGCGACGTGCGCGCGGTGGTGGAGATGTGCGCGACCGACCTCGGCACCGGCAGCTACACCGTCATTGCGCAGACCGCGGCCGAGACGCTGGGCCTGCCGCTCGACAAGGTGCAGGTGCGGCTCGGCGACTCGGCCCTGCCGCCCACGCCCGGTTCGGGCGGCTCCTGGGGCGCCAACACCTTCTGCACCGCGGCGCTCGCGGTCTGCGAAGCGGCCAAGCAGCAACTGCGCGAGAAGGTCAGCCTGCGCTTCGTGCGCGAACCCAGCGTGGCGGAGCTGCTGCAGGCGGCCCAGCTGAACGAATGGCGCGCCAGCAACACGGCCACGCCGGGCGCGGACATCGCCGCCTGGTCGCACTATGCCTTTGGTGCCAACTTTGCCGAAGTGTGGGTCGACGAAGACCTGGGGCTGGTGCGCGTGCCTCGCTACCTGGCGGTGATTGCGGCCGGGCGCATCCTCAACCCCAAGACCGCGGCATCGCAGATCATCGGGGGCGTCGTCTGGGGCATTGGCAACGCGTTGATGGAAGAGTCGGTGCTCGACGAGCGCAGCGGCCACTTCGTCACGCGCACGCTAGCCGACTACCACGTGCCCGTGAACGCGGACATCGGCGATGTGCAGGTGCACTTTGCGCCCGAAACCGACACCCGGGTCAACCGCATGGGCGTGAAGGGCGTGGGCGAGATCGGCATCACCAGCGTGGCCGCCGCCATTGCCAACGCGGTGTACAACGCCACCGGGCGCCGCGTGCGCGACCTGCCCATCACGCCCGACAAACTGCTGACGCCGATCCAGGCATGACGTGGGCGCGGCCGGTGATGACGCCCAACGGCATCGCGCTGTCGCCTGACGGCCGCACGCTTAGGGGGGCCTGTCCAGGCCTGAACGACGCCTTGGCCGGGTCTTCAGGACACCACCTGGTAGTACAGGTTCTGCGGGTGCTTCGCCTGCGCGAAGAAGAACCAGCGCTCCGCAAGCAGGCCGGGCGCCTGCACCAGCACCGCCAGCAGCCACGGCCACACGGCCCCGCCGGCAACGCCCCACAGCAGCAGCAGCGAAGGCAGCACGAAGGCCAGCAGCAGGAAACCGAGCTTCATGTTCCTGAGCGCGGCCAGCGTGGCACCATGAAAGAACTCGCGCGTGTTGAACGAGCCGGCCGACATGCCCATCGACTTTTGCACGAGCTTCCCGGCGCGGATGCCGGTGGCCGATTGCAAGGTCGACTTGTGGCGGATCGCCGCATTGCGCCTGAGCGCCCCGCTGCGTGCGGCCCATGCCGCGAGCGTGGCGGCGAGCGCGCAGGGCCCGAACAGCTGCACGAAACCTGTTTCGCCCGCCAGCGCCGCCATCGCACAGGCCAGCACCAGCCCCGACGACAGGCCAATGAGCGTGAAAGTGACGACGGTGAGCGGATGCGCCCATTCCTCGATGAAGCGCAGGCACGCATAGATCATGGCGGTGCAGTACCAGAGCGCGGCGGCGCCGCACAGCACCAGCACCGGCAACAGCCACGACCACGGCGCACCAGCGCCCAAGCGCAGCGACAGCCACCACAGCGCCACCAGCGCGATGAAGCCCGGCAGCACGATGACTTCGCGCGACATCCACGAGGTGCGCCACATCAGCACGGCGCGCCATGCGCGGCTCTTGCGGCCCAGGTGCATGAACGAGGCCGCGAGCCCGGCTGCGAGCAGCACTTCGGCCACGCCCAGTGCCAGCGCGAGAAAGCCGGGCGCGAGCGCGAGGCCCAGCAGCACTGCGAGCGCAAGCGCGACGACCAGGCCCTGCGCGGCGCCGGCCAGCGTGGTGAAGAAAAGAATGGAGAACGCGGGATGCATCGGGCTACTCCTGCGTTTCGATCGAAGGGGTGGTCTGCTGCGTGACGCGGCGCGGCAGGTACTGGTTGGCCGGGCTGGTTTCCCACTCGGGCATCAGCTGGTAGCCGCCGCGTTCGCGGATGGCCCTGGACACTTCGGAGTCCGGGTCCTTCACGTCGCCGAACAGGCGCGCGCCGGTGGGGCAGGCCTTGACGCAGGCGGGCTTGCGGTCTTCCTTGGGCAGGTGCTCGTCGTAGATGCGGTCGACGCAGAGCGTGCACTTGGTCATGACCTGGCGCTCCTCGTCGAGCTCGCGTGCGCCGTACGGGCAGGCCCATGCGCAGTACTTGCAGCCGATGCACTTGTCGTAGTCGACCAGCACGATGCCGTCTTCCTTGCGCTTGTAGCTGGCACCCGTGGGGCACACGGGCACGCAGGGCGGGTCTTCGCAGTGCAGGCAGCTCTTGGGGAAGTGAACCGTCTGCGTGGCCGGGAAGGTGCCGGCCTCGTAGGTCTGCACGCGGTTGAAGAAAGTGCCGGTGGGGCTGGCGCCGTAGGGCTGCGCATCCGCAAGCGGGCCGGCGCTGCCGGAGGTGTTCCACTGCTTGCACGAAGTGACGCAGGCATGGCAGCCGACGCAGACGTTGAGGTCGATGACGAGGGCGAGTTGCTTGGCGAGGGTTTCGCCCGGCTCGGCGCGCACGGATTGACTCCCTCTCCCGCTTGCGGGAGAGGGTTGGGGTGAGGGTGCAGCGGCCCGCATCACGGCACTGCTTCCAATGCCAGCGCCGCCGCCCTCACCCCAGCCCTCTCCCGGAGGGAGAGGGGGCAAGACCGAAGAAACCGGGGCCATCAAGTCCTTGAGCCACTGCATCATTTCTTCCCCCTCCCCGCAAAGTACGTCAGCACGCTCGCCGCCTTCCCCAGCACTCCCGGTGCGCTCGGCATGCTCGCCATCTGCGGAAAGCTTTCTTCCGGCTCGCCCGGTTCCGCGGGCCGTATGCGCACGCGCACGTCGTACCAGCCGGCCTGCCCCGTGACCGGATCCGAATTGCTGATGCGGCCGCTCGCGGTGCCTGCGCAAGGCAGTTCCTCGCTGATCAGGTGGTTGAGCAGGAAGCCCTTGCGCGCCTCGTCCGCACCCGGCGCCAGCTGCCATGCGCCATCGGCCTTGCCGATCGCGTTCCAGGTCCACACGGTGCCGGGCTCCACCGCCTCGCTGTAGCGCAGCATGCAGCGCACCTGGCCCCATTGGCTTTCGACCCAGCACCAGCCGCCATCGGCAATGCCCGCGGCCTGCGCGGTGAGCGGGTTCACGTGAAGATAGTTGTGGCTGTGGATCTGCCTGAGCCACGCGTTCTGTGAATCCCACGAGTGGTACATCGCCATCGGCCGCTGGGTGATGGCATTGAGCGGGTACGCATCGAGATCGGTCGAGGCCTCCTCGAGCGGCGGGTACCAGAAAGGCAGCGGATCGAAATACGTGTCGATGCGCTCGCGCAGTGCATCGGGCGGCTGCCGGCCCGGGCTCTTGCCCTGTGCGGCCAGGCGGAAGCTCTGCAGCGTGTCGGAGTACAGCGCCAGCTGCACCGGGTCGTTGCGCTGGCGCCAGCCCTTGTCCTTTGCAAAGTCGAGGTACTCGCGGTTCCAGTTGCGCATGTAGTGCATGGTCTCGGGCATGTGGTACTGGAACACGCAGTTGTTCTGTGCATACGCTTCCCACTGCTTGGGGTTGGGCTCGCCGCGCAGGTGCTCGGTGCCGTCCTTGCCGCGCCAGCCCATCAGAAAGCCGATGCCCGGCTGCGGCTGGAAGTTGACGACAAAGTCCGGATAGCCCGAAAACTTGCGCCCGCCCTCTGGCGTGGTGAAGGCCGGAAACTTCAGGCGCGAGGCCAGCTCGATCAGCACTTCCTGGAACGGCTTGCACTGGCCGGTGGGCGGCACCACCGGAATGCGCACCGAATCGACCGGCCCGTCGAATTCCGAGATCGGCCGGTCGAGCATGCTCATCACGTCGTGGCGCTCAAGGTAGGTGGTGTCGGGCAGCACCAGGTCGGCAAAGGCCACGGTCTCGCTCTGGAAGGCGTCGCACACCACCAGGAAGGGGATCATGTGCTCGCCCTTCTCGTCCTTGCGGTTGAGCATCTCGCGCACGGCCATGGTGTTCATGCTGGAGTTCCAGGCCATGTTGGCCATGAAGATCAGCAGCGTGTCGATGCGGTAGGGGTCGCCCTTGACCGCGTTGGTGATCACGTTGTGCATGAGCCCGTGCGCCGACAGCGGGTGCTCCCACGAGAACGCATGGTCGATGCGGATCGGCGAGCCGTCGGGGTTGATGGCCAGCTCTTCCGGGTTGGCCGGAAAGCCCAGCGGCGCGGCATTGAGCGGCGTGTTGGGCTGGATCATGCCGGGGTCGTTGAAGGCGCGGTAGTTGGGCACGATGTGGCGCGGGTACGGCGCCTTGTGGCGGAAGCCGCCGGGCGCGTCGATGGTGCCGAGCACGCTCATCAGCACCGCCAGCGCGCGCACGGTCTGGAAGCCGTTGGAATGCGCTGCGAGCCCGCGCATCGCGTGGAAGGCCACGGGCCGCGCCTGCGTGCTCGGGTGCTCCTTGCCCCAGGCATCGGCCCATGGAATGGGCAGCTCGAAGGCTTGCCTGAGCGCGGTCTCGCCCATCTCGCGCGCGAGCTTGCGGATGCGCTCGGCATCGATGCCGGTGATGGCCTCGGCCCACTCGGGCGTGCAGCTGGCCACGCGATCGCGCAGCAGCTGGAACGAGGGCGCGACGCGCGTGCCGTCGGCCAGCGTGTAGTGGCCCTCGAGCGCGGGATCGCAGCCGTCGGCAATGCCTTCGGGGTAGGCGTTCTTCACGCTGCCTTGGCTCAGGTCCCACACCAGCTTGTTGTGCGGATGGCGGCCATCGCCGGGCGGTCCGCGCGTGGGGTCCGGGTCGAAGGCGAACAGGCCCTGGCGCTCGCAGTCGTCCAGCACCACGAGCTGCGGCGCATTGGTGAAGCGCTTCAAGAAAGCGTGGTCGATCAGGTCGCTCGCGATCAGCTCATGCAGCAGCGCCATGAACAAGGCGCCGTCGGTGCCGGGCTTGATCGGAATCCACTCGTCCGCAATGGCCGAGTAGCCCGTGCGCACCGGGTTGATCGAGATGAAGCGTCCGCCCGCGCGCTTGAACTTGCTGATGGCGATCTTCATTGGGTTGCTGTGATGGTCCTCGGCCGTGCCGATCATCACGAACAGCTTGGCGCGGTCGAGGTCGGGCCCGCCGAATTCCCAGAAGCTGCCGCCGATGGTGTAGATCATTCCCGCGGCCATGTTGACCGAACAGAAGCCGCCGTGCGCCGCATAGTTGGGCGTGCCGAACTGGCGCGCGAACAGGCCCGTGAGCGCCTGCATCTGGTCGCGGCCCGTGAAGAGGGCGAACTTCTTCGGATCGGTCGCGCGGATCTTGCCGAGCCGCTCGGCCAGCATGTCGAAGGCGCGCTCCCAGCTGATGGGCTCGAACTCCCCGGCCCCGCGCTCGCTGCCGGCCTTGCGCAGCAGCGGCTGCGTCAGGCGCGCGGGCGACACCTGCTTCATGATGCCCGAGGAGCCCTTGGCGCAGATCACGCCCTTGTTCAGCGGATGCTCGGGGTTGCCGTCGATGTAGCGCACCTCCGGGCCATGCTCGCCTTCGCGCAGGTGCACGCGGATGCCGCAGCGGCAGGCGCACATGTAGCAGGTGGTGGTCTTGACCTGGGTGTCCGCCGTGGGCGTGGGGGCGGCGAGCGGATCGTGGACGGGCTCTCGGGACAGGAAACTGAACACTGGCGGTCCTTCGTTTTATTGTGCGGGGCTGCGCCGATGTTAGAGAGCATCGATCAAACGAAAAAGCGGAGAATATCGCTCACGATGACCGGAAAAACAGATCAGCAGCACACCGCGCAGCGGCTTCGGCTCAACCTGCGCCAGCTCGAGGTGTTCGTGGCCACGGCCCGGGGCGGCAGCACGCGCGCCGCGGCCGACCGCGTGGCGCGTTCGCAGTCGGCCGCGAGCAGCGCGCTGGCCGACCTGGAGTCATCCGTGGGCGCGCTGCTGTTCGACCGGCTCGGCCGCCGCCTGGTGCTCAACGAGAACGGCCGCGCGCTGCTGCCCAGGGCCCAGGCCCTGCTCGACCAGGCCGGCGAGGTGGAGGCGCTGTTCAGCGGCGAGCATGCGGCGCCGCTGCGCGTGGCGGCCAGCTTCACCATCGGCGAATACCTGCTGCCCGAGCGCGTGTCGCAATGGACGGCGCTGCATCCGCAGAGCCAGGTGCACCTGCACATTGCCAACACGCGCGACGTGATCGAGGCGGTGGCGGGGTTCGACGTGGATGTCGGCTTCATCGAGGGGCCGCAGACGCACCCCGACCTCGTGGTGCGGGCATGGCGCGAGGACGAGCTGGTGATCGTCGCTGCGCCGGGGCATCCGCTCGCCAGGCGCATTGCCACCCACCATCAGCTCTCGCAGGCCACCTGGGTGCTGCGCGAGCACGGCTCGGGCACGCGGCAGGTCACCGATGCGTGGCTGATCCAGAACCTGGAGCAGGTGCGCGTGGGCTTCGAGCTCGGCAGCACCGAGGCCATCAAGCGCGTGGTGGCTTCGGGCACCGGGCTGGCCTGCCTCTCGCGCTACACGGTGGCGCAGGCGCTGGAAGACGGCCATCTGATCGAGCTGCGCACGCGGCTGCCGGCCGGCATGCGGCGGCTGGCCACGGTGATGCACCGCGACAAGCTGCTGGGCCGCGCGACGGCGGATTTCCTGCGGCATTGCGGGGCGACCGTGCCGCGCATGCCGGCCGCGCGTTAGCCCCACGCGAACGCGCTCAGGCCGGCCGCGACAGCAGGTGCACGTATTCGTACTGCGCCGTGTTGATGGTCGACACGCGGTACTCCACCGGCTTGTCGCCGAAGGTGAGCGCGGTGCGCCGCACCTCCATCACCGGCGCGCCCGGCGCCACGCCCAGGATGCGCACCACGCTGCGGTCGGCCGCCATCGCGCGTGCGCGTTCGCGCGCCAGCGTCACGGTGATGCCGAACTCGGTCTGGTACAGGTGGTAGATGGTGCTCGGCCGCTCGCGAAAGCGCTTCTCGGTCAGGCCCTTGAAGAGCAGCGCCGGCAGCGTGAGCCGGTCGTGGATCACCGCCCGGCCCTGCAGCAGCAGCCGGTTGTCGATCTGGATGGCCGGCTCGCCGGTTCGCAGCCCCAGCGCCTGCGCCGGCTCCTCGTCCATGCGCATGCGCTCGAAGGCGACAAACTCCACCTGCGGCGCCTGCCTGAGGCCGTCGCTGCGCTCCACATGGAAGAACTGGAACATGAAGCGGTCGTCGTTGTGCACCGCCACGAAGGTACCGCGCCCCTGCCGCCGCACGAGGATGTGCTCGGCCACCAGGTCGTCGGTGGCGTGGCGCAGCGTGCCGATCGACACGCCGAGCGCCGCCGCCAGCTCGCTCTCGCTCGGCAGCACGCTGCCGGCCGCGCAGCGCCCCGACTCGATGGCGCGCAGCAGCGAGCGCTTGACGAGCCGGTAGAGCGGCGCGCCCGCCGACTCGGCGGGAATCGGTTCGAACGCGGAGATGTCTGTCGAGCGGGGCATGGCGCATTGTGGCGGCCGCATCGCGATTCATCCAAGTCATTCATATGACCTGTTTGACACGCGGAGACGCGCACTCGGACACTGGCCCGGCTGCAAATTCTCAGCGAGTCACAACAGGAGACAACGATGATTCATTTCGTTCTGCACGACGCGAAGGACACGGTCGCGGTCGTGGTGGTGGAAGGCGTCAAGGCCGGCATGTCGCTCAGCGGCTGGATCATGGACGAGGACCGCATGACCAGCGTCGATGCGCGCCAGGACATCCCGATCGGCCACAAGGTCGCGCTCAAGGACATGGCGCCCGGCGACACGGTGTGGAAGTACGGCATCGACATGGGCAAGGTGGTCGCGCCGATCAAGGCCGGCGAGCACGCGCACGTCCAGAACATCAAGACCAAGCGCTGGTAAGACACCGCCCCGCTTCGCCCACTTCCATTCCCCCACGAATCAGAAAGCACCGCATGTCCATCATTTCCAAAGACACCACCTTCCTCGGCTACCGCCGCGAAAACGGCCGCGTCGGCGTGCGCAACCACGTCATCATCCTGCCGCTGGACGACCTCTCCAACGCGGCCGCCGAAGCGGTGGCCCACAACATCAAGGGCGCGCTGGCCATTCCGCATCCCTACGGCCGCCTGCAGTTCGGCGCCGACCTGGAGCTGCATTTCCGCACGCTGATCGGCGCGGGCTGCAACCCGAACGTGGCGGCCGTCGTCGTCATCGGCATCGAGGACAGCTGGACGCAGAAGGTGGTCGACGGCATCGCCGCCACGGGCAAGCCGGTGGCCGGCTTCGGCATCGAGGGCCATGGCGACCACGACACCATCCTGCGCGCGAGCAAGGTGGCGCGCGAGTTCGTGCAGGTGGCCAGCGAGAAGCAGCGCGAGCCCTGCGGCATCCACGAGCTGTGGGTGTCCACCAAGTGCGGCGAGAGCGACACCACCTCGGGCTGCGGCTCCAACCCCACCGTGGGCAACGCCTTCGACAAGCTCTACGAGACCGGCAACACGCTGGTGTTCGGCGAGACCTCCGAGATCACCGGCGGCGAACGCATCGTGGCCGACCGCTGCCGCACGCCCGACGTGAAGGAACGCTTCATGTTCATGTTCAACCGCTACCAGGACATGATCAACCGCCACAAGACCAGCGACCTGTCGGACTCGCAGCCCACCAAGGGCAACATCGCGGGCGGCCTCACGACCATCGAGGAAAAGGCGCTCGGCAACATCCAGAAGATCGGAAAGAAGTGCATGGTGGACGGCGTGCTCGACAAGGCCGAGGTGCCCACCGGCCCGGGCCTGTGGTTCATGGACTCGTCCAGCGCGGCGGCCGAGATGGTCACGCTGTGCGCCGCATCGGGCTACGCGGTGCATTTCTTCCCCACGGGCCAGGGCAACGTGATCGGCAACCCGATCCTGCCGGTCATCAAGATCTGCGCCAACCCGCGCACGGTGCGGCTCATGAGCGAGCACGTCGACGTCGACACCTCGGGCCTGCTGCAGCGCGAGATGACGCTCGACCAGGCCGGCGACCAACTGCTCGAATGCATGCTGCGCACCGCCAACGGCCGGCTCACCGCGGCTGAAGCGCTGGGCCACCGCGAGTTCGTGCTGACGCGGCTGTACGAGTCGGCCTGACGGCGCCCGCGCGATGGCAGGCATCATGAAGCGGATAGTGATTGCGGAGTTCATGGACGCCGCCGCGGTTGCGCAGTTGCGCGAGCGGCACGACGTTCTCTACGACGTGGCGCTGGTGGACGACGGCGCCCGGCTCTACAAGGAAGCGAAGTGGGCCCATGCGCTCATCGTGCGCAACCGCACGCAGGTGCGCGGCGAACTGCTGGATGCACTCACGCAGTGCACGGTGGTGGGCCGGCTGGGCGTGGGCCTGGACAACATCGACGTGGCGGGCTGCGAAGCACGCGGCATCCGGGTGATTCCGGCCACGGGCGCCAATGCACTGAGCGTGGCCGAGTACGTGATCGCGAGCGCCATGCTGCTGCTGCGCGGCGCCTACGGCTCCACCGCCGCGGTGGCCGCGGGGCGCTGGCCGCGCAATGCGCTGTCGAACGGGCGCGAGCTCGCGGGCAAGACGCTCGGGCTGGTCGGCTTCGGTGCCATCGGGCAGCTGACGGCGCGGCTTGCGCAGGCGCTCGGCATGCGCACGGTGGCCTTCGACGCCATGATGGACGGCAGCCACCCCGCCTTCGCCGCCACGGGCACGCAGCCGCTGGGCCTCGATGCACTGGTGGCACAGGCCGACGTGGTGAGCCTGCACCTGCCGCTGGTGGACGGCACGCGCAACCTCTTCCATGCGCCGCGCATCGCGGCCATGAAGGGCGGCGCGGTGCTGGTCAACACCTCGCGCGGCGGCATCGTCGACGAAGCCGCCGTGGCGCTTGCGCTGCGCGAAGGCCGGCTCGGCGGTGCGGCGCTCGATGTGTTCGAGGCCGAGCCGCTCGCGGCCAGCCCGCATTTCGAGGGCTGCCCCAATCTGCTGCTGACACCGCACATCGCGGGCGTGACGGCCGAGTCGAACGAGCGCGTGAGCAGCCTCATTGCACAGAAGGTGCTGGAGGCGCTGGAACCATGACGATGCTGAGTCTTGAGAAAGCGCGGAGCGCCGTGGCCGCGGCCTTGCGCGCGGCCGGCGCGAACGAGGCAATGGCGGCGGCCGCCGCACGCGCCCTGGTGCTGGCCGAGGCGCAGGGCCTGGGCTCGCACGGCCTCTCCCGCGTGGCCCAGTACGCCACGCACCTGCGCAATGGCCGGGTGAATGGCAATGCCATGCCGGCGCTGCGCCGCCAGAAAGGCGCGGCCGCGCTGGTCGATGCGCACGAGGGCCTGGCCTTCGCTGCCTGCGAGATGGCCGTTGCCGAGGCCATCGGCCGCGCGCGCGACTTCGGCATTGCGATTGCGGGCGTCACGGACAGCCACCATTGCGGCGTGGTGGTCGACCATTTGCGGCCGGTGGCCGAAGCCGGCATGGTCGGGCTCGGCTTTGCCAACTCGCCGGCCGCGATGCCGGCGGCCGGCGGGCGCCATCCGATCTTCGGCACCAATCCGGTGGCGGCGATGTTCCCGCGCCGCGATGCGCTGCCGCTCGCCATCGACCTGAGCCTTTCGGAAGTGGCGCGCGGCAAGGTCATGGTGGCCGCGAAGCAAGGCAAGGCCATACCGATCGGCTGGGCCGTCGACCGCAACGGCCAGCCGACCACCGATGCACAGGCTGCGCTCGAAGGCTCGATGCTGCCCATTGGCGCGGCCACCAGCCCCAAGGGCGCGATGCTGGCGCTGGTGGTCGAGTTGCTGGTGACGGCGCTGATCGGTGCACAGTTCGGCTTCGAAGCGTCGAGCTTCTTCGAGGACGCCGGCAACCGGCCACGCATCGGCCAGGCCTTCATCGTCATCGACCCCGGCGCGCTCGCGGGATCTGCGGGCTACCTCGACCGCGTCGAGGTGCTGGTGGCCGAGATGCTGCGCGACGACGGCGTGCGCCTGCCCGGCGCGCGGCGCGAGGAACTGCGGCTGCGCGCCGAGGCAGAGGGCATCGAGGTGCCCGAGGCGCTGCTCGCGCAGTGGCGACGCTAGGCGCCACGACCCACACAACAACAGGAGACAACACGATGAAACGACGCGAATGGATGCAGGGAACCACCGCCCTGGCTGCGGCGGGATCGCTGGGCACGCTCATGCCGATGCTGGCCCGCGCGCAGGGCGGCGACTACCCCAAGCCGGACACCACGCTGCGCTACGTGGTGCCCTTTCCGCCGGGCGGCCTGACGGACGTGATGGCGCGGCAGATCGGCCAGCAGCTGGGCGAGCGCTGGAAGGTCAACGTGCTGGTGGACAACCGGCCCGGCGGCAACGGGCAGATCGGCGCCGACCTGGTGGCCAAGGCGCCGCCCGACGGCAACACGCTGCTCGCGGTCACGCTGACGCACGCGGCCAACGTCACGCTGTTTCCGAAGTCGCCGTTCAGCTTCCAGAAGGACCTGCGGCCGGTGGCGCTGCTGGCCGGCAGCCCGATGCTGATCGTGGTGCCCGTGGCCAGCCCCATCCAGGACATGAAGGGCCTCGTCGAGGCGGCGAAGGAGCGCAAGCTCAATGCCGGCTCCAGCGGCAACGGCACGCCGCCCCACCTGACGCTCGCGCTCTTCAACGACCTCAACAAGTCCAACATCCAGCACGTGCCCTACAAGGGCGGCGCTCCGTGCATCACCGACCTCATCGGCGGCCAGCTCGACGTGGTGTTCTCGAACATCCCGGAGTCGATTGCGCATGTGAAGGGCGGCAAGCTGCGCGCGCTCGCCATCGCAAGCAAGACCCGCTACCCCTTGCTGCCCGATGTGCCGACCACCGCCGAAGCCGGCATGCCCGCGCTGCAGGTCGAGAACTGGACCGGCATGATGGCGCCGGCCGGCATGCCCGATGCCGCGGTGCAGAAGCTGGGCGCGGAGGTGGTGAAGATCCTCGCGCAACCCGGCCTCGATGAACGCATGCGCCAGCAGGGCTTCGTGATCGATGCGCGCGGGCCGGACCGCTTTGGAGCGTTCCTGGCTGACGAGATCGCGCGCTGGGCGCACGTCATCAAGGCGGCGGCTATCCAGCCTGGCTGAGCCGCAGCAGCCGCGCGGTGTGCCGCGCGATCACGGCCTCTTCGTCGGTGCGCAGCACCCAGGCGCTGACGGTGCTCCCGGGCGTGGTGAGCCGCGCATGCCCTGCGCGGTTCGCCTCCGCATCGACGCGAAGGCCGAGCCAGCCGCACTGCAGAAGGATGCGCTCGCGCAGCGCGGCGGCGTTCTCGCCGATGCCGCCGGTGAACACGATGGCATCCACGCCGCGCAGCGCCGCAGCCAGGCTGCCCACGTGCTGCACCACCTGCTCGATGAAATGCGTGATGGCTTCGGCGGCAGCGGGCGCAGCCGAAGCCTCCAACTCGCGCATGTCGCTGGAAATTCCCGAGAGCCCCAGCAGGCCCGACTCGCGGAACAGCAGCTTCTCGACATCGTCCGCCGACATGCCCTGCGAGCGCATCAAATACAGCACCACGGCCGCATCGAGGTGCCCGCAGCGCGTGCCCATGGTGAGGCCGTCGAGCGGCGAGAAGCTCATCGTCGTGGCCACCGATCGGCCCTCGGCCATGCCGCACATCGATGCGCCGTTGCCCAGGTGCGCGACGATCACGCGCTGCCGTGCCAGCTGCGGCGCCAGTTGCGCGAACTGCGTCACGATCGATTCGTAGGACAGGCCGTGGAAGCCGTAGCGCCGCACGCCTGCATCGTGCAGCGCGCGCGGCAGCGCGAAGCGGCGGTTCACATCGGGCTGGCTGGCATGAAAGGCGGTGTCGAAGCACGCCACCTGCGGCACGCCGTCGAAAGCCTTCATGGCCGCGCGCACGCCCGCGAGGTTGTGCGGCTGGTGCAGCGGCGCAAGCGGCTCGAGCGCAGCCAGTTCGGCCAGCACCGCATCGTCGATGCGCACCGGCGCCACGAAGTTCGCGCCGCCATGCACGATGCGATGGCCGACCGCCGCGATGCGGCCGCCGTCGCCTTGTTGTGCATGCCATTCGAGCAGCGCGGCCAGCGCGCCCTGGTGCGAGCGGCTGTCGCCTTCCAGCGCCGCGTCGTGCAGCGTGCGCCCGTCGGCATCGCGCACGCGCAGCCGCGCCTTCAGCCCCGCGCCCAGGCCATCGGCCTGGCCCGACCAGCGGGCGGCAGGCAGCGCACCGCCCTCGGCCGGCGCCTCGAACAGCGCCACCTTGATCGACGACGACCCGGCGTTGAGGGTGAACAGCGAATCGGTCAGACGTAGTCCTTGTACTTGTCGAGGAAGCGCACCGGCTTGGACAGCGCATCGCGGCGGAATGGATCGCCGAGCTCGCGGGTGCACATGATCTCGATCACGCAGGTCTTCTTCTGGTTCATCTGCATGTCGATGGCCTTCTTCAGTGCCGGGCCCACGTCCTCGAGCCGGTCGACCACGATGCCCTCGGCGCCCATGGCCTTGGCAATGCCCGCGAAGCTCTCGCTCTCGAGCTCGCCCGCGACGAAGCGGCGGTTGTAGAAGTCGACCTGGTTCTTCTTCTCGGCGCCCCACTGGCGGTTGTGGAAGACCACGGCCGTCACCGGGATGTCATGCCGCACGGCGGTCATGATCTCGACCATGCTCATGCCCCAGGCGCCGTCGCCGGCATAGGCCACGGCCGGACGGTCGGGCGCCGCGCACTTGGCGCCGATCATGGTCGGCAGCGAGTAGCCGCAGTTGCCGAAGCTCATCGGCGCGAAGAAGCTCCTCGGCTCCTCGAAGCGCAGGTAGCTGTTGGCAATGGCGTTGATGTTGCCGATGTCGGTGGAGACCATCACGCGCGGCGGCATGGCCTTCTCGAGCTCGCGCAGCACCTGGCGCGGATGCAGGTAGGTGCCGCCGGTGGGCGTCTTCTCGCCCTTGGCCTCTTCGATGGCGTCGAGGCTGAATTGGTCGCGCTCGTGGGTCCACTCGTCGAGCTCCTTTTCCCATGCGGCTTTTTCGGCCTTGATCTTTTCGGCGCGCTGGGCCTTGGTGGCATCGCAGGCCAGGGTCTTGCCCTGCAGGCGCTTGAGCAGCTCATTGGCGGTGGCCTTGGCATCGCCGTGGATGCCGACGGTGATCTTCTTCACGAGGCCCAGGTTGGTGTGGTCGGCTTCCACCTGGATGATCTTCGCGTCCTTCGGCCAGTAGTCCATGCCGTGCTGCGGCAAGGTGCCGAAGGGGCCCATGCGCGAGCCGAGCGCCAGCACCACGTCGGCCTGCGCGATCAGCTTCATTGCGGCCTTGGAACCCTGGTAGCCGAGCGGGCCCGCGGCGAGCGGATGGCTCGCGGGGAACGAGTCGTTGCGCAGGTAGCCGTTGGCCACGGGCGCGCCCAGGCGCTCGGCCAGCGCCTTGCACTCTTCGACCGCATCGCCCATCACCACGCCGCCGCCCGAGAGGATGACCGGAAACTTGGCCGAGGCCAGCAGCTCGACGGCCGCATTCAAGCTGTTCTCGCCGCCCGCGCCGCGCTCCACGCGCATGGGCTTCGGGATCTCGGTGGTGATCTCGCCATAGAAATAGTCGCGCGGGATGTTGAGCTGCGTCGGGCCCATCTCGGAGATGGCGCGGTCGAAGCAGCGCGCCGTGTACTCGGCCATGCGCTTGGGGTTGTTCACATGGCCCTGGTACTTGGTGAACTCCTGGAACATCGGCAGCTGGTTGGCTTCCTGGAAGCCGCCCAGGCCCATGCCCATGGTGCCGGTCTCGGGCGTGATCATCACGACCGGGCTGTGCGCCCAGTAGGCGGCCGCGATGGCCGTCACGCAGTTGCTGATGCCGGGGCCGTTCTGGCCGATCACCACGCCGTGGCGGCCCGACACGCGCGCATAGCCGTCGGCCATGTGGGCGCCGCCCTGCTCGTGCACCACCGGGATCAGGCGGATGCCGGCGGGCGCGAAGATGTCCATCGCGTCCATGAAGGCCGAGCCCATGATGCCGAAGATGTCGGTCACGCCGTTGGCGACCATGGTTTCGACGAAGGCCTCGGAGGGCGTCATCTTCTGCACGCCGGCGACGGCTTCGCGGGTGGGTGCGGCGGGTTGCTTCTGGCTCATGGAAGGCGTCTCCTGAAGGGAATGGGGCGGTCGGCGGGTTTCAAAAGCCGGAACGGGTTGTTCCGATTTCTCTCCGGCGGAATATAGGACGGCAAGTCCTTGGCGTCAAACAATTTACAAAAACCGGTACGTCTTGTCTTGTTTTTTGTAAAAAGACTATGATCCGGCCCATGAAGATCGTCAAGGGGCCCACGCCCGAAACCCTGGAGCCGGCGCCGGGCGACACACCCACCATGCGCCTGTTCGGACTGCTCGAAGTCATGGCCGCCAAGGACCAGCGCTACTCGCTGCAGGGCCTGGTGGAAGAGACCGGCATGCCCAAGCCCACCCTGCACCGCATGCTCCAGCAGCTCGAAGGCGCAGGCCTGCTGCAGCGCGAGGGCGACGGCCGCCACTACGGCATCGGTACGCGGCTGCGGCGGCTGGCCGAGAACCTGCTGCTCAACGACAGCCTCCACGGTGCACGCCATACGGTGCTGCGTCAACTGGTGGAAGAAATCGGCGAGAGCTGCAACCTCACCGCGCTCTCGGGCAGCGAGGTGGTGTACCTCGACCGCGTGGAAACCGCCGCGCCGCTGCGCTTCTACCTGCACTCGGGCTCGCGCGTGCCGGTGCACTGCTCGGCCAGCGGCAAGATCTTTCTCGCGCAGATGAGCGCAGCGCAGCGCCGCCGCCTGCTCTCCAACGCGCCGCTGGAGCCCTACACGCCCCGCACGCTCACCGACCCCGACGCGCTCGAAAAGGAAGTGCAGCGCGTGCGCAAGGACGGCTACGCCATCGACAACGAAGAGTTCCTGCCCGGCCTGCTGTGCATTGCGGCGCTGGTGCCTTCGGGCGACGACGGCCCCTCGAACCTGTGCATCGCGGTGCAGGCGCCGGTCATGCGGCTCGATGCCGCGAAGGCGAAGGCGCTGCTGCCGGCATTGCAGCGTGCTGCCGAGGCGCTGAGCCGCATCGATGCCGACGCGGGCACCACCAGCCGCGCGCAGGCCTGATCCACTCCATTTATGGAAAACCCATCGTGACCGACATCGCAGACCTTCGGCCCGACCGCATGCTGAGCGTGCGCGAGGTGTTCGGCATCGACACCGAGCTTCAGGTGCCCGCCTTCAGCGAACGCGACGACCACGTGCCCGAAGTCGATGCCGTCTACCGCTTCAATCCCGACGTGACGCTCGCCATCCTTGCGGGCTTCATGCGCGACCGGCGCGTGATGGTGCAGGGGCTGCACGGCACCGGCAAGTCGACCCACATCGAGCAGGTGGCGGCGCGGTTGAACTGGCCCTGCGTGCGGCTGAACCTCGACGGCCACATCAGCCGGCTCGACCTCGTGGGCAAGGACGCGGTGGTGCTGCGCGAAGGAAAACAGGTCACCGAGTTCCAGGAAGGCATCGTGCCGTGGTCGCTGCAGCGGCCGGTGGCGCTGGTGTTCGACGAGTACGACGCGGGCCGGCCCGACGTGATGTTCGTGATCCAGCGCATCCTGGAACAGGGCGGCAAGTTCACGCTGATGGACCAGAACCGGGTGCTGCACCCGCACCCCTTCTTCCGCCTCTTCGCCACCGCCAACACGGTCGGCCTGGGCAACCTCAACGGCCTGTACCACGGCGCGCAGCGGCTCAACCATGCGCAGATCGACCGCTGGAACATCGTGGCCTCGCTCAACTACCTGCCGGCCGATGAAGAGATCGCGATCGTGCAGGCGCGCGTGCCTTCGCTCGCCGGCGATGCGGGGCGCCGGCTGGTCGCATCGATGGTGGCCGTGGCCGATCTCACGCGCAAGGGCTTCGCCGCGGGCGACCTCTCCACGCTGATGTCGCCGCGCACCGTGATCACCTGGGCCGAGAACGTCGAGATCTTCAAGGACCCGGCGCTGGCGTTTCGCCTGTCCTTCGTCAACAAGTGCGACGACGCGGAGCGGCCGCTCGTGGCCGAATATTTCCAGCGCTGCTTCGACCAGGAACTGAAGGAGTCGCACCAGCTGTCGCCGGGCTCGCAAGAATGACCGACATGCCCGCGAGCGCCGTGCAGCGCCGCGTGCGGCAGGAGGAGCAGGTCGCCGAACTCTGCGCAGGCGTGGTGCGCGCCTTCTGCGGCGAGCGCGACCTGCACTTTCGCGGACGGCGGCTGCACCGCGGCCGCGTGGCGCTGCCGTGGTTCGCGCCGCACCTGCACCCTTCGCCCGAGACCGACGACTTCGCCTCCTTCCGCGGCGTGGCCGATGGGTTGGCGCTGCGGCTCACGGTGTCCGATGCCGCGCTGCACGAAAGCCTGCGGCCCGAAGAACCGGTCGAGCGCATGCTGTTCGAGATGCTCGAGCAGTTCCGCGCCGAAGCCATGGCGCCCGAGATCATGGCGGGCATGCGCCGCAACCTGCGGCACCGCCATGAGCAGTGGTCGCTCGCCTTCCACCATTCGGGCCTGACCGACACCGCGCGCGGCCTGCTGCTCTATGCCGTGGCGCAGATCTGCCGCGCCCGCGTGAGCGGCCAGCAGGTGGTGGAAGAAACCGAAGACATGCTCGAAGCCACGCGCTTTCACCTTGCGCCGCTGATCGGCCACGCGCTCGCAGGCCTGCGCCGCGACCGCGCCGACCAGGCCGCCTACGCCGTGCACGCACTCGCCATCGCGCGCACCGTCGCCGCGATGCTGCACGAGGCCGGCGAAGACAGCAGCGACGCACGCGACCCGCATGTGGACGACAAGCGCAGCGTGTTCATGCTGGTCGCCGACATGGACCGCGAGATCATCGAACGCTTCACCACCGCCGAGTCGGGCCGCAGCGCGGTGCTCGACGGCGCGGGCGGCGCCTACCGCGTCTTCACCGCCGCCTACGACCGCGAACACGACGCCGCCGCGCTCGCGCGCAGGGAAGTGCTCGCCGGCCACCGCGAAAAGCTCGACCGCCGCATCGCCGCGCAGGGCGTGAACATCGCGCGCCTGGCCCGCGAACTGCGTGCCCTGCTCGCCGACCCCACGCGCGACGGTTGGGACAGCGGCCAGGAAGAAGGCTTGGTCGACGGCCGCCGGCTCGCGCAGCTGGTGGCCTCGCCGACCGAGCGCCGGCTGTTCCGCACCGAGCGCCTCGAGCCGGTGGCCGACTGCATGGTGACGTTCCTGATCGACTGCTCGGGTTCGATGAAGGAGCATGCCGAATCGGTCGCGATG
This sequence comes from Variovorax sp. 01N425, assembly GCF_056399465.1. Lineage (NCBI taxonomy): Bacteria > Pseudomonadati > Pseudomonadota > Betaproteobacteria > Burkholderiales > Comamonadaceae > Variovorax > Variovorax sp. 01N425. The sequence continues at coordinate 21,011 of NZ_JBFTRJ010000017.1, read as the reverse complement.
ATGGCCGACGTGTTCGCGCGCGCGCTGGAGCAGGCCGGCGCGGCCAGCGAAGTGCTGGGCTTCACCACCGGCGCCTGGAATGGCGGCCGTGCGCAGCGCGAGTGGGTGCGTGCCGGCAGGCCGCCTCACCCAGGCCGCCTCAACGAGCGCTGCCACATCGTCTTCAAGGCCGCCGCCACGCCCTGGCGCCGCGCACGCCCCGCGATGGCGGCGCTGCTGAAGGCCGACCTGTTCCGCGAGGGCATCGACGGCGAAGCGGTCGACTGGGCCTGCACGCGCCTGCGCGAGCGGCCGGAGGCGCGCAAGTTGCTGCTGGTGATTTCCGACGGCTCGCCGATGGACAGCGCGACGCACCTGGCGAACGATGCGCACTATCTCGACCACCACCTGCGCGACGTGGTGGCGCGGCAGGAGCAGCGGCGCGACATCGAGATCGCGGGCATTGGTGTCGGGCTCGATCTGAGTCCGTACTACAGCCGTAGCCATGTGCTGGACCTTGCTGCCTCTGCCGGTAACACCATCTTCCGCGAAGTGATCGACTTGATGGCGGGGCGGCATCGGCGCTGAGGCTAGCTGAGCGCTGCTGTTCAGGGCGGCGCTCCCGCCGACGGGGTACCTTGCTCCGCGAATGTCCTCCGGCCTGCGGCCTCCCCCTTGATTTCGCTGCGCAAGGCACCCCATCAGCGGGAGCGTTGGACAGAGCAGTCGTTGATCAGCTGTGCACCCAGAGCGTGCCCTTGTGCACAGAGCATCGGGTGCTCCCCGCAGCGAAATCAAGGAGGAGGCCGAAGGCCGGGGGACATTCGCGGAGGGGAGTACCCGGTGATCTGTGCACGCGCCCTGAAAAAACCGAAACATTTAGAACTACATCCAAGTCCCCGATTGACAAAACAACCGATCAGTCCAAACATCGCGTCTCACATCCAGGAACAACGTTCCAATATTTGGAACACCAAAAGCCTCATGGATTCCACCCTCGCCAAAGGCCTTGCCGCCATCGAATGGATGACGCGGCAACAGCGCGACTGCCGCGTCACCGACCTCGCCCAGGCCTTCGGCATGGCACGCAGCAACGCGCACCGCACGCTGCAGACCCTGGTCGAGTGCGGCTGGGCCGTGCAGGACCCCGACACCAGCGCCTACCGTCCGAGCCTGCGCCTGTTCGAGCTCGGCGCACTGGTTTCCGAAGCCACCGACATGGGTTCGCTGCTGCGGCCGCACCTTGCGGCGCTGGCGCAGCAGACCGGCGAGACCATCCACCTTGCGGTGCTCGACGGCGCCGAGATCGTCTACCTCGACAAGTTCGACAGCCCCCTGCCCGTGGCCGCCTATTCGCGCATCGGCGGCCGGGCGGCCGCGTATTGCGTGGCCTCGGGCAAGGCCCTGCTCGCCGCGGCCGGGCCGGACCTTTCCGCGCTGCACGAGCGGCTCGGCACGCTCGCGGCGCACACCAAGAACAGCATCACCAGCTTCGATGCCCTTCTCTCGGAACTCGAACGCACGCGCGTTCGCGGCTATGCGGAAAACCGCGAGGAATGGCGCCTGGGCGTCTGCGGTCTGGGCGTGCCGGTGTTCAACGCGCGCGGCGAAGCGGTTGCGGCCGTCGGCATGAGCGTGCCCTCGATCCGCTTCGCGCGGACGCAGGCGCGCGGACTGGCCGACCGCCTCATGGCCTGCGCGCGCGACGCGAGCGTCACGCTCGGCTACCGGGCAAGCCCGGTGCCCGCGACGCCGCTGTCGGCATCCACCACAAGGAGAAGGAGACTCGAATGAACCTGTTGTTCCCCGCCCCCTGGCTGCGCGCTGCGCTGCTGGCCGCGGCCACCCTGGCTCTGCCCTTTGCCGTGCAGGCGCAAAACGGCACCGACTATCCGAACAAGCCGATCCGGCTCGTCGTTCCGTACCCGCCCGGCGGCGGCACCGACGTGATCGCGCGCATCGTGCAGGAGCGCTTCTCGTCGCTGCTCGGCCAGCAGGTGCTCATCGACAACCGCGGCGGCGCGGCCGGCTCCATCGGCACCGAGATCGTGGCCAAGGCCCCGCCCGACGGCTACACGGTGCTGTTCACGCTGTCCTCGCACACCATCAACCCGGCGATCTACACCAAGCTTTCGTTCGACACCGCGAAAGACTTCGCGCCCGTGGGCCTGGTCGCCTCGCTGCCGCAGATCCTGGTGGCCAACACGCAGTTCGCGCCCAACACGGTGGCCGAGCTGGTGGCGCTCGCCAAGGCCAAGCCGGGCTCGCTTTCCTTCGCCTCGGTGGGCAACGGCTCGCCCGGGCACCTGGCGGGCGAGCTGCTGAAGCTGCGCACCGGCACCCAGATGACGCACATCCCCTACCGCGGCGGCGGCCCGGCCGTGACCGACGTGATGGGCGGGCAGGTACCGCTGCTCTGGGTGTCGATTCCCGCGGCCGCGCAGTTCGTGAAGGCCGGCAAGCTCAAGGCGCTGGCGGTGTCGACCACCAAGCGCAGCGCCGCCTTCCCCGACGTGCCCACGATGCAGGAGGCGGGCATTGCCGATTTCGACGTCGACTCCTGGTACGCGGTGTTCGTGCCCGCGAAGACGCCGCAGCCCACCATCGACAAGCTCAACCGCGTCATCAACACGGTGGTCAAGGAACCGGAGATCCGCGACAAGCTGCTGGCGCAGGGCAGCGAAGGCGTCGGCGGCACGCCGGAGCAATTGGGCAAGGTGGTGACCACGGAACTCGTGCGCTGGCAGAAGCTCGCAAAAGAAGCCAGCATCAAGGTGGACTAGAGCTCGCCCCCAGGCTCCGCGCACTTCGTGTCGCTTCTCCCACCCCCTACCGGGGGCAACACCAGCGGCCCGGCAAAGCCGGTTCCGCGGTGTTCCCCGACTGAATACGCAAGGCAAAGATGACGACTATGGAACATTCCCCCTCCTCCCCCATCGCCGAACTGGTGGCGCGCGCCCGCGCCGCGCAGCGCATCTACGAAACCTGGTCGCAGGCACAGGTCGACACCGCCGTGGTGGCCGCGGGCTGGGCCATCATCGAGCCGGCGCGCAACCGCGAGCTGGCCGAACTGGCGGTGGCCGACACCGGCGTGGGCAATGCCCCCGACAAGGTGCGCAAGAACCACCGCAAGACCTTCGGCCTGCTGCGCGACCTGCGCGGTGCGCGCTCGGTGGGCGTCATTTCGGAAGACCCGGCGCGCGGCATCATCGAGATTGCGCGGCCCGTGGGCGTGGTGTGCGCGGTCACGCCGTCCACCAACCCGGGCGCCACGCCGGCCAACAAGATCATCAATGCGCTCAAGGGGCGCAACGCGGTCATCGTCGCGCCCTCGCCCAAGGGCTGGTCGACGGCGGCGCGGCTGATCGAGTTCATCCATGCGCAGTTCGACCGCATCGGCGCGCCGCGCGACCTGGTGCAGCTGCTGCCCTCGCCGGTCAACAAGCAATCGACGGCCGAGCTGATGCGCCTGTGCGACCTGGTGGTGGCCACCGGCTCGCAGGCCAACGTGCGCGCGGCCTATGCCAGCGGCACGCCGGCCTTCGGCGTGGGCGCGGGCAACGTGGCGGGCATCGTCGACGAAACGGCCGACGTGAACGCGGCGGCCGACCGCATCCTGCTTTCCAAGACCTTCGACAACGCGACCAGCTGCTCGTCGGAGAACAGCCTGGTGATCGTGGACGCGGTGCGCGCGCAGATGCTCTCGGCGCTGAAGGACCGCGGCGCGTTCATGCTCGCGGCCGCGCAGAAGGCCACGCTGCAGTCGCTGATGTGGCCGGATGGCAAGCTCTCCGCCGCCGTCATCGGCCAGTCGGCGCGCGTGATCGCCGAGCGCGCGGCGGCCCTCGATGGCGCCAACCGCGAGGGCTGGCTGGCCATTGCGGCGAGGGACCCGCGCGTCCTCATGGTGGCCGAGGACGGCGTGGGCCACGCGCATCCGTTCTCGGGCGAGAAGCTGAGCCCGGTGCTCGCGATCTATTCGGCACGCGATTTCGACGAGGCTGCCGCCACGGTCGAGCGCATCTATGCCTACGAAGGCGCGGGCCATTCGGTCGGCCTGCACAGCACGGTGCCCGAGCGCGCGTTGAGGCTCGGCCTCACGCTGCCGGTGTCGCGCGTGATCGTCGACCAGGCGCACTGCATCGCCACCGGCGGCAGCTTCGACAACGGCCTGCCGTTCTCGCTGTCGATGGGCTGCGGCACCTGGGGCAAGAACAACTTCTCCGACAACATGAACTATCGGCACTACCTGAACATCACGCGCGTGTCGCGGCCGATTCCGGAGCGGGTGCCCAGCGAGGACGACATCTTCGGCGCCTACTTCGCCGAATACGGTGCAAGCTGAACGTGGCGGCCTCCACCGTTCATGAGCTGATCGAGCTGCAGGCGGCGGCACGGCCGCAGGCGGTGTATGCGCTTTCCACCGAGGGTGGGCGCAAGAGCATCGGCTTTGGCGAGCTCGCGCGTGGCTGCCGTACGGTGGCGGCGGTGCTGCACGCGCATGGCGCGCGGCCGGGCGATACGGTGTCGGTGGTCATGCCCAACGGCCTGCAGACGCTGCGCCTGCTGCTCGGCGCCATGCATGGCGGCCTGTGCGTGAACCCGGTCAACCTGCTGTCGCAGCCCGAGCAGATGCGCTATGTGCTCGCGCATTCGGATTGCCGCGTGGTGTGCGTCGCGCCCGAATGGGAAGCACGCGTGCGCGCGATGCTCGATGGCATCGGCCGCCCGGTCGAGCTGCTGGTGGCGAGCCCCGACGCCGATGCGCTGCCGGGCGAAGCGCAGGAGGCGCAGGCGGAGCCCCTGCATGAGGCTGCGCCGCCCGCCGCCGGCGACGTGGCCCTGCTGATGTACACCTCGGGCACCACCGGCATGCCCAAGGGCGTGATGCTCACGCAAGGCAACCTCGCGGCCAACGCGCATGCGATCAGCGCCGAGCATGCGCTGCAGCCCGCCGACCGCGTGCTGGCCGTGCTGCCGCTCTATCACATCAACGCCTTCGCCGTGACCATGCTCGCGCCGCTCGCCCATGGCGGCAGCCTCGCGATGCCGCCGAAGTTCTCGGCCGGGCGCTTCTGGCAGCAGGCGGCGGACACGCGGTGCAGCTGGATCAACGTGGTGCCCACCATGATCTCGTACCTGCTCGAAGGCGAGGAGCCGCCGCCCGCGCAGACCGCTGCCATCCGCTTCTGCCGCTCGGCATCGGCCGCGCTGCCGCCGGAGCATCACCGTGCCTTCGAGCAGAAGTTCGGCATCGGCATCGTCGAGACCATGGGCCTCACCGAAACCGCGGCACCGTCTTTTTCGAACCCGCTCGATCCCGCGCTGCGCAAGCTCGGCTCGGTGGGCCGTGCCTCGGGTTGCGAGGCGCGCGTCATCGATGCCGCGCTGGCCGAGGTGCCCGACGGCAGCACCGGCGAGCTGGCCATCCGCGGCCCCAACGTGATGCGCGGCTACTACAAGAACGAGGAAGCCACGCGCGCGAGCTTCACGCCCGACGGATGGCTGCGCACCGGCGACCTCGGCCACCGCGATGCCGATGGCTTCTTCTTCGTGACCGGCCGCATCAAGGAACTGATCATCAAGGGCGGCGAGAACATCGCGCCGCGCGAGATCGACGAGGCGCTGCTGCGGCACCCTGCGGTGCTCGAGGCCGCGGCGGTGGGCGTGCCCGACCGCCACTACGGCCAGGAGATCGGCGTGTGCATCGTGCTGCGCGACGGCTGCGCCTGCACCGAAGACGAACTGCGCGCCTTCAGCGCCGAGGCGCTCGGCCGCTACAAGGCACCGGGCCACTACCGCTTTGTCACGGACCTGCCGCGCGGGCCTTCCGGAAAGGTGCAACGGCTGAAGCTGCTGCCGCTTTTCGACCTATGACGTTGGCGGAACTGCTGGTGCCGCCGCTGGCGCCGGCGCTGCTCGCCTACAGCCTGTGCGTGGTGTTCGCGGCCGGCGTGGTGCGGGGCTTTGCGGGCTTCGGCTTCTCGGCCGTCACGGTGGCGGGGCTCTCGCTGGTGGTGTCGCCCGCGCTCGTGGTGCCGGCCATCTTCATGCTCGAGATCCTCGCGAGCCTGAGCCAGCTGCGCGGCATTGCACGCGATGTCGACATGCCCTGGCTCGGCTGGCTGATGCTGGGCAACCTGCTGTTCATTCCGCTCGGTGTCGCGCTGCTGGCCTGGCTGCCCGAGACGCCGCTGCGCCTGCTGATCGGCGCGCTGCTGATGGCCGCCGCCTTGCTGCTGCGCGCGGGAACGCGTGCCACGCTGGTGCCCACGCGCGCGGTGCGCTTCGCGGCCGGGCTGGCCTCGGGCTTCATCAACGGCGTGGCGGCCATCGGCGGCATTGCCATTGCGGTGCTGCTGAGCACCACCGCGATGGCGCCGGCCGCCCTGCGCGCCACCATGATCGCGCTGCTGCTCTTCAGCGACGTGGTGTCGCTCGCAAGCGCCGCGCTCATGCCCGCGGCCGCGCATGCCGCGTCGGGCCACCTGCTCGGGGCCGGCACGCTGAAGTGGGCGCTGTGGCTCGCGCCCGCGATGCTGGCCGGCATCTGGTGGGGCCAGCGCTCGTTCAAGGGCGTGTCGCCCGCGCAGTTCCGCCGGCATGTGCTGAACCTGCTGGTGGCACTGGCGGCCGTGAGCGTGGCGCGCTCGGTGGCCGCGCTGGCCATGGCCTGAGCGGCAAGATTCCGCACGGCAGCGCCCGCGCTGGCTATGCTGCGCGCGACATGCTGACTTCTTCATTCTTTTCTCGGCCACCGGGACGCGCGCTTGCGGCGGCCACGGTGCTCCTGTTTGCATCGGCAGGTGCCGCCGCCGAATCGGCTTGCCTCAACACCGCCGCGCGGATTCCGCCGCCGCGCGCTCTCGCGATGGCCGCCGCCGCGCAGCGCGAGCACGAGGCTTTCGGCGCGCAGACGATGGACGCCGAAGGCCGGCTCATCGAATCCGGCCGTTCCGAAGCCGAGGATTCGCGCCCCACGCTCGCAAGCGCCGCGCCGTGGCAGCGCGTGCTCGGCTACTGGGAGGCGGTGCCGCAGCCCCGCACCCCGCTGCCGTCGCTGGTGCGCTTCGGCGCGCTGCAACCGGCCGACCGCACGCTGCTGCTGCAGGCGCTCAGCCAGGCCAGCGCCTCGCACCTGCGAGGGCTGGGCGTGGGGCTGGACCAGGGCCTCGACGCGGCCGAGCTGCGTGCGATGGCCACCGCGGTGAACCGCGTGGCGGCGATCGACACGCCATGGTCGGCGGCCTTCGTGAGCTGGCTCGCGCAGCAGGCGGGGCTGGGCGCGGACGAGTTCGTGTTCTCGGAAGCGCATGCGGACTACGCAGGCGCCGCCTGGCAGGCCGGCACGGCCGAGGCCGCCGGCCACAAGACGCGCTACGCGATGCGCGCCTGCGACCTCGCGCGCACGCCGCCGCGCGTGGGCGACCTGGCCTGCCACACGCGCGGCGCGGCATCGGAGCTCGACAGCTTCGAAAGGATCGGCGCCGTGCTGGCAACGCGGGCCACGGGCGGCGAGCCGCTGCCGATGCATTGCGACGTGGTGGTGAAGGTCGACGAGCGGGGCTTCGACACCATCGGCGGCAACGTGCTGCAGTCGGTCACGCGCAGGCGGCTCGACTTTGCCCCCGGCACGCGGACGCTCGATCCCAGCTATTACCTGCCCGCCGGCTGCACCATCGGCGCGGCGGGCTGCACCGAGCGCCACATGAGCTGGCAGCCGTGGTCGCTGCTGCTGCAGTGGCGCTGAGGCGTCGCACCGCAAGCCAAAGGGCCTGCGCTCAGAGCAGCGTGCCCATGCGCTGCGCGGCGGCCTTGAGCGCATCGATGCGCTTCACCGCCTCTTCCATCGACATGCGCGCGGTCGGCGCGTGCACCGCGAGCGCCGCGCGCACCTGCCCGGCCGCGTCGCGCACCGGCACCGCCACGGCCACCAGCCCCGCGATGAATTCCTCGCAGTCGCGCGAATAGCCGCGCCTGGCGATCGCATCGCATTCGGTGCGCAGCGCATCGGCCTTGACGAGCGTGTTGGCCGTCATGCGCGGCAGCGGCAGCCGGTCGATCAGCGCGTCGCGCTCCTTCTTCGGCATCTGTGCGAGGAACAGCTTGCCGCTCGCGGTGCAGTGCAGCGGCACGTGCGAGCCGACGTCGAGCGTGAGCCGCAGCGGCCACTTCGCCTCCACGCGGTCGAGGTACAGCACCTGGGCGCCGTCGAGCGTGGTGAGGTTGCAGGTCTCGCCCACCTGCCGCACGAGCTCGGACAGCACCTCGTGCCGCAGGCCGCGCACCGTGCCGTGGTTCAGGGTGTCGAAGGCCAGCTTGCGCAGCGCGGGGCCGACGCTGAACGAACGCTCGTCCACGTCGCGCGCCAGGAAGCCGGTGGCCAGCAGCTGGGTGCAGATGCGGTGCGCCGTGCCCTTGGGCAGCCCCAGCTGCGCGGCCAGGTCGGCGAGCGTGAGGGCGCGGCCTTCGCTGGCCAGCAGGGCCAGCAGGCGCAGGCTGCGCTCGGCCGACGAGCCGGAGGCGGACTCCTCCGCGGCGGGCACGGAAAGCGATGGCGAAGACACGGCGGCTGCGGGGCGCGCGGGACGTGGCATGCGGGTAAACCTTAAAAATGGAACATTGCGTTCCGAAAAACAATAACCTAGGATGCAAGCAAGCGAAGCGATTGTTCCACTCCCCGGGTGCCCTGCATGCGTGATGAAGAGTTCGACTACATCGTCGTCGGCGCCGGTTCGGCCGGCTGCGTGCTGGCTGGCCGGCTGAGCGAAGACCCGGCCACGCGCGTGCTGCTGCTCGAGGCGGGCCCGGTGGACCGGTCGCTCTGGATCCACCTGCCCATCGGGTACGGCAAGACGATGTGGAGCCCCACCTACAACTGGCGCTTCGAGACCGATCCCGACCCCAACATGAACGGCCGGCGCATCTACTGGCCCCGCGGCAAGACGCTGGGCGGCTCGAGCTCGATCAACGGACTGATCTACATCCGCGGCCAGCGCGAGGACTACGACCACTGGGCCGCGCTCGGCAATGCGGGCTGGGGCTATGACGAGGTGCTGCCCTACTTCATCCGCAGCGAAGGCAACGAGCGCGGCGCGAACGCCTTCCACGGCGGCGACGGGCCGCTGAAGGTGTCGGACATTGCAGCGAAGCACGAACTCATCGAGGCCTTCATCGGCGGCGCGCAGCAGATCGGCGTGCCGCGCACCGACGACTTCAACGGCGCCGCGCAGGAAGGCGCGGGCTACTATCAGCTCACCACGCACAAGGGCTGGCGCTGCAGCACCGCCAAGGCCTACCTGGTGCCGGCGCGCCACCGGCCGAACCTGCGCATCGAGACCGATGCGCTGGCCAGCCGGCTGGTGTTCGACGGCCGGCGCGCCGTGGGCGTCACCTATCGCCAGGGCGGCGAGATGAAAACCGCGCGCTGCCGCGCCGAGGTGCTGTTGTCGGCCGGTTCGATCCAGTCGCCGCAGCTGCTGCAGCTCTCGGGCATCGGCCCTCGCGCGCTGCTCGAGCGCATGGGCATTGCGCCGGTGCAGGTGCTGCCGGGCGTGGGCGAGAACCTGCAGGACCACCTGCAGATCCGGCTGGGCTACGAGTGCAGCAAGCCCATCACCACCAACGACCAACTCAACTCCTGGTTCGGCCAGGCAAGCATGGGCCTGGAATGGCTGATGCGCCGCACCGGCCCGCTCGCGGTGGGCATCAACCAGGGCGGCTGCTTCATGCGCGCGCTGAAGGACGCAAACGGCCGGCCGGTGGCCGCGACGCCCGACATCCAGTTCCACGTGGCCACGCTCTCGGCCGACATGGCGGGCGGCAAGGTGCATCCGTACTCGGGCTTCACGATGTCGGTGTGCCAGCTGCGGCCCGAGTCGCGCGGGCACGTGCGCATCCGCTCGCTCGACGCGGCCGAGCCGCCCGAGATGCAGCCCAACTACCTGGCCACCGAGCTCGACCGCGCCACCACCGTGGCCGGCGTGAAGGCGGCGCGCGCCATTGCCGAGGCGCCCGCGATGCGGCCCTACGTGAAGCGCGAGGTCAAGCCCGGCCCCGAGGCCGCGAGCGATGCCGAGCTCCTGGAGTTCTGCCGCAACAACGGCGCCACCATCTTCCATCCCACGGGCACCTGCCGCATGGGCAGCGACCCGCTCGCGGTGGTCGATGCGCGCCTCCGCGTCCACGGCGTGGCCGGGCTGCGCGTGGTCGACTGCTCGGCCATGCCCACGCTGGTGTCGGGCAACACCAACGCACCGGCCGTGATGATGGCCGAGAAGGCCGTCGACATGATCAGGGAGGACGTCAGGGCGGCAGCCGCCGCGACAACCACATCGGAGACAACGACATGAGCACAAGCGACGAGAAAGCGATTCGCAGGGTGGTGGCCTCGGCCCTGGTGGGCGCCACCATCGAGTGGTACGACTTCTTCCTGTACGGCGTGGTGGCCGGCATCGTGTTCAACAAGCTCTACTTCCCGGGCAGCGACCCGGTGGTGTCGACCTTGCTGGCCTACACCACCTTTGCCGTGGGCTTTGTCACGCGGCCGCTGGGCGGCGTGATCTTTGGCCACTTCGGCGACAAGATCGGCCGCAAGAGCATGCTGATCATCACGCTGATGATCATGGGCGTGGCCACCTTCCTGATCGGCCTGGTGCCCACCTATGCGCAGATCGGCCTCGCGGCGCCCCTGCTGCTGCTTCTGCTTCGCGTGGCGCAGGGCATCGGCCTGGGCGGCGAATGGGGCGGCGCGGTGCTGATGGCGTATGAATACGCGCCCAAGGGCAAGCGCGGCTTCTATGCCTCGCTGCCGCAGATCGGGCTGGCCATTGGCCTGTGCATGGCCTCGGGCGTGGTGGCGCTGCTGTCGTGGCTGCTGACCGACGCGCAGTTCCTCGCATGGGGCTGGCGCATCGCGTTCCTGATTTCCGGCGTGATGGTGGGCGTGGGCATGTACATCCGGCTGCACGTGCAGGAAACGCCGGAGTTCGCGGCCGTGAAGGCGCGCAACGCGGAGCTGCGCATTCCGTTCATGGACATGCTGCGGCGCTATCCGGGCAACGTGCTCAAGGGCATGGGCGCGCGCTACATCGACGGTGTGTTCTTCAACATCTTCGGCGTGTTCTCCATCAACTACCTGACCGGCACGCTCAAGATCAGCCGCACCGACGCGCTGCTGGGCGTGATGGCCGCGGCCGTGGTGATGATCTTCTTCATTCCCTTCTTCGGCCGCCTGTCCGACCGGATGGGGCGCGGCAAGGTCTACATGTGGGGTTCGCTGATCACGGCGGTGTCGGCGTTTCCGGGCTTCTGGCTCATGACGCACAGCGGGGGCAGCGTGCTGCTGGTGTGGCTCGCGATCATCATCCCGTTCGGCATCCTGTATGCCTCGGTGTACGGGCCGGAGGCGGCGCTGTTCTGCGACCTGTTCGATGCCAAGGTGCGCTACACCGGCATCTCCTTCGTCTACCAGTTCTCGGGCATCTTTGCCTCGGGCATCACGCCGATCATCGCCACTGCGCTGCTCAAGTCGGGCGGCGGCCAGCCGTGGCAGATCTGCATGTACGTGCTGTTCGCCGGCGTGGTGTCGGCGGCGTGCGCGTGGATGATCGGGCGCTCCGCATCGCCGGCCGATGCGCCGGTGGCGGTGGCCTCGCGCTGAGGGCGAGGGGCGGTGCGGTCGTCAGTTGAGGGCGCGTACACAGGCCACCGGGTACTCCCCTCCGCGAATGTCCCCCGTCGGCGTGATCGCGCCCTGAACAAAGCAGACCGCAGACAGGATCTCAGGAGGTCCTGCCCATGGCAAGCGCGCGCACCACGGCCGCAGTGCGCGTCTCGACGCCCAGCTTCACGTACACATGCTCCAGGTGCTTGTGGACGGTGCGCGGGCTGATCTCCAGCAGCGCGGCGATCTCGGCGTCGGTCTTGCCGCGCGAGAGCCAGTGCATGACGTCGCCCTCGCGCGGTGTGAGGCCGGCCAGCGGGGCATCGGAGAGCGGCACATCAGGCAGCGGAACCGCGGCGCGGCAGGCGAGCCGGTACAGGAAGGCCACCGCCACCGCATGCTCCAGCCCCGCGCGCCGGTAGCGGTCGGCCTGCCATGCGGCGCGGCGGAACTCGCTGCGGCCCGGTGCCTTGGCGGCGATGCGCGGACTTGTGCGCAGGCCGCTGCTGCCGGCGCCATGGGGCCGCATCGGCGAATGCCCGGACTCCAGCTGCTCCAGCAGGCGAAGCGCGCCCGCTCGGTCGTTGCGCATCAGGTGTGTCATGGCATGCCCCTTTCACGGTGCATACGCATTGCTGCGTATGGCGCCTGCACGCATCGAGACGCAGGATGCTCGCAGGCCCTTTGCCACCAAAGTTCACCACCAAAGCAGTATAGGCAGACACGGGGCGCGCAGGCCGCCTGCCGGCGGCGGGGATACACATGGCCATCGACGAAACACGGTTTGACGCCTGCATGGGTAGCCCCCGGCCGGCCCCTGCCGGCCGGCCTAGCCTTCGAATCACGCCCGAAAGGGCATTCCAGGAGCCACCATGTCACGCCAATACATCGACTGCCGCGAGTTTCCAAGCACGATGAACTGCAGTGTCGCGCTCTCCGCCGATAGCGAGAGCGAACTGCTCGATGCCGCCGTCCAGCACGCCGTGGCCGTCCACGGCCATGCCGACACGCCGGAATTGCGCGCGCAGCTCGCAAGCATGTTCAAGACCGGCACGCCGCCGCTGCAGGCGCCTGCGCAGGCGACCCCCGCCTGAGGCTCCTGCGGGTCTCGGCCGCCGTCTCCGCACGGCGATGAATACCTTCGGGTGCGTTCGATGAGCACCCGTCGATGAAGTCCGGGCAACCCGGTCGATCGCTGCCCTGCCCGCCAAGCGCGCTTTCCGAAGTCGCGCTATGGTTCGCTGCCACCCACGGCGAACCCCAGAGAAAAGGCAGGGCCCATGATCGATCTCAACATCAACGGCCAGTCCGTTGCCGTCAACGCGCCCGAGGACATGCCCCTGCTCTGGGCATTGCGCGACATCGTCGGCCTGACCGGCACCAAGTTCGGTTGCGGCATCGCCCAGTGCGGCGCCTGCACCGTGCACCTCGACGGCCAGCCCGTGCGCTCGTGCGTGCTGCCGGTCGGATCGATCGGCAAGAAGGCCATCACCACCATCGAAGCCGTCTCGCAGACCCCTGCGGGCAAGAGCATCCAGAAAGCCTGGCTCGACGTCGACGTGGTGCAGTGCGGCTACTGCCAGTCCGGCCAGATCATGTCGGCGGCCGCGCTGATCCAGCGCACGCCCAACCCGAGCGATGCCGACATCGACCTGGCCATGGCGGGCAACGTCTGCCGGTGCTGTACCTACTCGCGGATCCGCGCGGCCATCAAGCAGGCCGCAACCGGCAAGGCCGAGGTGCTGCAGTCGGTGGTTGCCATGCCGGCCAGGAGCGCATCGTGAAGCCCGCCGCAGGCATCAGCCGGCGCAGCGCCCTGCAGGCCGGCGGCCTGGCGCTGGCCTTCACCTGGTTCGGCGCGGGCAAGGCCTTTGCCGCGATCAGCCCCAGGCAGCAGCCGGGCGACGCGGCCGCCGCGCTCGCGGACGGCAACCCGGCATTCGCGCCCAATGCCTTTGTCCGCATCGATGCCGACGGCGGCGTGCGCCTCGTGATGCCGATGGCCGAGATGGGCCAGGCAATCTACACCGGCTCGGCGATGCTGCTGGCCGAGGAACTGGGCGTCGAGCTCGACCAGGTGCGCGTCGAACATTCGCCGCCGAGCGAAGCGCTCTACGGCATGCCGCTGCTCGGCGGCCAGATCACCGGCGGCTCGACCAGCACGCGCGGCACCTACGGCGTGCTGCGCGAGGCGGGCGCGGTGGCGCGCACGCTGCTGGTGGGCGCCGCCGCCGCGCAGTGGAAGGTCGACCCCGCGGGCTGCACGGTCGCGCGCGGCGTGGTGAGCCACGCGGCCTCCAACCGGCAGCTCGGTTTCGGCGCACTCGCCGGTGCCGCTGCCAAATTGCCGATGCCGGAAAAGGTGACGCTGAAGGAGCCGAAGGATTTCAAGCTGATCGGCCAGCCGCTGCGGCGCGTCGATTCGGCCGGCAAGGTCGACGGCTCCACGCAATTCGGCATCGACGTGCGCCTGCCGGGCATGAAGGTGGCCACGGTCAGGGCCTGCCCCACGCTCGGGGGCGTGCTGGCCTCGGTGGACGACAAGGCGGCGCGGGCGATTCCCGGCGTGGTCGACGTGCTGCGCATCAAGGACGCGGTGGCCGTGGTGGGCGAGCACTTCTGGGCCGCGAAGCGCGGACTCGATGCATTGAAGGTGCAGTGGACGCCGGGGCAGAACGCCGCGCTCACCACGCAGCAGCTGCGCGCGTCGCTGGCCAACGCGCTGGCCAAGGACAAGGCCATCGTCGGCAAGGAAACCGGCAAGCGGCCCGAAGGCACGCTGGTGCAGGCCACCTACGACCTGCCGATGCTGGCCCACGCCACGATGGAGCCGCTCAACACCACGGTGCACGTGCGGCCCGACCAGTGCGAGATCTGGGTCGGCACGCAGGTGCCGACGCGCTGCGTGAGCGCCGCGGCCAAGATCGCGGGCGTTGCTGAAGACAAGGTCGTGCTGCACAACCAGTACCTGGGCGGCGGCTTCGGCCGCCGGCTGGAGACCGATTCGGTCGAGCAGGCCGTGGCCTTCGCCAAGCAGGTGCCCTACCCGCTCAAGGTGGTATGGACGCGCGAGGAAGACATCCGCCACGACATCGTGCGCCCGATGTACCACGACGACATCTCGGCCGTGGTCGACGGCGACGGCCAGATCCTCTGGTTCGGCGACCGCATCGCGGGCGGCACGGTGCTGGGCCGCTGGGCCCCCGCCTTCATGGGCAAGGACGGCATGGACAGCGACCTGATCGAATGCGTGGCCGAACCTTGCTACGACCTGCCGAACCTCAAGGTCGAGTGGGTGCGGCACGACATGCCGGCGGGCCTGAACGTCGGCTGGTGGCGCGGCGTGGGGCCGACGCACAACCTCTTCGTGATGGAGAGCTTCATCGACGAGCTGGCGCACCGCGCGAAGAAAGACCCCGTGGCCTACCGGCGCGCCATGCTGAAGAAGAACCCGCGCACGCTCGCGGTGCTCGACCTGGCGGCCGGCAAGATCGGCTGGGGCCAGGGCGCGCTGGCGGCGCGCGTCGGACGCGGCGTGGCCGTGGGCGATGCCTTCGGCAGCCGCGTGTGCGCCATCGTCGAGGCCGAGGTCACGCCGCAGGGCGAAGTGCGCATGCGGCGCGCGGTGGTCGCGGTCGATTGCGGCATTGCCGTGAACACAGGCTCCATCGAGGCGCAGATCCAGGGCGGGCTGCTGTTCGGGCTGAGCGCGGCGCTCTTCAGCGAGATCACGCTGCGCGAGGGGGCCATCGAGCAGAGCAACTTCCACGACTACCGGATGCTGCGCATCAACGAGGCGCCGACGGTCGAGGTCCACACCGTGAAGAGCGGCGAAGCGCCCGGCGGGCTTGGCGAAGTCGGCACCGCCATCGCCGCGCCGGCGCTGGCCAACGCGATCTTCGCGGCGACGGGCGTGCGGCTGCGCGCGCTGCCGGTGAACCGCGCACTGCTGGCGCAGGACAAGGAGGCGCTGAAGAAGAAGATCGCCGATGCGGGGCCCTCCGGGCTCGGCGCAAGGAGTGCAGCATGAAGCGGCTGTTCAACCTGCTGGTGGCGGTGTTCGTCGTGGGTGCGGCGCTGTATTTCTTCCTGAACCGCAGCGACAAGTCCGAGGGCGAGGCGCCGGTGCTGGCCGGCGCGCCCGCCAATGCGGCGCTGCTCGTGCGCGGCGAATACCTCACCAAGGCGGCCGACTGCATCGCATGCCACACCGTGCCCGGCGGCAAGGGGCAGCCCTTCGCGGGCGGCCTGCCCTTCGTGCTGCCTTTCGGCACGATCTACTCGTCGAACATCACCGCAGACCCGGAAACGGGCATCGGCAAATGGAGCGACGACGACTTCGTGCGCGCGCTGCACGATGGCGTGCGCGCGGACGGAAAACGCCTGTACCCGGCGTTCCCGTACACCTCGTACACCGCGCTGAGCCGCAATGACGTGCTTGCGATCAAGGCCTACCTGTTCAGCCTGCCCAAGGTGAGCCAGCCGAACCGGGAGGCCGACCTGGGCTTTCCGTTCAACCAGCGCTGGGCGATGGGCTTGTGGAACGCGGCCTTCTTCAAGAGCAGCCGCTTCGAGGCCGATGCGTCGAAGCCGCCTGCGTGGAACCAGGGCAAGTACCTTGCCACGGCGCTCGGCCACTGCGCGGAATGCCACACGCCGCGCGACTTCGCCTTCGCGATGGATGCGGACAACAACCTCGCGGGCGAATCGATCCAGGGCTGGCGCGCCTACAACATCACGTCGGACGCGAAGCACGGCATCGGCGCCTGGAGCGATGCCGAGGTTGCCTCGTACCTGACGACCGGCCACGCAGCGGGCCGCGGCTCGGCCTCGGGGCCGATGGGCGAGGCGGTGGAGCACAGCCTGCAGTACCTGAAGCCGGAGGACGCCTCGGCGCTCGTGAGCTATCTGCGCACGGTGCCCGCGAAGGCCGGCAAGAACCCGATCGAAGTCGATGCGAAGGCGCCATGGGCCGTGGCCGCGAGCGCGGCAGCGCCCGCCACCAGCACGGCCGAAGGCCACGAGCAGGGGCTGCGGCTCTTCGCCGCGGCGTGCGCGAGCTGCCACCAGTGGAACGGACAAGGCCAGCAGAGCGCCAACGCGTCGCTGCTGGGGACGCGCGGCGTGAACGACCCGGACGGCGCCAACGTCACGCAGATGATCCTGCAGGGCGTGAAGATGCGCGTGCGCGACCAGGAGGTCTACATGCCGGCGTTCGGCAAGGCCTACACGGACACCGAGGTCGCGGCGCTCGCCAACTACGTCATCGCGCAATTCGGAAACAAGCAGGGCGCAGCGGTGACCCCGGAGTTCGTGGCGAAGCAGCGCACGCGCTAGGAAGGGAAAACGGGGGATGCCCCTACGGCCCGCGGCCCCACCCCCGATGCTGGAACAATGCGCCCATCATGGACGGCCTCGATCTCATCAAAACATTCCGCGAAGTGGCGTTCCGGCGCAGCTTCTCCCGCGCGGCCATTTCGCTCGGCATGTCGAAAGCCACGGTCAGCCGCTACGTGGCCGAACTCGAAACGCGCAGCGGCGTGCGCCTGCTCAACCGCTCCACCCGTTCGCTGAGCCTGACCGATGCCGGCCAGGTGCTGCTCGACCGCAGCACCGAGCTGGTGGCCATGGCCGAGAACACGCTCAACGACCTGCAGGCCCACGGCTCGCACCCGCAGGGGCGGCTTCGCATGAGCGCGCCGCACGGGCTGATCGCGGGCTGGCTGTCCGACGTGATCGCCGAGTTCATCCAGCTCTACCCCGACGTGTACGTGAGCCTGGTGTTCACCAATGACGACCTCGACCTGATCGAGGAAGGCATCGACATCCACCTGACGGGCGGGCGCATCGACGACATGAACCTGATCGTGCGCCGGCTGGTGCCTTTCGACATGGTGGTCTGCGCGAGCCCGGCCTACTGGGCCCGGCGCGGCATTCCCGCGGTGCCCGAAGACCTGGGCCGCCACGACGTGCTGAGCTACTCGGCCAAGCCCACCACCCACCTGCCCTTCGAGACCGGCGGCAAGGCGGTCGAGGTGCCGGTGCACAGCCGCATGGAGGCCAACGACGCCGTTGCGCTCATCGAGCTGGCGCTGCGCGGCGCGGGCGTGGCCTACGTGCCCGAGCCGCTGGCGCAGTCGCACCTGGAGCGCGGCGCGCTGGTGCCGGTGCTGCGCGAGCACATGCCGAGCGACCACTGGCTGTATGCCGCCTACTCGCAGCGCCGCCACAACAGCGCCGCGATGCGCACCATGCTCGACTTCCTGGAGCAGTCGATGGCCCGGCACGGCAATCCGCCCGCGATGCCGCCGCTGCCGCCCGCGCTGCAGGTGCTGGCCTCTCCTCCCTCTTCTTCTGTGGCTGCTGCCGCTACATGCGCCCTTTCCAGGGTACCAGGCGCCGCTCGAGCCACCGCATCAGCAGGTCGAACAGATAGGCCACCACGCCGATGACGATGATGCCCATGATGACGATGTCGGTGCGCAGGAAGTTCGACGCGTTCAGCACCATCTGGCCCAGGCCCATGTTGGCCGCCACCATCTCGGCCGCCACCAGCGTGGTCCAGCCGAAGCCGATGGCAATGCGCATGCCCACCAGGATGTCGGGCAGCGCCGACGGCAATATGACGTGCCGTATCACCTGCATGTAGCTCGCACCCATCGAATACGCGGCATTGATCTGCTCCTGCGACGCGCTGCGCATGCCCGAGCGCGCGGCCAGCGCCAGCGGCGCGAAGCAGCTCAGGAAGATCAGCAGCACCTTGGGCAGCTCGTCGATGCCGAACCAGATGATGATCAGCGGCAGGTAGGCCAGCGGCGGCAGCGGCCGGTAGAACTCCAGCGGCGGATCGAAGATGCCGCGCCAGAAGCGGCTCATGCCCATGGCAATGCCCACCGGAATGGCCGTGATGCAGGCCAGCAGGAAGGCCGAGAACACGCGGAACATGCTCGCAAGGAAGTGCTGCCACAGCGGCTTGTCGTTGGCCTGGCCCGTGAGGTATTCGTAGAACTGCTGGAACACCGCCTGCGGCGTGGGCAGGAAGAGCGGCTTGACCCAGCCCATGTTGGTCACGAGGAACCATAGCGCCACCAGCGCCACCACCGTGACCACGCTGATGGTCACGCTCGAGCCCTCGCCCGGCACCTTGAAGGCGCTGGTCTTGAGCTTGGCGCCGGCCGGCGTAGGCTGCGGTGCGGCGGGCTTGGAGGGCGGTGTCATGGCGACGGGCGTTGCAATGGTGGCCTCAGGCATGGGCAGCCTCGCGATGATGAATGATCGAAAGAACCTCTTCGCGCATGCGGATGAACTCGGGCTCCGACTTCACCTTGCGCGAGTCGCCATGCGACAGGAACTGGCGCGAGAACGGAACCTCGTCGTAGATGTGCGAGATGCGCCCCGGGCTCGGGCTCATCACGATCAGCCGGGTGGCCAGGAACAGCGCCTCCTCGACCGAATGCGTGATGAAGAACACCATCTTGTTCGACTTGGACCAGGCCTTGAGCAGGATCTCCTGCACCTGTTCGCGCGTGAACGCGTCGAGCGCGCCCATGGGCTCGTCCATGAGCAGCACGGCCGGGTCGCTGGCCAGCGCGCGCGCAATGCCCACGCGCTGCTGCATGCCGCCCGAGAGTTCGTACACCGCGCGGTCCGCGTACTGCTGCAGGCCCACCAGCGCGAGCTTTTCTTCCGCGACGCGGTCGCGCTCGGCCTTGCCAGCGCCGGCCAGGCGCAGGCCCAGCGCCACGTTGTCGCGCACGTTGAGCCAGGGCATCAGCGCATGCTTCTGGAACACCACGCCGCGGTCGGCGCCGGGGCCGACCACGGGCTTGCCGTCGAGCAGGATGTCGCCGGTGGAAGGCGGCAGGAAGCCGGCGATGCTGTTGAGCAGCGTGGTCTTGCCGCATCCCGAGGCGCCGAGCGCCACGACGAAGTCGCCGTCGCGCATCGTGAGGTTGACCGGCGCCAGCGCCTGCAGCGTGCCGCCCTTGACGGCGTAGTTGACCGTGAGGTCGCGGATGTCGAGCGTGGGCATGCGGCTTACTTCCCCATGGCTTTCTCGACGTAGGCCGTGGTCACGAAGGCGCTGTAGTCGGGCTTGACCTCCTGCACCCGGCCCTGCTCCTTCAGGAACGCCGCCGTGCCCGCCATCGCCTTGGCCGCGCCGCCGCCCAGCCAGGTGGGCGAGACCTGCTCGGCCATGGTCGGGAAGCTGTAGAGCGCCATCGCGGCCGAGACGTCCTTCGGATCGGCCTTGGTCCATTTGGCCATTGCCTTGGTCTGCGGCGAATCGGGCGTCCAGCTCTTGCCGCTGGCCTTGTATTCCTCGTTCGCGCGGTTCAGCGCCTTCACGAAGGCGATCATGAACGGTTCGTTGGCCGCGGCCCACTTGGCGTTGACCACGATGCCCTCGAAGGTGGGCGCGCCGCGCTTGCCGATGCTGCCCGAGGTGGCGATGGTCTTGCCCGTGCCCTTGATCTTGGAAAGCACCGGGTCCCAGATGAAGGTGGCGTCGATGTCGCCGCGCTCCCAGGCCGCCGCGATCTCGGGCGGGCGCATGTTCATCACGTTGACGCTCCTGGGGTCGACGCCGTCCATCTTCATGCCGGCCATGAGCTGGTAGTGCGCGGTCGAGACGAACGGCGTGGCCACCTTCTTGCCGGCCAGGTCCTTCATGCTGTTGATGCCCGACGCGTTGCGCGCAACCAGCGCCTCGGCGTTGGCGATGTCGGCCGAGATCCAGAACAGCTTGATGTCCTGCCCCTGGCTGGCCGCGGCCGTGAGCGGGCTGGAGCCGGTCTCGCCCATCTGCACGTCGCCAGAGGCCATGGCCCGGATCACGTCGCCGCCGCCCGAGAACATGCGCCAGTTGATCTTGTAGCCCGTGGCTTTCTCGACCTCGCCCGATTCCATGACGAGGCGCAGGGGGACCAGCATGTCCTGGTGGGCGAAGGTGAGTTCCTTGGCCTGCTGTGCAAAAGCGCTGCCGCACAAGGCTGCCAGCGTGGTGGCCAGGACGGCCAGTTGCAGGGGGAGACGGCGGGACATGGTCATCGGGTTTCTCCGGTAGGTGAATCTCGCAGCGACTTTGCACTCATCGCATCCCGCCAGGAAGTACCAGCACCGGGGCGAACATGGAGCCAGCCTGTCCGTGAATACCCTTGTTCTGGTGCGATGGCTGTTTGGTGTGCACGGGGGAGGTGCGTTTTTTTGTTTTCCGGGGCCGGGTCTCGCCCCGGCGGGCGACCTACTTTTCTTTGCTTCGCTGTATGGACCGGGGACCTGGGTAACAGGTGTGCGGGGACATAGTAAACACCTTGGGCGCTCAGTTTGAGGTGGCGGGATTGCGCAGATCCAGCCGCATGAAGCG
>NZ_JBFTRJ010000016.1:0-166896 GCF_056399465.1 Variovorax sp. 01N425 | reverse complement strand
GGTGCTCGCGTTTCGCGGGGTCTCGCAGAACTCGCCTTCGGCTCAAACAGCTGCGAGCCCTGATCCGCGAAACGCTGCGCTCCTCGGCGCATACAGAGGGGAGGGCAAACCACACGGGCCTTTGCTTCGCTCGGCCACCAAGCCACCGCGGCGCGCAGCGCCGCGGTGGTTGGGCTGTTGTTATTGGCTGTTGGATATTGGGGCCGAGCGAAGCGAAGGCTGCCCGCTCCCACCCCTTCTGTATGCGCCGAGGAGCGCAGATGGAGGCGGGATCAGGGCCGCAGCTGTTTGAGGTTCTATGTTTTTTGCAAGTCATTTTTAGGGATCAATCGAGCTGGATCGAACACCTCGTTGCCCTTCCAGATAGCGAATGCCACGCGCAACAGCTTGCGCCCAAGAATCATCAGCGCCGCGGTGGTCGCGAAGCCCTTGGCACGGATCGACTGGTACAGCGGCTTGAGGGCCTTGCTGTGACTCGCGGCGAAGCCCGCCAGATACATCTGCCGGCGCAGCAGCGGTGGGCCCTTCTTGCTCAGGCGACGTCGCCCGCGTTTGGTGCCGGAGTCGTTGGGGCGTGG
Organism: Variovorax sp. 01N425; assembly: GCF_056399465.1. Lineage (NCBI taxonomy): Bacteria > Pseudomonadati > Pseudomonadota > Betaproteobacteria > Burkholderiales > Comamonadaceae > Variovorax > Variovorax sp. 01N425. Next base: position 166,318 of record NZ_JBFTRJ010000016.1, on the reverse strand, counting down.
GTCCAGGCCGCTGTAGGCCACCAGTGCATCTGCGTTGGCGAAGTCGAAGCGGCTCAGCAGCGTGGCGAGCAACGCCGAAGTCTGCGGGCCGATGCCGGTGATCGTGCGCAGACGCTCGCATCCCTGGGCCATCTGCGCATCGCTGGCGATCAACGCTTGGACCTGCTGGTCCATCGACTGCAGCAAGGCGTCGAATGCCGCCTGCAGTTTTGCAGTCTCGATGCCCTTCGTATCGATTCCTGTGAAGACCTGGCGCAAGGCCGATCGATGCGTGGCCACCTGGGCTCGGCGCGCGAGCAGATCCTGCAACCGTTGCTGCAACGAGCTGCCAGGTTGCCAGGGGTGCAGCCGGGCACGATGCTCGACGAGATACCGGGCAATCACCCCGGCGTCCACGCCATCGGTCTTGGCCCGGGTGCCCAAGGCACGCGCGTAGAAGTAGACGTCGCGCGCATTGAGCACATAGACCTTCAATCCGGCCTGGCTTGCCAGGTGCGCCAACAGAGTGTGATAGCGGCCCGTGGACTCCATGGCGATGAGCGCATGCGCCGGAATCGCTCGAAGCCAGTTCGAGATACTCACAGCGTCGTTGGCGACACTGCACGGTCGTCGCTCTGGTCCCATGGCGATGACCAGCTCGGCCTTGGACACATCCACGCCGATGCACAGGGTGGGCTCTTGCATGACAACACCTCCGATTGGACAATTTGTCGTGTCGGGGTGCAGCCCACCTGCCACGTTGGCTTGCCTTCAGATCGGTGGTCGTTGCACCGCCAGGTGCAGCGCCGCTCAGTTCCTGATCGACGTTGGAAGGTGGGGCGGGAGAAATCTCAAAACTGTCGGTCCGCTGCCGCGGCCGAATCCGAAGCGAGTCCCTCCACCCCGACACCCAAACATACAAGCGAAGCGAGTTCTGCGGACCCCCGCCGTAATCGAGCACCGCAGGTTGCCCGTAGCGAAGCGGAGGGACGCAGACAGTAGGGTCGCCTTTTCTTTGCTTACTTTCTTTTGGCGAAGCAAAAGAAAGTGAGTCGCCCGCCGGGGCGAGTCCCGGCCCCCCACCTCAAAAAAATCAGCGAGCGTGCGTAACCCCCCCATCCACCACCAACGTAGACCCCATCACATAGTCCCCCGCCCGGGAGGCGAGATAAATGGCCGCCCCCGCCATGTCCTCCGGCACCCCGATGCGCCCCGCGGGAATCCGCTCCTTCACTTCATCGCCATGGTCGCGCGCGAGCTTGTTCATGTCCGAGGCAAACGCCCCGGGCGCGATCGCGCTCACCACGATCCGCTCCTGCGCGAGCCGCAGCGCCATGCGCCGCGTGAGCTGGATCAGGCCGGCCTTGCTCGCCGCGTACGAATAAGTCTCCTGCGGATTCACCGAGATGCCGTCGATGGACGCAATGTTGATCACCTTCGCGAGGTGGTCGGTCGCCGCCTTCTTGAGCATCGGCGTCAGCGCCTGGGTCAGGAAGAAGGGCGTCTTCAGGTTCAGGTCCACCACCTTGTCCCAGCCGCTCTCGGGAAATTCGTCGTACGGTGCACCCCAGGCCGCGCCCGCGTTGTTGACCAAAATGTCGAGCGCGTCTTCATGCTTCGCATAGGCAGCGACCAGCGCCTGCGCGCCTTCCAGCGTGGACACGTCGGCCGGCAGCGACACGCAATGGCCGAAGGCCGAAAGCTCCTTGGCGGCCTGGTCGCAGGCTGCGGCCTTGCGGGCGGAGATGTACACGCGCGCGCCCTGGGCCAGGAAGCCCTCGGCAATCATGCGGCCGATGCCGCGCGAGCCGCCAGTGATCAAGGCGCTGCGGCCCTTCAGCGAGAAGAGTTGGGTGGTGTCCATGGTGCAGGTGTCTCCTGAATGAAAGATTTCAGGAAACGAGCTTAGTGCGCGGCGTGCCCGCGGGGCGTCACCTTGGCGGCAGTGCCAGGCTGCGCGGGCTCGTGAAACGGCGCAGCTCGCCGCTCACCGGATCCTGGAACGCCACCGACTTGGCCAGCAGCTGCAAGGGCTTGTCGAAGTCGTCGCTGTCGGGCGGCAGCAGCGTGGGATAGAACGGATCGTTGACGATCGGCATGCCCAGCGCCATGCAGTGCACCCGCAGCTGGTGCTTGCGGCCGGTGACGGGCGAGAGCCTCAGCAGGGCATGGCCGCCCGCCGCCTGTTCCACGGCGATGCGCGTTTCCGAATTGGGCTCGCCGGCCTCTTCCTTCACGCGCATGAAATGGTCGTCGTCGACCAGCCGGCTGCGGTAGGTGCCGGGCACCGACGACACGCCGGGCTGCCACGGCACCACGGCCTCGTAGTGCTTGTCGATGCGGCGCTCGGGGAACATGGCCTGGTAGGCGCCGCGCGTTTCGGGACGCACCGAGAACAGCACCAGCCCCGCGGTGCTGCGGTCGATGCGGTGCAGCGGCACCAGGTCGTCGAGCTTCAGCTTGCGCTTGAGCCGCACCAGCAGGCTCTCCTGCAGGTACTTGCCGGTGGGGGTCACGGGCAGGAAAGGGGGCTTGTCCGCCACCACGAGCTGGTCGTCCTGGAACAGCACCTGCTCGTCGAAGGGGATGCGCACCTCGGCATCGAGCGTGCGGTAGTAGTACACGCGCAATGGCGCCTGGTAGCGGCGCTGCGCGGTCACGGGGACGCCGTGCTCGTCGACCACGTCGCGGGCTTCCATGCGGGCCAGCCAGGCCTCGCGCGTGATTGCCGGAAAGCGTTCGATCAGGAACTCGGCGATGGTGGGCCATGCGCCTTGCGGAAGGCCGACGCAGCTCGGGCCGACGCCGTCGCGCGTGGGCAGGGGCAGGCGCTGGCCCGTCATGGCGAGAGCTCGCCCTCGAGCAGCGCCAAGGCCTCGGCGAACGAGGGCCGCGCGGACGCATCGGCCTGCAGGCAGCGGTCCTTCAGCACCACGATGATGTGCGGCGGCGCGTCGCTGCAGCGCTCGAGCAGTTCTTCCAGCAGGCAGCCGAAGGCGCGCATCTCCAGCCGCTGCAGTGCCTGGGCTTGCGCCGTGTCGAGTGCGCCCGTCATCCAGGCCGCACCGAAATCGCCGAGCAGTCCGCCGCCTTGCGCGTTCCAGAGGATGTTGTGCGCGTAGAGGTCGCCGTGCAGGATGCCGCGCGCATGCAGGTGCCGCATGGCGGAAGCGATGTCGCGGGCCATGCGCAATGCCACGGCGGAAGTCCACTGCGCATCGGCCGCATAGACGTCGCGCGTGCAGGACGCGAGGCTCGGCGGGCCGGCGAGCGTGCGGAAAGACGGATCCACCAGCGCCATGACCAGGCCCTGGGTGCCATCCGGATGTCCATCGATCCGGCCTTGTGCGGCGATCAGTGTCGGATGCGCGCCGGCCGCGATGCTGGCGGCCATCTCGCTGTGCGGCCAGCCGTCGCTGGTGACTGCGCCCTTGAACAGCTTGACGGCCACCGGCCGCGACGCGGGGCCCAGCACCGCCTGGTGGATGACGCCCGATGCACCTTCGCCGAGCTTCTGTCCCAGCGCCAGGTCGCGCCAGTCGACATGCGGCACCGACTGCGCGGCGATGGCTGCCTGCTCGGCCTGCATGTCAAAGGGGTTGCCTGCACCCGCGAGCCACGACAGGCGCGGCAGCGCCAGCAGCCATGCGGGCAGCGCCTCGAAGTTGTTGGCCGAAATGCGCAGCAGCTCGAGCCGGCCGCAGGCCGCCAGCGATTCCGGCAGCGCACGCAGCCGGTTGCCGGCCAGCATGAGCTTCTGCATGGCGGTGCATTGGCCCAGCGCCTCGGGCAGGGTCTCGATCTGGTTGTCCGTGAGGATCAGCCAGCGCAGCGCCGGCAGCCGCAGCGCGGCGGCAGGCACGGTGCGGATGCGGTTGGCCTTGAATCCGACCATCTCCAGCGCCTGGCACTGGCCGATGGATTCGGGCAGCCGCGTGAAGCGGTTGTCGGAGCAGAACAGTACGCGCAGGCGGTGCAGCCGGCCGAGGTCGTCGGGCAATGCGTCGAGCGCATTGCCGGAGAGGTTCAGTGTCTCGAGCGAATCGGCCAGGTCGAAGATCTCGCGCGGAAACTCGGTGAGTCCGCACGAGAGGTCGATTCGTCTTGCGCCTGCCAGCCGGCCCGCGCGCAGCTCAGCCAGCGTGTCCATCCACCGAGTCTAAAGTGCCCGGGCCGTGGCGCTGCGGGGTCCGAAGCGGTAGATGCCGTCCTCGCCGAGCTCGCGCCGGACCTGGCCCGCGAACCACAGCAGGTGCAGGTGGGCCACGGTCTCGCCCATGGCGAAGGTCATCTGGTGCAGATCGAGTTCGCGCTTGAACAGGATCGGCAGGCCCTCGGCCGCGGTCAGCGGGCGCGCGGTGCAGGCTTCGAGCAGTTCGGCCAGGCGGTCGCGGTGGTGCTCCTGCAGCTGGTCGACGCGGCGGTGAATGCCGGTGAATGGCTTGCCGTGCGAGGGCAGGCCCAGCGTGTCGGCCGGCAGCGCCTTGAACTTGTCGATGCTGTCCAGGAAGAGCCGCAGCGAATTGGCTTCGGGCTCGCCTGCATGCACGCTCACGTTGGTCGAGATGCGCGGCAGCATCATGTCGCCGCCCAGCAGCAGCTTGAGATCGTCGCAGTACAGCGCGATGTGCTCGGGCGCATGGCCGTAGCCGCTGATGCAGCGCCAGGCGTGGCCGTTGATGGCCACGGTGTCGCCGTCCATCATTCGCGTGAAGCGGTCGGGCACGGAGGGCACCATGTTGGCGTAGTAGTTGGTGCGGGCGCGGATCTTGGCCACCGCCTCGGGGTCGACGAGGCCGTGCGAGGCAAAGAAGCTCGCCGCCGCGTCGCCGCCCGCCAGCGTGTCGCCGGCGGTGCTCAGCACGCGCGCCACGTGGTAGTCGGTCGAGCTGATCCACAGCGGCGCGTTCCAGCGCGTGCACAGCCATTCGGCCAGGCCGATGTGGTCGGGGTGCATGTGGGTGACGATCACGCGCAGGATCGGCAGGCCCTGCAACTGCGTTTCGAACACCTGCTCCCACTGCGCGCGGGCTTCGTCGTGCGCGATGCAGCAGTCGACCACGGTCCAGCCCTCGACGCCGTCGAGGCTGTCGCGCAGCAGCCAGAGGTTGATGTGGTCGAGCGCGAACGGCAGCCGCATGCGGATCCATCGCACGCCCGGCGCGACTTCCAGTGCTTCGCCGGGGGCGGGCAGGGTGTCGCCCAGGGGGTAGTGGAGTTCGCGTTCGAGGAGGTTCATGTAAGATTGACGTTTACGTAAACGTCATGGGTTGAGGGCATCATTGTAGGCAGAGCGGGGCCATCCTGCTGTCGCCGCCGCAACGCCCCTCCAGACGGCTTTTTTCGGCAGATTCCAGTCCAATGTCCGCGCAAACCTTCACCATCAGCCAGCTCGCGAAGGAATTCGACCTCACGACGCGCGCCATCCGCTTCTATGAAGACATGGGGCTGCTCACGCCCGAGCGCGCCGGCGTGCAGCGCGTCTACAGCGCGCGCGACCGGGCGCGGCTCACGCTCACGCTGCGTGCCAAGCGCCTGGGCCTGAGCCTGACCGAGGCCAGGGACATCCTCGACATGTACGACAGCCCGCGCGACACCGTGCCGCAGCTGCAGAAGTTCCTGGGCGTGCTGGGTGCGCACCGCGCCCAGCTCGAGGCGCAGCTGGCCGAGCTGCAGGCCAACCTGGCGGAAGTGCGCGAGCACGAGAAAAAGGGCCGCGCGGCCCTGGCCAAGGCACAGAAAGCGGCCAGAGCGGCCTGAGATCCCGACCGAACCACCACGACTCATCGACAATCACGCCCATGTCCGACAATCTTGATGACCTGTTTGCCCACAACCGTGCCTGGTCCGCACAGATGGAACGCGACCGGCCCGGCTTCTTCACCGGCCTGGTGAAGCAGCAGACGCCGCGCTACATGTGGATCGGCTGCTCCGACAGCCGCGTGCCCGCCAACCAGATCACCGGCCTGGAGCCGGGCGAGGTGTTCGTGCACCGCAACGTCGCCAACATCGTGGTGCACTCCGACCTCAATGCGCTCTCGGCGATCCAGTTCGCAGTCGAGCACCTGAAGGTCGAGCACATCATGGTGGTGGGCCACTACGGCTGCGCCGGCGTGAAGGCGGCGCTCAGCGGCAAGCGCATCGGCCTGGCCGACAACTGGATCCGCCACATCCAGGACGTGCGCGACCGCCACGCCGTGATGCTCGATTCCCTGCCCGAGGACGTGCGCGTCGATGCGCTGTGCGAGCTCAACGTGGCCGAGCAGGTGGTCAACGTGGCCGTCAGCACCGTCATGGTCGATGCCTGGGGCCGCGGCCAGAAGGTCAAGATCCACGGCTGGACCTTCGGCGTGCACGACGGCCTGCTGCAGGACCTGGGCCTGAACGTGGATGGCGCCAGGCCGCTCGACGCGGTCTACAAGGCCGCGGTGCAGCGCATCCGCTACAAGTGGAGCAAGCCCGCGGGAGCCTCGCCGTCGGCGCAGGCCGGGGCCGACGGGACCGAAGGCCTCGATGCCGCCGCGGCCGTTGCCCAGGCCATCGAGAGCACCGGAACGAAAACCGGCTGAACCCATGTTCCCGCAGCGTCTCGATTCACCGCTGGCCTACGACATCGCCAAGGCGATGATCGACGGGTTCAATCGCCACTACACGCTGTTCCGCGCCGAGTCGGCGCGTGCCAAGCACCGCTTCGAAACGGCCGACTGGCACGGCCAGCAGCGCGCGCAGCGCGAGCGCATCGAGTTCTACGACATGCGCGTGAACGAGGCCGTGGCCCGGCTCGAGAAAGAGTTCAAGGCCGGCGACCAGCCGATGGAGGTGTGGCACCAGGTCAAGCTGCACTTCATCGGCCTGCTGGTGGACCACCACCAGCCCGAGCTGGCCGAGAGCTTCTTCAATTCGGTGACCACGAAGATCCTGCACCGGGCCTACTTCCAGAACGACTTCATCTTCGTTCGCCCGGCCATCAGCACCGAGTACATCGAGCCGCGCGGCGCGCCCACGTACAGGCCCTACTACCCGTCGCACGACACGCTGGCCGACACCATCGAGCAGATGCTGGACGACTACGGCCTGCAGGGCGGCTTTGCCAACAAGCGGCGCGATGCCGAGCGCGTGGCGCACGCCATCATGGGGCGCTTCCACCAGGTGAAGCTGCGCGCCAACTTCCAGCTGCAGGTGCTCTCGGGGCTGTTCTACCGCAACAAGGGCGCCTACGTGGTCGGCAAGATCATGAACGGTTTCGTCGAGCTCCCGTTCTCGCTGCCGATCCTGCACGACAGCCATGGCAAGTTCTACGTGGACGCGGCGCTCTTCGGCGAGGACGACCTGCAGATGCTCTTCAGCTTTGCGCGCGCCTACTTCATGGTCGACATGGAAGTGCCCTCGGCCTGCGTGCAGTTCCTGCGCTCGCTCATGCCGCGCAAGCCGCGCGCCGAAATCTACAACGCGCTGGGCCTCGCCAAGCAGGGCAAGACGCTGTTCTACCGCGACTTCCTCTCGCACCTGAACTACTCGAGCGACCGCTTCCGCATAGCGCCCGGCATCAAGGGCATGGTCATGCTGGTGTTCGACCTGCCGTCGTTCCCGTTCGTGTTCAAGGTCATCAAGGACTTCTATCCGCCGCAGAAGGACACCACGCGCGAGCAGATCAAGGGCAAGTACATGCTCGTGAAGCAGCACGACCGCGTGGGCCGCATGGCCGACACGCTCGAATACAGCGACGTTGGTTTTCCGCTCGACCGCTTCGAGCCCGAGCTGATCGACGAGATCCGCAAATTCGCGCCCAGCCAGCTCGAGATCGGCGACCGCGACGGCAACGGGGAGATGGAGCTCGTGCTCAAGCACGTCTACATCGAGCGCCGCATGATCCCGCTCAACATCTTCCTGCAGGAGGCCTTCGACACGCTGGCCAACCCCGAAAGCCCGGCGCATGCCAAGCGCGCGCAGGAACAGCTCGAGCATGCGGTGGTCGAGTACGGCAACGCCATCAAGGACATGGTGGCAGCCAACATCTTTCCGGGCGACATGCTGTGGAAGAACTTCGGCGTCACGCGCGGCGGCAAGGTGGTGTTCTACGACTACGACGAGATCGAATACATCACCGACTGCCAGTTCCGCAAGGTGCCCGCGCCGCGCAACGAGGAAGACGAGATGAGCGGCGAGGTCTGGTATTCGGTGGGTCCGAAGGACGTGTTCCCGGAAACCTTCGGCCCTTTCCTGCTCGGCAACGACGCGGTGCGCAAAGCCTTCATGGCGCACCATGCCGACCTGCTCGACGCTGCCTTCTGGCAGCACCACAAGGAGCGCATCCGGGCCGGCCAGATGCTCGACGTGTTCCCGTACGAGGAGTCGCAGCGCTTTCCGCACGAGGGCCATGCGACCCATTTCTGATCGAGCCCCGGTCGGCAACGACCGCTTCCTTTTTTCTTTCCACTTTTCCGAAGGAGACCACCATGCCTGAATCCATCGTCATCGTCGGCGCCGCCCGCACCCCCATGGGGAGCTTCCAGGGCGACTTCTCTTCCCTTGCCGCGCACGACCTCGGCGGCGCCGCCATCAAGGCCGCCGTGGAGCGCGCCGGCATCGCGCCCGACAGCGTGGGCGAAGTGCTGTTCGGAAATTGCCTGATGGCCGGCCAGGGCCAGGCGCCGGCGCGCCAGGCGGCCTACAAGGGCGGCCTGCCCGACAGCGCGGGCGCGGTCACGCTCAGCAAGATGTGCGGCTCGGCCATGAAGGCCGCGATGCTCGCGCACGACCTGCTCTTGGCCGGCACGCACGAGGTGATGGTGGCGGGCGGCATGGAAAGCATGACCAACGCGCCCTACCTGATGCTCAAGGGCCGCGGCGGCTACCGCATGGGCCATGACCGCATCTTCGACCACATGATGCTCGACGGCCTGGAAGACGCCTACCAGCCGGGCCGCTCGATGGGCACCTTCGGCGAGGACTGCGCCGCCAAGTACAAGTTCACGCGCGAGCAGCAAGATGCGTTTGCCATTGCCAGCGTGCAGCGCGCCAAGGCCGCCACCGAATCCGGCGCGTTCAAGGACGAGATCACGCCCATCACCGTGAAGGGCCGCGGCGGCGACACCGTCATCTCCATCGACGAAGGCCCGGGCAAGGTCAAGCTCGACAAGATCGCCACGCTCAAGCCCGCGTTCAAGAAGGAAAACGGCACCATCACCGCCGCATCGAGCTCGTCGATCAACGACGGCGCCGCCGCGCTGGTGATGATGACCGAGTCGCACGCGAAGAAGATCGGCGCCAGGCCGATCGCCCGCATCGTCGGCCATGCCACGCATGCGCAGCAGCCCGAGTGGTTCTCCACCGCGCCCGTCGGCGCCGTGGCCAAGCTGTTCAAGAAGACCGGCTGGAGCGTCAAGGACGTGGACCTGTGGGAAGTGAACGAGGCTTTCGCGGTGGTGCCGATGGCGCTGATGCACGAGCTCGACGTGTCGCACGAGATCGTCAACGTGAACGGCGGCGCCTGCGCGCTGGGCCACCCGATCGGCGCCAGCGGCGCGCGCATCATGGTCACTTTGATCCATGCGCTGAAGGCGCGCGGCAAGAAGCGCGGCGTGGCCACGCTGTGCATCGGCGGGGGCGAAGGCACCGCGGTGGCACTCGAGTTGCTTTAACAAAAAACAAACGCCGCAAGCGCCCCTTGCCGGGGCGCTTCGTGGTTTTCTCTCTACGAATACTGCAGACAGACGCCAGGAGATTCTTCATGCGCCCATTCAATCAACGCACCATGCTCGCAGCCCTGCTGGCCACCGCCTTGCTGGCGCCAGCCGCCGGCTGGGCGCAGAAGCGCGACAACGTGCTGTTCCAGGCCGCCACCGATGCGCAGCCCGCCGTGCTCAAGACGCTGGAGCAGCTGGTCAACATCGAAACCGGCACGGGGGATGCCGAGGGCATTGCGGCCGCGGGCAACTACCTCGAGGGCGAGCTCAAGAATCTTGGCTTCACCGTCACGCGCAGCAAGTCGGCCGGCCTCGTGGTGGGCGACAACATCGTCGGCAAGCTGAAGGGCCGGGGCGGCAAGAACCTGCTGCTGATGTCGCACATGGACACCGTGTACCTCAAGGGCACGCTCGCCAAGGCGCCGTTCCGCATCGAAGGCAACAAGGCCTACGGCCCCGGCATTGCCGACGACAAGGGCGGCAACGCCGTCATCCTGCACACGCTGAAGCTGCTCAAGGACTACGGCGTGCGCGACTACGGCACCATCACCGTGCTGTTCAACACCGACGAGGAAAAAGGCTCCTTCGGCTCGCGCGACCTGATCCAGGAAGAAGCCAAGCAGGCCGACTACGTGCTCTCGTTCGAACCCACGAGCGCGGGCGACGAGAAGCTCTCGCTCGGCACTTCGGGCATTGCCTACGTGCAGGTCAACATCACCGGCAAGGCCTCGCATGCGGGCGCCGCGCCCGACCTGGGCGTGAACGCGCTGGTCGAGGCGTCGGACCTCGTGCTGCGCACCATGAGCATCGACGACAAGGCCAGGCACCTGCGCTTCAACTGGACCATGTCCAAGGCCGGCAACGTGTCGAACATCATTCCGGCCAGCGCCACGCTGAACGCCGACGTGCGCTATGCGCAGAACGAGGACTTCGAGGCCGCCATGAAGACGCTCGAAGAAAAGGCACAGCAGAAGAAGCTGCCCGAATCCGATGTCAAGGTGGTGGTCACGCGCGGCCGTCCGGCGTTCAACGCCGGCGAAGGCGGCAAGAAGCTGGTCGACAAGGCCGTGGCCTACTACAAGGAAGCCGGCGGCACGCTGGGCGTGGAAGAGCGCACCGGCGGCGGCACCGACGCGGCCTACGCGGCGCTCTCGGGCAAGCCCGTGATCGAGAGCCTGGGCCTGCCGGGCTTCGGCTACCACAGCGACAAGGCCGAGTACGTCGACATCAGCGCGATCCCAAGGCGCCTGTACATGGCGGCGCGGCTCATCATGGACCTGGGCGCCGGCAAGTAAGCAAGAAAAAAGACAGGAGACAACGCCATGCTGCTCAGTGCCGACCAGGAAGCCATCCGCGACGCGGTGCGCGATTTTTCGCAGGCCGAGCTCTGGCCCAACGCCCCCAAGTGGGACCGCGAGCACAGCTTCCCGAAGGAAGCGCACCAAGGCCTCGCGGCGCTCGGCGCCTACGGCATCTGCGTGCCCGAGGAACACGGCGGCGCGGGCCTCGACTACCTCACGCTCGCGCTGGTGTTGGAAGAAATCGCGGCCGGCGACGGCGGCACCAGCACCGCCATCAGCGTGACCAACTGCCCGGTCAATGCGATCCTCATGCGCTATGGCAACGCACAGCAGAAGAAGCAGTGGCTCGAGCCGCTGGCGCAGGGCCGGATGCTCGGCGCCTTCTGCCTCACCGAGCCGCAGGCCGGCAGCGACGCATCGAGCCTGCGCACCACGGCGCGCAAGGACGGCGATGGCTACGTGATCGACGGCGTGAAGCAGTTCATCACCAGCGGCAAGAACGGCCAGGTCGCCATCGTCATCGCGGTGACCGACAGGGGCGCGGGCAAGCGCGGCATGAGCGCTTTCATCGTGCCGACCGATGCGCCGGGCTACAGCGTGGCGCGGCTCGAGGACAAGCTGGGCCAGCACAGCAGCGACACCGCGCAGATCAATTTCGACGGCTGCCGCATCCCGGTGGAAAACCTCATCGGCGCCGAGGGCGAGGGCTACAAGATCGCGCTGGGCGCGCTCGAGGGCGGCCGCATCGGCATTGCGGCGCAGAGCGTGGGCATGGCGCGCAGCGCCTTCGACGTGGCGCTGGCCTATGCCAAGGAGCGCCAGGCCTTCGGCGGGGCGATCTTCGACCAGCAGGCCGTCGGTTTCAGGCTGGCCGAGTGCGCCACGCAGCTCGAAGCCGCGCGCCAGCTGATCTGGCACGCTGCCAGCCTGCGAGACGCCGGCCGCCCGTGCCTCAAGGAAGCCGCGATGGCCAAGCTGTTCGCAAGCGAAATGGCCGAGCGCGTCTGCAGCGCCGCGATCCAGACGCTGGGCGGCTATGGCTACGTGAACGACTTTCCGCTCGAGCGCATTTATCGCGACGTGCGGGTGTGCCAGATCTACGAAGGCACCTCGGACATCCAGAAGCTGCTGATCCAGCGCGCAATGGCCTGAACCGGGCGCTCGGAAGGCTCCTGGACGGCGCCCCGGGCTTGCCCCATCGGTCGAAGGGCCCGGAGGATGTTCCAATAGAGGCCTTCATGAGCGCCACTGTTCCCCCCACCGGACCTTGCCCCTGCGGCCGTACGGACCGCCGAGACAAGCCCATCGGCTATGCCCTGTGCTGCGGCCGCTACCTCGAGGACTTCGAGGGCACGCCCGCGCCCGACGCCGAATCGCTGATGCGCTCGCGCTATACCGCCTTCGTGCTGGAACGCGGCCCCTACCTGCTTGCCACCTGGCATGCGTCGACGCGGCCGGCGTCGATCGAGTTCGAGCCCGGCGTGAAGTGGCTGGGCCTGGACATCCGCTCGCGCTCGGTGCTGGACGCCGACCATGCCGAGGTCGAATTCGTCGCCCGCCAGCGCAGCAGCACCGGCGCCGCCACGCGCCTGCACGAGCGCAGCCGCTTCGTGCGCGAGGGCGACCGCTGGTTCTACCTCGAAGGCGATCTGCAGACCCCCGGTTGACGCACCGGGCCATGGCCCGCACAATAGTCCCCGCTCCGGGGTGCACGCATGTGGCGTGCTGAGATGGCAAAGTGCCGACCCGCGAACTTGATCCGGGTCATACCGGCGTAAGAAGAGCTGCACTCCCCGACTCCGGTCCCGCCACCCACCCACCAACGTGGCGGCCCAAAGTCCTCAGAGCGATTGCGGAGCACCCTTTCCCTCAACAAGGAGTGCCCCGCATGAATGCCCCCGACAAGTTCACCTCCCTGCTCTCGCTCACGCGCGAGCCCTTTCCCGCATCGCACAAGTGCCTGATTCCGGGCAGCCGGCCCGACCTCAACGTGCCGGTGCGCGACGTGCTGCTGACCAACGGCGAGACCGTGTCGCTCTACGACACCTCGGGCCCCTACACCGATGCCAAGGTCGAGATCGACGTGCGCCGCGGCCTGCCCGGCGTGCGCGGCGCCTGGATCGCCGAGCGCAACGACACCGAAAGCTACGAAGGCCGCTCGCACCAGGCGCTCGACGAGGGCCTGAAGCACGCCCACGACCACGATGCCCAGCGCCTGGCCGAACTGCGCGCCGGCGCCTCGGCGCTGCAGCGCACGCCGCGCCGCGCCAAGTCAGGGGCCAACGTCACGCAGATGCACTACGCGCGCCGCGGCATCGTCACACCCGAGATGGAATACGTGGCGCTGCGCGAGAACGGCAAGCGCGAGTGGATGGCCGAGTACCTCGCCAACGAGGAGCGCGCCAAGCGCGTGGCCGGCAACCCGATGGGCGCGAGCATTCCGCGCATCATCACGCCCGAGTTCGTGCGCGACGAGGTGGCGCGCGGCCGCGCCATCATTCCGGCCAACATCAACCATCCTGAAGTGGAGCCGATGGCCATCGGCCGCAACTTCAAGGTCAAGATCAACGCCAACATCGGCAACTCGGCCGTCACCTCGAGCATCGAGGAAGAAGTGGAAAAGCTCGTGTGGGCGATCCGCTGGGGCGCCGACAACGTGATGGACCTTTCCACCGGCAAGAACATCCACACCACGCGCGACTGGATCGTGCGCAACAGTCCCGTGCCCATCGGCACCGTGCCGATCTACCAGGCGCTCGAGAAGGTGGGCGGCGTGGCCGAGGACCTGACCTGGGAGATCTTCCGCGACACGCTGATCGAGCAGGCCGAGCAGGGCATCGACTACTTCACCATCCATGCCGGCGTGCGGCTGCCGTTCATCCACCTGACGGCCGACCGCATGACGGGCATCGTCTCGCGCGGCGGCTCGATCATGGCCAAGTGGTGCATCGCGCACCACAAGGAGAGCTTTCTCTACGAGCGCTTCGAGGACATCTGCGACATCATGAAGGCCTACGACGTGAGCTTCTCGCTCGGCGACGGCCTGCGCCCGGGCTCGGGCGCCGATGCCAACGACGAAGCGCAGTTTGCCGAACTGCGCACGCTGGGCGAGCTCACGCAGATCGCATGGAAGCACGACGTGCAGACCATGATCGAGGGGCCCGGCCACGTGCCGATGCACATGATCCAGGCCAACATGGACGAGCAACTCAAGCACTGCCACGAGGCGCCGTTCTACACGCTCGGCCCGCTGACGATCGACATCGCGCCGGGCTACGACCATATCTCCAGCGCCATCGGCGCCGCGATGATCGGCTGGGCCGGCACCGCGATGCTCTGCTACGTGACGCCCAAGGAGCACCTGGGCCTGCCCGACCGCGACGACGTGAAGCAGGGAATCATTGCCTACAAGATCGCCGCGCATGCGGCCGACGTGGCCAAGGGGCACCCGGGCGCGCGCTCGCGCGACGATGCGCTCAGCAAGGCGCGCTTCGAATTCCGCTGGCAGGACCAGTTCAACCTGGGCCTGGATCCCGACACGGCGCGCGAATTCCATGACGAGACCCTGCCCAAGGATTCGAGCAAGGTGGCGCATTTCTGCTCGATGTGCGGACCGAAGTTCTGCTCCATGAAGATCACGCAGGAAGTGCGCGAGTACGCGGCGAAGAAGGGCGTGGCCGAGGCGGAAGCCATGGCCGAAGGAATGGCGCAGAAGTCCAGGGAGTTCATGGCGGGCGGCGGCGAGATCTACATCCCGATCCAGCCCGCGTCCTGAGCCCGGCCGGGGTCATTGCTACCATGGGGGAATTCCCCCGAACCCCTCCGCGCAATGACCCCATTCCCCTTCGATGCCGTCCTTTTCGACTGCGACGGCGTCCTCGTCGATTCCGAACCCATCACCAACAGCGTGCTCGCCGAGATGCTCGGCGAACTCGGCTGGCACCTCACCACCGAAGAGTCGATGAACACCTTCACCGGCAAGGCCGTGAAGGACGAAACCGCGCTCATCGAATCGAAGACCGGCGTCAGGATCACCGAAGACTGGCTCAAGGCCTTCAGGGCTCGCCGCAATGAAGCGCTCGAGCGCGACCTCGTGGCCATTGCGCACGCTCCCGGGGCCATCCGCGAAGTCCATGCGCGGCTCCGGGGCCGCATCGCCTGCGCCTCGGGCGCCGACCGCCACAAGGTCGAACTGCAGCTGGCGAAGGTCGGCCTGCTCGAGTGCTTCGAGGGCCGCATCTTCAGCGGCCACGAGATGCCGCGCTCCAAGCCCTACCCCGACGTTTACTTGGCCGCCGCCGAGGCGCTGGGCGTCGATCCGAAGCGCTGCGCGGTGGTCGAGGACACCGTCACGGGCGCGATGGCCGGCGTGGCCGCGGGTGCCACGGTGTTCGGCTACAGCACCGGCGAATCGGGCCACAGCGGCCCCGAGGCGCTGCGCAGCGTCGGCGCGCTGCAGGTGTTCAGCGACATGCGGGAACTGCCCGCGCTGCTCGCTTCGCACGGCCTACAGCCAGCCTGAAAACGGGCCTGGAAAAACCAAGCCCCTGCCGCGAGCAAGCCCGCGACGTTTCTGCTGCAATGGCATCAAGCAAGCCAGTCCACAAGGAGCCGGATCCCATGACTTCCGAATACAAGACCGAGCAGCCCGACCGCGCCGAGATCGATGCCCTGAAGGGCCCGGCGGTGGTCGAGTTCGGCACCAACTGGTGCGGCATCTGCAAGGCCGCCCAACCTCATATCGCCGAGGCCTTTGCCAAGTACCCGGACATTCCGCGCATCAAGGTCGAGGACGGCAGCGGACGACCGCTGGGCCGCTCGTTCAACGTGCGGCTGTGGCCCACGCTGGTGTTCATGCGCGACGGCCAGCAGGTCGCGAAGCTGGTGCGTCCCGAAGACAGCCAGTCCATTGCCGACGCGCTGGCGTTGATTGCACAGCCGGGCTGAGTCTTGCGCTGGTGCCTTGGTTCGGGCGCTGCTGCTGCTCAGTTCAGGGCGCGCTCCCGCCGACGGGGTACCTTGCTCCGCGAATGTCCTCCGGCCTTCGGCCTCCCCCTTGATTTCGCTGCGCAAGGCACCCCATCAGCGGGAGCGTGATCAGAGCCGTCGTTGATCGGCGGTACACCAGCAGCGTGCCCCAGTGCCCAGGGCATCGGGTGCTCCCCGCAGCGAAATTAAGGAGGAGGGGGCGTAGCCCCCGGGGGACATTCGCGGAGGGGAGTACCCGGTGGCCTGTGCACGCGCCCCGAACGACGGCGCCAATAAAGCACAAAGCAGAATCCCGCTACAACCCCCGCAGCCGAAAGTCCCGCGGCGCATGTCCCGTCCACTGCAGGAACGCGCGCGAAAAGCTCTTCTCGTTGCGAAAGCCCACGGCCAGCGCCACCTGCTTGATCGGCCGGCTGGTGCGGCGCAACTGCTCCACCGCCATCTCGTGGCGCACTTCGTTCTTCAGCGTCTGCAGTGACGTGCCTTCTTCATGCAACTGCCGGTGCAGCGTGCGGCTCGACACGTTGAGCAGCGTGGCCAGCGCCTCCGCCGTCGTGGCCTCGGCTGCGCGCGAACGCAGCAGCTCGCGCACGCGCTGGCCCAGCAGCCGGTCGCGCCGGTACTGCAGCACCGTGAGCGGCAGCGCCCGCTTGAGCATCGTGCGCAGCGCACGCTCGTCGCGCTGCAGCGGCAGCGCGAGGTAGCGCTCGTCGAAGCTGATGCTCGCCTCGGGCGCATCGAAGCGCACCTCGGGCGTGAACATCAGCGGATAGGCGTCGCGGTGCGGCGGCGCTGCAAAGGGAAAAGTCGCGTCGCGCAGCGAGATGCGCGAATCGATGGCCCAGCAGACGTACCCGTGCAAGAAGCGCAGGCTCGTCACCAGGCAGAACTCGCGGAAGGCCTCGTCCAGCGGGCGGTGCTCGGCGATGCGCAGCGTGGCCACGCCGCCCGACACCTCCAGCGCCAGCGTGATGTCCTCGGTCAGCAGGCGGTGATGGCGGCACCAGCGCTTGATGGCCACGCCCAGGTCGGGCGAGGTCAGCGAGGCGCGGCACAGCATGCCGTAGCTGCCCCAGGGCAGCCGCCGCGAGAACCAGCCGAGCGCCTCGTCGTCCAGCTCCTGCATCGCATGGCCCGACAGCGCCTCGAACTGCGCGGCTGTCACCCGCGCGCCCGGCCGGGCCAGCTCGCGCGGCGTGATCTGTGCCGCTTGCAGCGCCGCGGACGGATCGACGCCGTAGCGCTCGTAGCCCTGCACGATGGCTCTCACGAAGGCCATCGGCGTGACGGCACGGGCGGGTCGGAGGAAGGACGGGGACGACATGGTCAGGTGGTTCCGGCGTGGCGCAATTTGCAACCATTGTGGCGCCAATTGCGGCGCGGCGAGGCGTAAGCTGCATTCTTCCAAGCGCCCATCCGCGTGGGACAGCCTGCCTGCGCGCCGACCCCTCAGAGGAGACAACACACATGCACGATCCCGGCCTGAACTTCGACCTGGGCGAGACCATCGACTCGCTGCGCAGCGCCATCCAGGACTTTGCCGCGAACGAGATCGCCCCGCGCGCCGCCGACATCGACCGCGACAACCTGTTCCCGCACGACCTGTGGCAGAAGCTCGGCGAGCTCGGCCTGCACGGCATGACGGTGAAGGAAGAGTTCGGCGGCACCGAGCTGGGCTACCTCGCCCACATCGTGGCGATGGAAGAGGTGTCGCGCGCCTCGGCCTCGGTCGGCCTTTCGTATGGCGCGCACTCCAACCTGTGCGTGAACCAGATCCACCGCAACGGCAGCGATGCGCAGAAGAAGAAATACCTGCCCAGGCTGGTGAGCGGCGAGCACGTCGGCGCGCTGGCCATGAGCGAGCCCAACGCCGGCTCCGACGTGGTGAGCATGAAGCTCAAGGCCGAGAAGAAGAACGGCTACTACGTGCTCAACGGCGGCAAGATGTGGATCACCAACGGCGGCGATGCCGACACGCTCGTGATCTACGCCAAGACCGAACCCGAGATGGGCGCGCGCGGCATGACGGCCTTCATCGTCGAGAAGGGCTTCAAGGGCTTCTCGGCCGGCACCAAGCTCGACAAGCTCGGCATGCGCGGCTCCAACACCTACCCGCTGTTCTTCGACAACTGCGAAGTGCCCGAAGAGAACGTGCTCGGCGGCGAAGGCATGGGCGCCAAGGTGCTGATGAGCGGTCTCGACTACGAGCGCGCGGTGCTCTCGGGCGGGCCGCTCGGCATCATGGCGGCCTGCATGGACGCGGTGCTGCCCTTCATCCACGAGCGCAAGCAGTTCGGCCAGAGCATCGGCGAGTTCCAGCTGATGCAGGGCAAGCTCGCCGACATGTACTCGACCTGGCAGGCCACGCGCGCTTATGTGTACGCGGTGGGCAAGGCCTGCGACCGCAACGACCACGCGCGCACCTTCCGCAAGGACGCGGCCGGCGCCATTCTCTATTCGGCCGAGAAGGCCACGTGGATGGCCGGCGAGGCGATCCAGGCGCTGGGCGGCGTGGGCTACACGAAGGACTTTCCGGTCGAGCGGCTGTGGCGCGACGCCAAGCTGTACGAGATCGGTGCGGGCACGAGCGAGATCCGCCGCATGCTGATCGGGCGCGAGCTGTTTGCTGAAACCGCCTAGGATGACGCGCGCCGCCCCTTCTTCCGCCCTCTCCCCCTGGGAGAGGGCCGGGGTGAGGGCAGCAGCGATCGAGTCGAGCGCCATGCCTCATCGAGGGCCGAGCGCCCTCACCCCAACCCTCTCCCAGGGGGAGAGGGAGCAAGACAAGGAGACAAGACGATGCCACTGACGCAGAGCCTGGCGCAAGGCGCCACCAACGTCCCCCTCATCGAACAAACCATCGGCGACTTCTTCGACGGCATGGCCGCGAAGCAGCCCGACCGCGAAGCGCTCGTCAGCCGCCACGAAGGCAAGCGCTTCACCTACCGCGAGCTGCAGGCCGAGTCCAACAAGCTGGCCAGCGCATTGCTGAAGCTGGGACTCGCACCCGGCGACCGCGTGGGCATCTGGTCGCACAACAACGCGCCCTGGGTGCTGATGCAGATTGCGACCGCCAAGGCCGGGCTGATCCTCGTCAACATCAACCCGGCCTACCGCACCTCCGAGCTCGAATACGCGCTCAACAAGGTCGGCTGCAAGGCGCTGGTGACGATGGCGCAGTTCAAGACCAGCGACTACCTCGGCATGCTGCGCGAGCTCGGCCCCCAGCGCCTGCCGCAGCTGCGCCACACCTTCTGGATCGACGGCAAGGCTGCGGCCGATGTGCAGGAGCCCGGCATGCAGCGCTTCAGCGAACTGCTCGCGAGCGGCGATGCGGCCGACCCGCGCGTGGCCGCCACGCAAAAGACGCTCAAGGCCACCGACCCGATCAACATCCAGTTCACCAGCGGCACCACGGGCTTTCCCAAGGGCGCGACGCTCACGCACCGCAACATCCTCAACAACGGCTTCTTCATCGGCGAATGCATGAAGCTCACGCCGGCCGACAGGCTGTGCATTCCGGTGCCGCTCTACCACTGCTTCGGCATGGTGCTCGGCAACCTGGCCTGCCTCACGCATGGCTCGGCCATCGTGTACCCGAACGACGGCTTCGATCCGCTCACGGTGCTCGAGACCGTGCAGGTCGAAAAATGCACCGGCCTGCACGGCGTGCCCACCATGTTCATTGCCGAGCTCGACCATCCGCGCTTCAAGGAGTTCGACCTGTCCACGCTGCGCACCGGCATCATGGCCGGCTCGCCCTGCCCGACCGAGGTGATGAAGCGCGTGGTGAACGAGATGCACCTGAGCGAAATCACCATCGCCTACGGCATGACCGAGACCAGCCCCGTGAGCTGCCAGAGCAGCACCGACACGCCGCTGGACAAGCGTGTGTCCACCGTGGGCACGGTGCAGCCGCACCTGGAGATCAAGATCATCGACCCCGAGACCGGGGCCATCGTGCCGCGCGGCAGCTCCGGCGAGTTCTGCACGCGCGGCTACTCGGTGATGCACGGCTACTGGGAAGACGAGCCCAAGACCCGCGAAGCCATCGATACCGAGCACTGGATGCACACCGGCGACCTGGCCACCATGGATGCCGAGGGCTACGTGAACATCGTCGGCCGCATCAAGGACCTCGTGATCCGCGGCGGCGAGAACATCTACCCGCGCGAGATCGAGGAATTCCTGTACCGCCACCCGAAGGTGCAGGACGTGCAGGTGGTCGGCCTGCCCGACCGGAAGTACGGCGAGGAGCTGTGCGCCTGGATCATCGCCAAGCCCGGCCAGGCCGCGACCGAAGACGAGATCCGCGACTTCTGCAGGGGGCAGATCGCGCACTACAAGGTGCCGAAGTACATCCGCTTCGTCACCGAATTCCCGATGACGGTGACGGGCAAGATCCAGAAATTCAAGATCCGCGAAGCGATGGCCGAGCAGCTCGGCCTCGAACAAGAAAAGACAGCATGAGCAAGATCGAAACCAAACTCAACGCCCGCTCGGCCGACTTCCAGGCCAATGCCGCAGCCATGCGCGCGCTGGTCGACGACCTGCACAAGCAGTTCGCCAAAGTGGAGCAGGGCGGCGGCGAGGCCGCGCGCGCCAAGCACACGGCCCGCGGCAAGCTGCTGCCGCGCGACCGCGTGGCCGAGCTGCTCGACCCCGGCACGCCCTTCCTCGAGATCGCGCCGCTGGCCGCGCATGCGATGTACCTCGATGCCAAGGGCGCGGAGTCGGCACCCGGCGCGGGCCTCATCGCGGGCATCGGCCGGGTGAACGGCATCGACTGCATGATCGTCTGCAACGATGCGACGGTGAAGGGCGGCACCTATTACCCGATGACGGTCAAGAAGCACCTGCGCGCGCAGGAGATCGCCGAGCAGAACCGCCTGCCCTGCATCTACCTGGTCGACTCGGGCGGCGCCAACCTGCCGAACCAGGACGAGGTGTTCCCCGACCGCGACCACTTCGGCCGCATCTTCTACAACCAGGCCAACATGAGCGCCCAGGGCATCGCGCAGATCGCGGTGGTCATGGGCTCGTGCACGGCGGGCGGCGCGTATGTGCCGGCGATGAGCGACGAATCGATCATCGTGAAGAACCAGGGCACCATCTTCCTGGGCGGCCCGCCGCTCGTGAAGGCTGCAACCGGCGAGGTCGTCACGGCCGAGGACCTGGGCGGCGGCGACGTGCACACGCGCCTCTCTGGCGTGGTCGACCACCTGGCGCAGAACGACCTGCATGCGCTCGCGCTCGCGCGTTCGGCCGTGGCCAATCTCAATGCGAAGGCGGCCTCGGCCCAGGACACTGCAAAGGCCGAGGTGCGCCCACCCGAGTTCCCGCGCGAAGAGCTCTACGGCGTGATCCCGACCGACACGCGCAAGCCCTTCGATGTGCGCGAGATCATCGCGCGCATCGTCGACGGCAGCGAGTTCCACGAGTTCAAGGCGCGCTTCGGCGCCACGCTGGTCTGCGGCTTTGCCGAGATCGAGGGCATGCCGGTGGGCATCATCGCCAACAACGGCATCCTGTTTTCCGAATCGGCGCAGAAGGGCGCGCACTTCATCGAGCTGTGCTGCCATCGCAAGACGCCGCTGGTGTTCCTGCAGAACATCACGGGCTTCATGGTGGGCCGCAAGTACGAGAACGAGGGCATCGCGCGCCACGGCGCCAAGATGGTGACGGCCGTGGCCACGGCCAACGTGCCCAAGTTCACCATCATCATCGGCGGCAGCTTCGGCGCCGGCAACTACGGGATGTGCGGCCGGGCCTACAGCCCGCGCTTCCTCTGGATGTGGCCCAACGCGCGCATCAGCGTGATGGGCGGCGAGCAGGCCGCGAGCGTGCTGGCCACGGTGAAGCGCGACGGCATCGAATTGAAGGGCGGCAGCTGGAGCAAGGAAGAGGAAGAAGCCTTCAAGGCACCGATCCGCCAGCAGTACGAAGACCAGGGCCACCCCTACTACGCGACGGCGCGGCTGTGGGACGACGGGATCATCGACCCGGCGGACACGCGGCGGGTGCTGGCGCTCGGTTTGGCTGCGTCGCGCAATGCGCCGATTCCCGAGCCGAAATTCGGCATCTTCCGGATGTAGCCGTGGCACAGCTTTCTTGCGCTTGGGGTCGATACAGGCATCGCGTTCCGGGGTGCGCTCCCGCCGACGGGGTACCTTGCTCCGCGAATGTCCCCCGGCCTGCGGCCTCCTCCTTTATTTCGCTGCGCAAGGCACCCCATCAGCGGGAGCGTGATTCAGAGCGGTCGTTGATCAGCGGTACACCACGAGCGTGCCCTGGTGCACAGGGCATCGGGTGCTCCCCGCAGCGAAATAAAGGAGGAGGGGGCGCAGCCCCCGGGGGACATTCGCGGAGGGGAGTACCCGGTGGCCTGTGCACGCGCCCTGAACAAAACAACAGCGCCCCGAACAAGCGCCCCGAACAAACATCGCTGACATGACCTTCACCAAACTGAAACTCGAAATCCACGACACCATCGCACGCATCTGGCTCGACCAGCCCGACGCGCGCAATGCCTTCGACGACGTGGTCATCGCCGAGCTCACGCAGGCCTTCACTGACGCCGGCGCCGCGCCGAAGGTCAAAGCCATCGTGCTAGGCGCCAACGGCCCCGCCTTCTGCGCAGGCGCCAACCTCAACTGGATGCGCCGCATGGCCGACTACACGCGCAGCGAGAACATCGCCGACGCGGGCAAGCTGGCCACCATGCTGCGCACCATTGCCGAATGCCCCAAGCCCACCATCGCGCGCGTGCAGGGCGATGTGTATGCGGGCGGCATGGGCCTCGTCGCGGCCTGCGACATGGCCGTGAGCGTGGACACCGCGTGGTATTGCCTGAGCGAAGTCAAGATCGGCCTCGTGCCTGCGACCATCAGCCCGTACGTGCTGCGTGCCATGGGCACGCGCGCATCGCAGCGCTACTTTCTCACGGCCGAACGCTTCACCGCGGCCGAGGCGCACCGCATCGGCTTCGTGCATGAAGTGGTCGCGGCCGATGCGCTCGATGCCAAGGTCGACGAGCTCCTGAAGGCGCTCACCGGCGCCAGCCCCGCCGCCGTGCGTGCCTGCAAGCAACTGATCGCCGACGTGGACGGCCGCGAGATCGACGACGCGCTGATCGCCAAGACCGTCGAAGGCATTGCCGACATCCGCGCCAGCGACGAAGGCCGCGAGGGCGTGCAGGCCTTCCTGCAGAAGCGCAAGCCGTCATGGCTGGGCCACTGAGCGCCAGGCAATGAATGCGCTCGACATGCCCCAGCTGCTCGCACTGGCCGCGGCCATCGGCTGGGCCAGCGGCGTGCGGCTGTACCTGGTCGTGCTGCTGACCGGGCTGGCCGGCTACTTCGGCTGGGTGCCGCTGCCCAGCGGGCTGCAGCTGCTGGCGCATCCGGTAGTCATCGCGGCCAGCGGCTTCATGGTGTTCATCGAGTTCTTCGCCGACAAGATCCCGGGCCTCGATTCGCTGTGGGACGTGGTGCACACGGCCATCCGCATTCCTGCCGGCGCGGCGCTCGCGGCCAGCGTGTTTGGTGCCGACCATGGCGCGATGGCCATCGTGGCCGCGCTCGTGGGCGGCGGCTTCGCGGCCACCGCGCATGCGGCCAAGGCCACGACGCGCGCGGCCATCAACACATCGCCCGAGCCGTTCTCGAACGTGGGTGCGTCGCTGGTCGAGGACACGATGGTGCCAACCGGGCTGTGGCTCGCGGTGGCGCATCCGCTGGTCTTCCTGGTGCTGTTCGCCCTGGTGCTGGTGCTCAGCGTCTGGCTCATCCGCAAGAGCTGGCGCTTTCTCAAGGCGCTGTTCACTCGCGTGGCCCGCATCTTCAGCGGGCGGCCCGATCCGGGCGTCACGCCTGCATTCCAACTGAAAAAGAATCCTCCGGGAGACACTCCGAATGTTTAAGAAGATCCTCATTGCCAACCGAGGCGAGATCGCCTGCCGTGTCGCGGCCACTGCCCGCCGCATGGCGATTCGCACCGTGGCCGTGTACTCCGATGCCGACGCGCATGCCAACCACGTGCGCGCCTGCGACGAATCGGTGCACCTCGGCGGCAGCGCACCGAAAGACAGCTACCTGCGCTGGGAAAAGATCCTCGAAGCCGCCAAGGCCACGGGCGCCGAAGCCGTGCATCCCGGCTACGGCTTCCTGAGCGAGAACGAGGAGTTCGCACAGGCCTGCGCCGACGCGGGCCTGGTCTTCATCGGCCCGCCGCCTTCGGCCATCAAGGCGATGGGCCTCAAGGCCGAGTCGAAGCAGCTGATGGAAAAGGCCGGCGTGCCGCTGGTGCCCGGCTACCACGGCCACGACCAGGACCCGCAGCTGCTGCAACGCGAGGCCGACCGCATCGGCTACCCCGTGCTCATCAAGGCCAGCGCGGGTGGCGGCGGCAAGGGCATGCGCGCGGTCGACCGGGCCGAAGACTTTGCGGCGGCGCTCGCCTCGTGCCAGCGCGAGGCGACCAACAGCTTCGGCGACGACGCGGTGCTGATCGAGAAGTACGTGCAGCGCCCGCGCCACATCGAGATCCAGGTGTTCGGCGACACGCACGGCAACTACGTCTACCTGTTCGAGCGCGACTGCTCGGTGCAGAGGCGCCACCAGAAGGTGCTGGAAGAGGCGCCCGCGCCCGGCATGACCGAGGCGATGCGCAAGCAGATGGGCGAGGCGGCCGTGGCGGCAGCGCGTGCAGTGAACTACGTCGGCGCCGGCACGGTGGAATTCATCGTCGAGCAGCGCGAAGGCGGCGAGATGAACTTCTTCTTCATGGAGATGAATACCCGCCTGCAGGTGGAGCACCCGGTGACCGAAGCCATCACCGGCCTCGACCTCGTCGAATGGCAACTGCGCGTGGCCTCGGGCGAGACGCTGCCCGCAAAGCAGCAGGAGCTGCAGATCCACGGCCACGCGATCGAGGCGCGCATCTGCGCCGAGAACCCCGACAACAACTTCCTGCCCGCGACGGGCAGCTTGCGCGTCTACCGCAAGCCGCAGGCGACGGCCTTCCAGCGCAGCCGCGTGCGCATCGACGACGGCGTGCGCGAGGGCGGCGAGATCTCTCCGTTCTACGACTCGATGATCGCCAAGCTGATCGTGCACGGCAGCACGCGCGACGAGGCGCTGGCGCGGCTCGATGCGGCGCTGGCGCAGGTGCAGATCGTCGGTGTGTCGACCAATGTTCAGTTCCTGCGCGGCATCCTCGCGACCGAGTCGTTCGCCAAGGCCAACCTCGACACCGCGCTGATCGAGCGCGAGCGCGCCGTGCTGTTCGACCGCGAGGCGCTGGGCCTGCCGCTGGCCGCGGCCGCCGCCATCACGCGCACGCTGGTCACCGAGCGGCCGGTGGGCGCGCACTACCCTTTCGAGCGGCGCGACGGCTGGCGCTCGCATGGCGAGTACCGGCGCCACTTCGACTTCGAATTCCGTGGTGCCGAGCAGACGGCCGTGCTGAGCTACAGGCGCGACGGCAGCCTGTGGCTCGAAGCCGGCGGCGTTGAAGGCCCGCTGGTCGTGGGCCAGTTTCCGTCAGGCGAGTTCGAGGTCGAGTTCGCGGGCACGCGGCAGACCGTGGACGTGCACCTGGACGGCGCCACGGCCCATGTGTTCGCGTCGAAGGGCGCCACGAAGATCACCGCCATCGACCGCCTGGCCCATGCCGGCGACACCCATGCAGAAGCCGGCCGCCTCACCGCGCCGATGCCCGGCAAGGTCGTGTCCTTCGCGGTCAAGGCCGGCGACAAGGTCAGCCGCGGCCAGCCGCTCGCGGTGATGGAAGCCATGAAGATGGAGCACACCATCGCGGCGCCGGCCGACGGCACGGTGGAAGAACTGATGTTCTCGCCCGGCGAGCAGGTGGCCGAGGGCGACGAGCTGTTGCGGATGGCTGCGGCGGCGGTTTAACCCACCACCACTTCGCTGATCTGCATCACCGGCGCGATGTCGGTGTAGTTCTTGATGTCGCCCAGGATCTCCTTGGCATGCGGGCCGAACGCCGCCTGGAAGGCGTCGGCCGAGTCGCAGAACACGTGGCACATGCCGACGTAGGTCGGCGGCATGCCGGGCGCGCCGCCCGCCAGTCCCTTGTCGATGGTGTAGGACCTGCAGGCATCGCCCATGCGCGCCTTCAGGAGGGGCATGTGCTTGTCGCGGTAGTAGGCGTGGTCGAACCGCGCGCCTTCGGTGTAGGGGTACATCACGCTGACTTTGATCATGCTGGGGTCTCCGGGTGTGTCGATGTTCTGGATGGTCGCGCACGAGCATAGAAGAAGGCCTCCGGCGGTACAAGCTGCCGATCCGGTACGTGGGCCGGGGCCCCTAAGATCCGGCTCATGAAAATCATCGTTTCCCTGACCGACAACCGCCCCGAACCCTGGATCGAAGGCCTCCGGGCCGAGCTGCCCGATGCGCAGATCGAGACCTGGAAGCCGGGCGCCGCCCAAGCCGACCACGCGGTGGTGTGGGCGCCGCCCCAGCAGCTGCTCGACGAGCAGCCCGGGCTGCGCGGCCTGTTCAACATCGGCGCGGGTGTCGATGCGCTGCTCAAGCTGAAAGTCCCGCCGCAGACGCGCATCGTGCGGCTCGACGACGCCGGCATGTCGGTGCAGATGGCCGAGTACGTGTGCCACACGCTGATCCGGCACTTCCGCGAGTTCGATGTCTACGAAGCGGATGCGCGCCAGGGCAAGTGGAGCTACCGCAAGCCGCGGCTGCGGCGCGATTTTCCGGTCGGCATCATGGGCCTGGGCGTGCTCGGCGAGCGCGTGGCCAAGGCAGTCGCGCAGTTCGAGTTTCCGGTGCTGGGCTGGAGCCGTTCGCCCAAAGCCATCGAGGGCGTGCAGGTGTTCAGCGGCGAGGCGCAGTTGGGCGAGTTCCTGTCGTCCACGCGCGTGCTGGTCAACCTGCTGCCGCTGACCGAGGCCACGCGCGGCATCCTCAACCGCGAGACGCTCGGCAAGCTGCGGCCGGGCGGCTATCTCATCAACATCGCGCGCGGCGCGCACCTGGTGGAAGACGACCTGATCCCGATGCTCGATGCAGGCCAGCTGGCCGGCGCCACGCTCGACGTGTTCCAGGTCGAGCCGCTGCCCGCCGACCACGCCTTCTGGCGCCACCCGAAGATCACCGTCACGCCGCACGGCTCGGCGCGCACGCTGCGCGAGGAGTCCATCGCGCAGATCGCCGGAAAGATCCGCGCGATGGAGCAAGGCCTGCCGGTCAGCGGCGTGGTCGATCCGGTCCGGGGCTACTGACGACGGCATGCGTTACCGGCGACTACGCTGAAAGGAGGCGCAGCCAGGGGCAAACCCTGAGGCTTTTGTTTTTCACATACGCGAAAATTTCTTCATGGTTGTGAAAACAGCGTTTCGCGTGATCGAGATCGTCGAGCTCTTCGCCCGGGAGAAGCAGCCGCTGGCGCTGTCCGAGATGGCGCGCCTGCTCGAGATGCCGGTGTCCAGCTGCCTCGGGTTGATCCGCACGCTCGAAGAGCAGGGCTACATGTACGAGACCGGCCGCCGCCAGGGCTACTACCCGACCGGCCGGCTGCTGGCCATGGCGCAGGTCATTGCGGCGCACGACCCGGTGCTCGACCGCGTGCGGCCCGCGCTCGAGGAGCTGCGCGACGGCGCACGCGAAACCGTGCTGTTCGGCAAGTTCCGCGACCCGAACACGGTCGTCTACCTGGAAGTGCTGAGCGCGCCGCAGAGCATCCGCTATTCGGCCGAAGCAGGCGAGACGCGCCCGGCCTACGCCAATTCGATGGGCCGCGCGCTGCTTTCCACGCTCGCGCCCGAGGCACGCGGCAAGCTGCTGGCCGCCACCCCGCTGGCGCCGCTGACCGACGCCACGCTGACCACGCCCGAGGCCATCGAGCAGGAGCTCGAACGCTCGCCCGCGCGCGGCTGGTACGGCAACCTCGGCGAAAGCATCCCCGACCTCGTCGGCCTTGCATGGCCGCTGCGCATCGGCGGCGAGGCCTACGCCATTTCGGTGGCGGGCCCGCGCTACCGGCTCGAGCCGCGCATCGACGAGGCGGCCGCCATGCTGCGCTCCGCCTGCCTGGCCATCGAACACAAAGGCTGATCGAAACAATGACCTCCCCACGCTACTTCGTCCGCGAAAGCGACATCGCCGGCTACCACCCGGCCAACCACACCGGCACGCTCAACAAGCGGCTGATCGGCCCCGAGACCGTGGGCGCGAAGCAGCTCGAGGTGCTGGTCGGCCACATCCAGAAGGGCAAGGGCGCGCTGCCCCATGCGCACCCGGGCATCGAGCAGGTCTGCTACATGCTCGAAGGCCGCGCGGTCGCCGAGGTGGGTGGCCAGCGGCAGGAGCTGCACCCGGGCGACAGCTGCTTTTTTCCGGCCGATGCGATGCACACCTTCACGGTGGTGAGCGACGAGCCGGTGCGCGTGCTGGTCATCTACAGCCCGCCGTACGAGGAATCGCCGGAGCGCGTGATCCGGCCCTGAACGACAACCCCCGGAGACAAGAACCATGCAGACGATGAAGAACGCGACAACCACGGTCGCGGTGGCAAGCCGCCGCCGTTTCATTTCCATCGGCGCCGCCGCGGGCCTGGCCGGCGCGGCGCCCTGGGCCTTTGCGCAGGAGGGCTACCCGAAGCAGCCGATCAAGCTGATCGTGCCCTTTGCGGCCGGCAGCGGCACCGACGCGGTGGCGCGCATCACGGCGCAGATGCTGGGCGAGGCGCTCAAGGCCTCGGTCATCGTCGACAACCGCGCGGGCGCCAACGGCGTGATTGCCGCCGAGTTCGTGGCCAAGGCGCCGCCCGACGGCTACACGCTCTTCATGACCACCAACACCACGCACTCGGCCAATCCGAGCCTGATGAAGTCGCTGCCCTACGACCCGGTGAAGGACTTCGCGCCCGTGAGCCGCATGGGCAACCTGCCGTTCATGCTGGTGGTCAACAACGAGCTGCCGGTGAAGAGCGTGGCCGAGCTGCTGGCCTGGGGCCGCGCGCACCCGGGCAAGCTGACCTATGCGAGCGGCAACAGCACCGGCATCGTGAGCGGCGCCACGCTCTCGCGCATGAGCGGCGTGCCGATGCTGCACGTGCCCTACAAGAGCACGCCGCCCGCGATTGCCGACCTGATCGGCGGGCAGGTGTCGATGATGGTGGTCGACCTGGCCGCGGGGCTCGCCACCGTGAAGGCCGGCAAGATGCGCGCGATTGCCGTCACCACGCAGGAGCGCACCAAGCTCTTCCCCGAGCTGCCGCCGCTGGCCGAGACGCCCGAGCTCAAGGGCTTCGACATCACCTCGTGGAACGGCGTGTTCGCGCCGGCCGGCACGCCGCGCGATGTGGTGCTGAAGCTCAACAAGGTGCTGTCGGAAATGGCGAACGGCACGGCCTTCCGCGAGCGGGTGGCGAAACTGGGCTTCGATGCCTTCGGCAGCACGCCGGAAGAGCTGGGTGCGTTCACGGTGGCGGAGCTGGCCAAGTGGAAGAAGCTGATCCAGGCTGCCGGCATCCAGCCCGAATGAAAGCAGACCTGACTTTCTCCCTCCCCTCCCGGGGGAGGGCAGGGGTGGGGGCCAGCGGCGCCTCCATCGGGCGCTCTGCCTGCCCCCATCCCAACCTTCCCCCGGAAGGGGAAGGAGCAAAGACATGAATGCCACCGGACCACTTCAAGGCATCCGCATCCTCGACCTCACGGCCGTGGTGATGGGCCCCTATGCCACGCAGACGCTCGGCGACCTTGGCGCCGACATCGTCAAGGTCGAGCCGCCTTCCGGCGACAACCTGCGCGCCGTGGGCCCGATGCGCCATGCCGGCATGGGCGCGATGGCGCTGCACCTGAACCGCAACAAGCGCTCGATCGTGCTCGACCTCAAGCAGCCCGAGGGCCGCGAGGCGTGCCTCAGGCTCGCGGCGGGCTGCGATGCGCTGATCTACAACACGCGCCCGCAGGCGATGGCGCGGCTCGGGCTCGGCTACGAAGCCGTGGCGGCGGCCAATCCGAAGATCGTCTACCTCGGCGCCTTCGGCTACGGCGAGGAAGGCCCCTATGCCGGCAAGCCCGCCTACGACGACCTGATCCAGGGCGCGGCCGGCGTCGCCTCGCTGTTCGCGCAGCAAAGCGGCGGCGCGCCGCGCTACGCGCCCGTCACGCTGGCCGACCGCGCCGTGGGGCTGCAGGCCGCCATCGCGCTGCTCGCGGCCGTGCTGCACGCGCAGCGCACGGGCCGCGGCCAGGCGGTCGAGGTGCCGATGTTCGAGGCGCTCTCGCAGTTCGTGATGGGCGACCACCTGGGCGGCCACAGCTTCGAGCCGCCGCTCGGCCCCACCGGCTATGCGCGCCTGCTCGCTGCGCACCGCAAGCCCTACGCCACGGCCGACGGCTACCTGAGCGTGCTGATCTACAACGACAAGCACTGGCAGGCCTTCTTCGACCTGATCGGCCGGCCCGAGCTGCGCGCCTCGCCGATGTTCGGCACGCACACGGCGCGCGCCGCGAACATCGCCGCGGTGTACGCGTTCGTGGCCGAGGTGATGGCCACGCGCGGCAGCGACGAGTGGATGGCCGCGCTGGAAGCGGCCGACATTCCCGTCGCGCGCCTGCACAGCACCGAGAGCCTGATCGACGATCCGCATCTGCGCGCGGTCGATTTCTTTCCCGAGTTCGATCATCCGAGCGAAGGCCGCATCCGCACGCTCGCGCCGGTCGGACGCTACAGCGCCACGCCCGCGGGCATCCGCCGCATGGCGCCGCGCATCGGTGAGCAGAGCGTCGAGCTGCTGCGCGAAGCGGGCTATGGCGATAAAGCCATCGACCACCTGCTCGCGCGCGGCGTCACGCTGCAGCCGGCTCCACCCAAGGACAACGACAAATGAACTTCTCCCTCAATGAAGACCAGCGCTCGCTGGTGGCCGCCATCGAACGGCTGTGCGAAGACTTCCCCGCCGACTACTGGCGCGACCACGACGACCGCGCCGCATTCCCGCACGAATTCCACCGCGCCGTGGCCGACAGCGGCTGGCTCGGCATCGCGATGCCCGAGGCGCAGGGCGGCGCGGGCCTGGGCATCACCGAGGCGGCGCTGATGATGCGCGCCATCAGCGCGTCGGGCGCGGGCATGTCGGGCGCTTCGTCGGTGCACATGAACATCTTCGGGCTCAACCCGGTGGTGGTGTTCGGCAGCGAGGCACAGCGCCAGCGTTTCCTGCCGCCGCTGATCGCGGGCACCGAGAAGGCCTGCTTCGCCGTGACCGAGCCCGACGCGGGGCTCGACACCACCCGCCTCAAGACGCAGGCGGTGCGCCAGCCGAACGGCAGCTATCTGCTGCATGGCCGCAAGATATGGATATCGACCGCGCAGGTGGCCGACCGCATGCTGATCTTGACGCGCACCACGCCGCTCGACCAGGTGAAGAAGCCCACGCAGGGGCTCACGCTGTTCTACACGCCGCTGGACCGCGCCAAGGTCGAGGTGCGCGAGATCCACAAGCTCGGCCGCGCGGCGGTCGATTCGAACATGCTCTTCATCGACGGGCTCGAAGTGCCGGAGGAAGACCGCATCGGCGAGGAAGGGCGCGGCTTCGAATACATCCTGCACGGGCTCAACCCCGAGCGCATATTGATTGCGGCCGAAGCCATCGGCATCGGCCGCGCCGCGCTGCGCATCGCGGCGCAGTACGCGCAGGAGCGCGTCGTGTTCGGCCGGCCGATCGGCCAGAACCAGGGCGTGGCGCATCCGCTCGCGCGCGCCTGGGCCAACCTCGAGGCGGCCGACCTGATGGTGTTCAAGGCCGCCACGCTGTACGACGCGGGCGAGCCCTGCGGCATCGAGGCCAACGCCGCCAAGTACCTCGCGGCCGAGGCGGCGCACGACGCCTGCCAGAACGCGGTTCTCACGCTGGGCGGCATGGGCTATGCGAAGGAATACCATGTCGAGCGGCTGCTGCGCGAGAGCTACATTCCGCGCATTGCGCCGGTCAGTCCGCAGATGATCCTGAACTTCATCGCGGAAAAGGCGCTCGGCCTGCCCAAGTCGTACTGATGCTGCCCATGCCATGAATCCATCCGCCGTCACCCGCCATCTCGTCGTCCGCGGCCTGGTGCAGGGCGTGGGCTATCGCTGGTCGATGGTGCAGGCCGCGCGGCGCCTGGGCGTGTGCGGCTGGGTGCGCAACCGCCGCGACGGCAGCGTGGAGGCGCTGGCCTCGGGCCCGGCCGCTGCGGTCGATGCGCTGGTCGCATGGGCCCGCAGCGGGCCGGACGGCGCGCGCGTGGATGCGCTCGATGCCGTGGAGGCGCCCGCGCCCGCCGAGCCGCCATCGGACTTCGCGCAGCGCGAAACGGCGTGAACCGCGGCGCTGGCGCGATCTGCAACGCCGCTGGCAGGCATTGCAACCCCTGCGGCGGGCGCGGCCGAGCATGCAAGACGCAGACGGCCGACAATCGGCGGACGCTCTTTCCTTTCTCCAGCGAACCCAGAGACATCCCATGAAACTCCCCGCCAAGGTCCAGATCATCGACGTCGGTCCGCGCGACGGACTGCAGAACGAGAAGCAACCGGTCTCCGCCGAAATCAAGATCGGCCTCGTGCACCGCCTGCAGGACGCCGGCCTGAAGGAGATCGAGGTCACCAGCTTCGTGAGCCCCAAGTGGGTGCCGCAGATGGCCGACAACGCCGAGGTGATGCACGGCATCAAACGCAAGCCCGGCGTGCGCTACTCGGTGCTCACGCCCAACATGAAGGGCTTCGAGGCCGCCATTGCCGCGCCGCGCGAGGAGTGGCCCGACGAGATCGTGGTGTTCGGCGCCGCGAGCGAGGCCTTCAGCCAGAAGAACATCAACTGCTCCATTGCCGAGAGCATCGAGCGCTTCGCGCCCGTGGTGGCCGCGGCGCGCGAGAAGGGCATCGATGTGCGCGGCGCCATGTCGTGCACCGTGGGCTGCCCGTATGAAGGCGAGGTCGCGCCCGAGCGCGTGGGCATGCTGGCAAAGCTGATGAAGGACATCGGCGTGCAGCGCGTGGACGTGGCCGACACCATCGGCGTGGGCACGCCGCGCAAGGTGAAGGCTGCCATCGAGGCCACGCTGGCGCACTTCGGCGTGGACCAGATCTCGGGCCACTTCCACGACACCTACGGCCAGGCGCTGGTCAACACGCTGGCCTCGCTGGAGCTGGGGGTCTGGAACTTCCAGTCGTCCTCCGCGGGCCTCGGCGGCTGTCCCTACGCCAAGGGCGCGACCGGCAACGTGGCCACGGAAGACGTGGTCTACATGCTGCACGGCATGGGCATCGAAACCGGCATCGACCTGGACAAGCTGATCGACGCCGGCGTGTACATCAGCGAGGCGCTGGGGCGCGAGCCGAACTCGCGCGCGTCGAAGGCCCTGCGCATCAAACGGGCGGGTTGAAACGATGTGCGGCGCTGAACTTCATTCGCTGCCCGAGGGCGTGCAGCGCGTTTCCCGTGTGCTGCAGGACGCGGGCCACCCCCATTCGCCGCGCATGCTCGACGACGCCTGCCGCACCGCCCAGCAGGCGGCCGACGCGCTCGGCATTTTGGTCGGGCAGATCGCCAAGAGCATCATCTTCCGGCGCAAGAGCGACGACGCGGCGGTGCTGGTCATCACCTCGGGCGACAAGCGCGTCGACGAGAAGAAAGTCGATGCGCTGGTCGGCAAGACCGGCCGCGCCGATGCGGAGTTCGTGAAGGCGCGCACCGGCTTCACGATCGGCGGCGTGTCGCCGGTGGCGCATGCCACGCCGCCGGTGGTGCTGATCGACCGCGAGCTGTTCCGCTTCGAGGAGATCTGGGCTGCCGCGGGCCATCCGCATGCGGTGTTCCAGCTGCGCCCGCAAGACCTCGAGAAGCTCACCGGCGCGCCGGTGGCGGACGTGGTGTGAACGCCGAGGCCGCGCTGACGCTGGCCGAACGCGCCCAGGCCGTGCAGCGCCCGGCCGCCGGCGATGCGCCCGATGTGCCATCGCCCTGCACCTCGGTCTGCCGCATGGACAGCCAGAGCGGCTTCTGCGAAGGCTGCCTGCGCACCCTCCCCGAGATCGCGGGCTGGAGCCGGATGGACGGCGTGGCGCGGCGCGGCGTGTGGCGCGCGATCGAGCTGCGGGCGCGGGCCGGCCTCTGGCGCATTCCGGAACCCTCAGGAGACAAGCACGCATGAAGCACATCGACTTCTACCTCGACTTCATCTCGCCCTACGCGCACCTTGCGTTCGAGCACCTGCCCCAGGCGCTCGAGGGCCTGAGCTGCAGCGTGGCCTACAAGCCGGTGCTGCTCGGCGCCATCCTCAAGCACCACGGCCAGCTCGGCCCGGCCGAGATTCCCGCCAAGCGCAGCTGGACCTACCGCCATGTGCTCTGGCTCGGCCATGCGAACGGCATCCAGATCGAGATGCCGGCCTCGCACCCGTACAACCCGCTGCCGCACCTGCGGCTCGCGCTGTCGACGTCGGACGACGGCAGCATCAGCCGCCTGGTGGCCGAGACCATCCTGCGCAACGTGTGGCGCGGCGGCGAGGAAGCCGGCGATGCCGCGCGCCTGGCTGCGCTGGCGGCGCAGCTGGAACCGAAGCGCGACATGAACGGCGACGAGAACAAGGCGCTGCTCAAGCGCAACACCGACGAAGCGCTGCAGCTGGGCGTGTTCGGCACGCCGACCTGCAGGGTCGACGGCCGCCTGTTCTGGGGCTTCGACGGCCTCGCGATGCTGCGCGCCTACCTCGCCGGCGACGCATGGTTCGACGGCCCGCAATGGGCCGCGGCCGACCAGCGGCCGTCCTTGCTGCGAAGCAGCAAAAGCTGAGCAGAAGGCCGATTTCTTACAAGCTGAAACGGACCCCGCGGGTTTCACCTTAATCCGTAAGCGCCGGTTCAGTTTCGCGAAAGGCTCGGGTCAGTCGCGCCTCCAAGAATGCTTCACGGTCCCGAATGCCGGGGCCGATCGAACGCATACACAGGAGACGACGCAAATGGCAGCAACACTGGATTCGAGGGGGATGCCGCATCCGGCCCCCCGGCCCATGTCCGCGGAGGAAAAGAAGGTCATCTTCGCTTCCTCCCTTGGCACGGTGTTCGAGTGGTACGACTTCTACCTCTACGGCTCGCTGGCCGCGATCATCGCGAAGCAGTTCTTCAGCGGCCTCGATGCCGGCGCGGCCTTCATCTTCGCGCTGCTGGCGTTTGCCGCGGGCTTCCTGGTGCGGCCGTTCGGCGCCATCGTGTTCGGCCGGCTCGGCGACATGATCGGGCGCAAGTACACCTTCCTGGTCACGATCCTGATCATGGGCCTGTCGACCTTCATCGTCGGCCTGTTGCCCAGCTACGCGACCATCGGCGTCGCGGCGCCGGTGATCCTGATCGCGCTGCGCATGCTGCAGGGCCTCGCGCTCGGCGGCGAGTACGGCGGCGCCGCCACCTATGTGGCCGAGCATTCGCCGCACGGCAAGCGCGGTGCCTACACCTCGTGGATCCAGACCACCGCCACGCTCGGGCTGTTCCTGAGCCTGCTGGTGATCCTGGGCGTGCGCGAATGGCTCGGCGAAGCGGTGTTCAACGACTGGGGCTGGCGCATTCCGTTCCTGGTGTCGATCCTGCTGCTGGGCGTCTCGGTGTGGATCCGCCTGTCGCTGAGCGAATCGCCGGCCTTCCAGAAGATGAAGGCCGAGGGCAAGACCTCGAAGGCGCCGCTGTCCGAGTCCTTCGGCCAGTGGAAGAACCTCAAGATCGTGATCCTGGCGCTGGTCGGCCTCACGGCGGGCCAGGCGGTGGTCTGGTATTCGGGCCAGTTCTACGCGCTCTTCTTCCTGACGGCGCAGCTCAAGGTCGACGCGACCACGGCCAACCTGATGATCGCGGCCGCGCTTTTGATCGGCACGCCGTTCTTCGTGGTGTTCGGCACGCTGTCGGACAAGATCGGCCGCAAGCCGATCATCATGGCCGGCTGCCTGCTGGCCGTGGTCACCTACTTCCCGGTCTTCAAGATGCTGACCGAGGCCGCCAACCCCGACCTCGCCAAGGCGCAGGCCACCGCCGGCGTCACCGTCACGGCCGACCCCGCCACCTGCTCGTTCCAGGGCAACCCGGTGGCGCGCGAGATCGACTTCAGGAGCTCCTGCGACATCGCCAAGCGCTACCTCGTGCAGAACTCGGTGAGCTATGAGAACGTGGCCGGCGCGCCGGGTTCGAAGGCGGTCGTGAAGATCGGCGACAAGTCGGTCGAGGCGCCCGTGGGCAACGTCGTGAACCTCAAGTTCGACGAGACCTCCGCCAAGGAAATCGCCGCCTTCAAGAAGGGCGTGGCCGAAGACCTGAAGGTCGCGGGCTACCCGGCCAAGGCCGACCCCGCCAAGATCAACAAGCCGCTGACGGTCGCGCTGCTGTTCTGGCTGGTGCTGCTGGTGACCATGGTCTACGGCCCGATCGCCGCCATGCTGGTGGAGCTGTTCCCCACCCGCATCCGCTACACCTCGATGAGCCTGCCCTACCACATCGGCAACGGCTGGTTCGGCGGCCTGCTGCCGACCACTGCCTTTGCCATCGTGGCCTCGACCGGCAACATGTACAACGGCCTGTGGTATCCGATCATCATCGCGGGCGTCACGCTGGTGGTGGGCACGCTGTTCATCCGCGAAACCAAGAACGTCGACATCTACGCGAACGACTGACGCACGTTCGGCAGTGCAGGAGGGCGGCGGGAGCCGGCCCTCCGTTCAACAAAGGGGCTTCATGCCGTCGGCATGAGGCCTTTTTCTTGAACCCCCGCATTCCATCCCCAGGAGACAGAACCCATGTGGAAACTCGTTGTCGGCTTCGTCGTCTTTGCCGCCATTGCCCTGTACGTGATCTCGAAAGCCGGCGACAAGATCGACATGTCGGGCGAGAAGCATGGCGGGGACGCGGCGCAGCACGAGCCCGCGCCCGCCGCCGCACCCAAGTAGGCAAGCCGCCGCGCGGCGGCGATCAGCGCTTGAAGCGGCCTTCGCTGATGATCGACAGGTCGACGTAGTCGATGCCCGTGTGGTCCGTCGGCGAATAGCTCACGTCGATGTTGCCGCCCAGGTCGTACTGGAAGCTGTTGAGCGTGGCAATCAGCCGGGCGCGCGTGGGCTTGGGCCCCGTGCGGCGCAGCGCCTCCACCATCACCTTGGTGGCGACGAAGCCTTCGAGCAGCGCGGGCGACAGCTCGGTCTGCCCCTTCGCCTTGGCGAGCGCCATCGCCTCCTTGATCAGCGGATGGCCGAACGAGCGCTCGTAGGGCAGCACCTGCGTGACGATCACGCCGGCGCTGGCCGAGCCCAGCTCCTTGATGAAGCCCGAAGCCGCATTGTTCGACAGCGTGATGATCTGCGCCGCCGAACCCGCGGCCCGCAGCGCCTTCACGCCTTCGGTCACCGCGGTGCCCGAGCCGATCCACAGCACCGCCTGCGCATTGGCCTTGACCAGCTGCGGCACGATCGCCGAATAGTCGGGCTTGCTGCGGTCGGCCAGCGCCAGCACCGCCGGTGCGAGCCCGGCCTTCTCGAAGCCCTTGCTCGCGCCTTCCATTGCGTCCTTGCCGAAGGAGTCGTCGGCCTGCACCACGGCAATGCGCTGGATGCCCGTGGTGTGCAGGTGCTGCACCGCTTTTTCAGCCTCGCGCTGGTAGGTCGAGCGCACGTTGAAGATGTTCTTCTGCAGCGGCTTGTGCAGCGCCATCGCGCCGGTGGAAGGGCCCACCAGCGCCACGCCGTACTTGTCGAGCAGCGGGATCACGGCCAGGGTGTTGGGCGTGCCGCGGTTGAGCAGCAGCGCCAGCACCTTCTTGTCCTCGATCAGGATGCGCGTGTTCTCGAGCGAGCGCTTCGCGTCCAGGCCGTCGTCCAGCCGGATCACCTCGACCTGCTCGCCGTTGATGCCGCCCTGGGCATTGACCTGGTCGATGACCAGCTGCGAGCCCATGATGGTTTCCTTCACGCTGGCGGCCACCGGGCCCGACAGGTCGGCCGACTGGCCGATCACGATCTGCGCCGACGCGCCGAGCGCGGACAGGGCGAAGAGCAGCGCAGCAGCGCGGGACGTGGACAACATCTTCATCATCGAACAGCCTTTGGGCGAAGCGGATGCTTCTGTCAGAAGATGTGTAATGTGTTGCCGCAAGTGACAATCACTCGCTCGTGGAAACCCTGTCAAACCATAGTTGACAGTGCCCTCGGGCCGCCGCCGGCGCCGCGCTCAGCGCTTGAAGCGGCCGTCGCTGATGATCGCGAGATCGGCGAAGTCGATGCCCGAATGGTCCTGCGGCGAGTAGCTGATCTCGAGCCCGCCGAGGTCGTAGCCGCGCAGGCTCTCGAGCGCCGCCAGCACCTTGACCCGCGTCGGCTTGGGCCCGGCGCGGCGCAGCGCCTCGAGCAGCACCTTGGCCGAGGCAAAGCCCTCGAGCGCGGCCGGCGACAGCTCGGCCTGGCCCTTGGCGCGCGCCAGTGCCAGCGCTTCCTTGACCATGGGGTAGCTGATGGAGCGCTCGTTCGGGAACACCTGGGTCACGATCACGCCCCTGCTCGCATCGCCCAGCTGCTTGATGAAGCCCGACGAGGCGTTGTTCGACAGGGTGACCACCTGCGCGGCCGAGCCGGAGGCGCGCAGCGCCTTGATGCCCTCGACCACGGCAACGCCCGAGCCGATCCACAGCACCGCCTGCGCATTGGCGTCCCGGATGGCCGGCACGATGGCCTTGTAGTCGGGCTTCTCGCGGTCGGCCGGCACGGTCACGACGGGCTTGGCCTGCGCCTTGGCGAAGCCGGTCATGGCGCCCTCGAGCGCGTCCTGCCCGAAGGAATCGGTCACGTGCACCACGGCGATGCGCGCGATGCCGGTGGTGAGCAGGTGCTGGATCGCCTTCTCGGCTTCGCGCTGGTAGGTGGCGCGCACGTTGAACACGTGCTTTTGCACCGGCTTGTGCAGCACCATGGCGCCGGTCGAAGGGCCGATCAGCGCCACGTCGTGCTTGTCGAGCCACGGGATGATGGCCTGCGAATGCGGCGTTCCGCGGCTCATGAAGAGCGCCACCACCTTCTTCTCCTCGAGCAGCACGCGGGAGTTCTCGGCGGCGCGCTTGACGTCGAAGCCGTCGTCCATGCGCAGCACCTCGATCTTCTCGCCGTGCACCCCGCCCTGGGCGTTCGCGGCGTCGATCAACAGCTGGGCGCCGCCGATGGTTTCGTTCACGCTGGCGGCCACCGAGCCGGTCATGCCCGCGGTCTGGCCGATCAGGACCTGGGCCGGCGCGGATGTCGCGGCCAGGGCGAGCAGGGCCGCGCAAAGAACGTGCAGCTTGTTCATGGATAACTT
Organism: Variovorax sp. 01N425; assembly: GCF_056399465.1. Classification (NCBI taxonomy): domain Bacteria; kingdom Pseudomonadati; phylum Pseudomonadota; class Betaproteobacteria; order Burkholderiales; family Comamonadaceae; genus Variovorax; species Variovorax sp. 01N425. Next base: position 127,018 of record NZ_JBFTRJ010000016.1, on the reverse strand, counting down.
CAAGGGCGGTGTTGGAACGTAAACAAAGGTGCTATTTGTTACATAAAGTGTTATTTGCGGAATCCGTACAAACCCCTGCGCGGCCACAGACCATGTGACGGAGTGCACGAATACGTCACCGGCCACTCCCTAGAATGTTTGCCCCACCCCCCAAGGCATTCATGACACAGGGCTCCATCCGGATTCGCGGCGCGCGCCAGCACAACCTCCAGAACCTCGACCTCGACATCCGCACCGGCGAGATGACCGTGGTCACCGGGCCCAGCGGCTCGGGCAAATCGAGCCTCGTGTTCGACACCCTCTATGCCGAGGGCCAGCGGCGCTACGTGGAGACCTTTTCCGCCTACGCGCGCCAGTTCCTGGACCGCATGGACAAGCCGGCCGTCGACAAGGTGGAGGGCGTGCCGCCCGCCATCGCCATCGACCAGACCAACCCGGTGCGCTCCTCGCGCTCCACGGTCGGCACGATGACCGAGCTCAACGACCACCTGAAGCTGCTCTATGCGCGTGCGGCCCAGCTGTTCGACCGCGAAACCGCGCTGCCGGTGCGCCACGACTCGCCCGACAGCATCTATGCGCAGATCGCCGAGCGCGCGGCTGCGGCGGGCGATCCGCGGCTGGTGGTCACCTTCCCGGTCGAGCTGCCGGCCGGCACCTCGGCCGATGAAGTGACGCAATGGCTCTCGGCCAGCGGCTTCACGCGCGTGCAGTCCGAGCGCGAGGTGGCCACGCCCACCGGCCCGCGCAAGATGCTCGACGTGGTGGCCGACCGCTTCCGCATCTCGAGCGCCGAGCGCGCGCGCGTGGTCGAGGCCATCGAGGTGGCGCTCAAGCGCGGCAGCGGGCGGGTCACGGTGCATGCCACGGGTGCCGACGAGAACGCACCCACGGACGTGTGGAAGTTCTCCACCGGCCTGCACTGCCCCGAAAGCGACATCCGCTACGCCGACCCGATCCCGTCGATGTTCTCGTTCAACTCGGCCGTCGGCGCCTGCGACACCTGCCGCGGCTTCGGCCGCGTGATCGGCGTCGACCTGGGCCTCGTGATCCCGAACGACAAGCTCACCCTGCGCGCCGGCGCGATCAAGACCATCCAGACCCCCGCGTGGAAGGAGGCGCAGGACGACCTCATGCGCCACGCCGAGGCGGCCGGCATCCCGCGCGACACGCCCTGGAACAAGCTCACCGACGAGCAGAAGCACTGGGTGATCGAGGGCACGCCCAACTACAAGGAAGGCAACTGGAACAAGCAGTGGTATGGCGTGCGCCGCTTCTTCGCGTACCTGGAGAGCAAGGCCTACAAGATGCACATCCGCGTGCTCTTGTCCAAGTACCGCAGCTACACGCCGTGCCCCACCTGCAGCGGCGCGCGCCTGAAGCTCGACAGCCTGATCTGGCGCATCGGCAGCAAGGAAGATGCGGATGCGGTGCTGGAGCCGGCCAAGCGCTTCATGCCGGCCGGCGTGAAGTGGACGCGCGCGCAGCTCGAGGCGCTGCCGGGGTTGTGCCTGCATGATTTGATGCTGCTGCCGATCGAGCGGCTGCGGCGGTTCTTCGACCGCATGGGCTTGGCTCCCTCCCCCGCCGGGGGAGGGCAGGGGTGGGGGCGCGCGGCCTCTGCAAAAGCTGCGGCGGTGGTGGAGGCCGAGAGCCCCCATCCCGGCCTTCCCCCGGCGGGGGAAGGAGCAAGACAGGGCGAAGCCCAGGCGCTCAAGCTCCTCCATGAAGAAATCACCACCCGCCTGCGCTACCTGCACGACGTCGGCATCGGCTACCTCACGCTCGACCGGCAAAGCCGCACGCTGTCGGGCGGCGAGGTGCAGCGCATCAATCTCACCACCGCGCTCGGCACCTCGCTGGTCAACACGCTGTTCGTGCTCGACGAGCCCAGCATCGGCCTGCATCCGCGCGACATGAACCGCATCACCGAGGCCATGCTGCGCCTGCGCGACGCCGGCAACACGCTGGTGGTGGTCGAGCACGACCCGGCCGTGATGCTCGCGGCCGACCGCGTGATCGACATGGGCCCCGGCCCGGGCATCCGCGGCGGGCAGATCGTGTTCGACGGCAGCACCGACCAGCTGCGCGATGCCGACACGCTCACGGGCCAGTACCTGGGCGGGCGCAAGAAGATCGGCATGGGCTTCAAGCGGCTCGTGAGCGAGAACACGCACCGGCTCATCCTCGAAGGCGTGCGCGAGCACAACCTCAAGAACATCACGGTCGAGTTTCCGCTCGCGCGGCTGGTCTGCGTGACCGGCGTCAGCGGCTCGGGCAAGTCGACGCTGATCCAGGACGTGCTGGCGCCCGCGCTCATGCGCCACTTCGGCAAGGCCACCGAAACGCCGGGCGCGCACGACCGCCTGCTGGGCGCCGATCACCTGGGCGACGTGGTCTTCGTCGACCAGTCGCCGATCGGCAAGACCGCGCGCTCCAATCCCGCGAGCTACGTGGGCGCATGGGACGCGATCCGCGAGATCTTCGCCACCGCCGCGCTCTCGCGCCAGCGCGGCTACACCGCGAGCAAGTTCAGCTTCAACTCCGGCGACGGCCGCTGCCCGACCTGCGGCGGCTCGGGCTTCGAGCACGTCGAGATGCAGTTCCTCTCGGACGTGTACCTGCGCTGCCCCGACTGCGACGGCAAGCGCTACCGCCCCGAGATCCTCGAGGTGAAGGTCGAGCGCAAGGGCCGGAGCTACAACGTGGCCGACGTGCTCGACCTCACCGTGGCCGAAGCCGCGGCGGTGTTCGAGGCCGACCGCGACGTGCTGCGCGTGCTGCAGCCGATCTCCGACGTGGGGCTCGACTACGTCAAGCTCGGCCAGCCGGTGCCCACGCTGAGCGGCGGCGAGGCCCAGCGCCTCAAGCTCGCGGGCTTCCTGGCCGAGGCGGCCAAGAGCGCAACGGCCAGCAAGCAGTCGGTCGCGCGCCGAGGCACGCTGTTCCTGTTCGACGAGCCCACCACCGGCCTGCACTTCGACGACATCGCGCGGCTGATGCGCGCACTGCGCAAGCTGCTCGACGCCGGCCACTCGCTGATCGTGATCGAGCACAACCTCGACGTGATCCGCGCGAGCGACTGGTGCATCGACCTCGGTCCCGAAGGCGGCGAGGGCGGCGGCCGGGTGGTGGCCGAGGGCACGCCAGAGCAGTTGCGCGAGAACCGCGCCTCGCTCACCGGCGCGGCGCTGGCCGACTACGACCTGGCCATCGGCCCCGAGGCCTACAAGGTGGCCGAGCGCGCTGCGCGGCGCTACATCGCCAATGCCAAGACGGCGCCGGGCGGCCATGCGATCGAGATCGTCAACGCGCGCGAGCACAACCTCAAGAACCTCAGCGTGAACATTCCGCGCGGCAAGTTCAGCGTGGTGACGGGCGTGAGCGGCTCGGGCAAGTCGACGCTGGCCTTCGACATTTTGTTCAACGAAGGGCAGCGGCGCTATCTCGAATCGCTCAACGCCTATGCGCGCAGCATCGTGCAGCCCGCGGGCCGGCCTGAAGTGGATGCGGTCTACGGCATTCCGCCCACGGTGGCCATCGAGCAGCGCCTCTCGCGCGGCGGGCGCAAGAGCACGGTGGGCACCACCACCGAGGTCTGGCACTTTTTGCGCCTTTTGTACGTGAAGCTCGGCATCCAGCACTGCATCCACGACGGCGCGGCGGTGCAGCCGCAGACGCCCGACAGCATCGCGGCGCAGCTGATGCGCAACTTCAAGGGCCAGCACATCGGCCTGCTCGCGCCGCTGGTGAGCAACCGCAAGGGCGTGTACACCGAACTCGCCGACTGGGCGCGGCCGCGCGGCTTCACGCACCTGCGCGTGGACGGCGAGTTCCTGCCGACCACCGGCTTTCCGCGCATCGACCGCTTCAAGGAGCACAGCATCGAGCTGCCGGTGGCCAGCCTCGACGTGCTGCCCTCGAAGGAGACCGAGCTGCGCGAGGCGCTCACCAAGGCGCTCGAACACGGCAAGGGCGTGGTGCATGTGCTGAGCCAGCTCGACGGCCTCAAGGCCGCGATGATGGCCGGCGTGTCGGCCTCGGGCATCGGCCGCGTCAACGTGTTCTCCACGCTGCGCGCCTGTCCGGTCTGCAGCACCAGCTACGCAGAACTCGATCCGCGCCTGTTCAGCTACAACAGCAAGCACGGCTGGTGCCCCGACTGCGTGGGCACCGGCGTCAAGCTCAGCAAGGACCAGCGCAAGGTCTTCGACGACTCGATCCGCGACGACGACAACAAGGGCCGCGAACAGACCTTCGCCGAGCCCGAGATCGAAGACCTGGCCGACACCGCCTGCCCGACCTGCGAAGGCACGCGGCTCAATGCGACGGCGCGCGCGGTGGGCTTCGGCGCCTCGCCGGCCGACGGCATGGGCGGCATCGGCATCACCGAGCTCGCGCGCATGAGCGTGACCGAGGTGCGGCAGTGGTTCGAAGGCCTGGCGCTCACGGGCCGCGAAGCCGAGATCGCGCGCGACCTGGTGCCCGAGATCAGGAGCCGTCTCGAATTCCTCGAGGAAGTGGGCCTGGGCTACCTCACGCTCGACCGCGGCGCGCCCACGCTGAGCGGCGGCGAAGCGCAGCGCATCCGCCTCGCGGCGCAGCTCGGCAGCAACCTGCAGGGCGTGTGCTACGTGCTCGACGAGCCGACCATCGGCCTGCATGCACGCGACAACCAGATCCTGCTGGACGCGCTGCACAAGCTCGGCGACAAGGGCAACACGCTGGTGGTGGTGGAGCACGACGAAGACACCATCCGCCGCGCCGACCACATCATCGACATCGGCCCGAGCGCCGGCAAGCGCGGCGGCCGCCTCGTGGCCGAGGGCTCGGTCGCCGACATCCAGAAGGCGGGCGATTCGCAGACCGGGCGCTACCTGCGCGATGCGATCAAGCATCCCTTGCACGAACGGCGATTGGTTCCTCTCCCTCCCCTTCCGGGGGAGGGCCGGGGAGGGGGCACGACGGCCTCGAAGAAGACCGCTGGCCGTGCAAACGCCGCGAGCCCCCACCCCAACCCTCCCCCGGGAGGGGAGGGAGCGAGTGCCAATGCCTGGCTCACGGTGCACGGCGCCGATCTGCACAACCTGCAGGACGTGACCGCCACGCTGCCGCTGCACCGCCTGGTGGTGGTGACCGGCGTGAGCGGCTCGGGCAAGTCCACGCTCGCGCGCGACGTGCTGCTGGCCAGCGTGCATGGCATCGTGGTCCAGCGCATGACCAAGGCCGGCCGCGACGCCGACGCCGCGGGCAAGCGCCCGGCCTGGTCCGGCTGCGACCGCGTCGAAGGCTACGAGAGCATCGACCGCGTGCTCGAGGTCGACCAGACCCCCATCGGCAAGACACCGCGCAGCTGCCCGGCCACCTACATCGGCTTCTGGGACACCATCCGCAAGCTGTTCGCCGACACGCTCGAAGCCAAGGCGCGCGGCTACGGCCCGGCACGCTTCAGCTTCAACACCGGCGAAGGCCGCTGCCCCGGCTGCGACGGCGCGGGCGTGCGCACCATCGAGATGAGCTTCCTGCCCGACGTGAAGGTGCCCTGCGAGGTCTGCCATGGCGCGCGCTTCAATCCCGAAACGCTGGCCGTGAGCTGGCGCGGCAAGAGCATCGGCGAGGTGCTGCAGATGGAAGTGGACGAGGCGGTCGAGTTCTTCGCGGCCATGCCCAACATCAGCCATCCGCTGCAGCTGCTGAAGGACGTGGGGCTGGGCTACCTCACGCTGGGTCAGCCCTCGCCCACGCTCTCGGGCGGCGAGGCGCAGCGCATCAAGCTGGTGACCGAACTGAGCAAGGTGCGCGACGACGTCACGCGCCGCGGCCAGAAGGCGCCGCACACGCTCTACGTGCTCGACGAGCCGACCGTGGGCCTGCACATGGCCGACGTCGAGAAGCTGATCCACGTGCTGCACCGGCTGGTGAACGGCGGCCACAGCGTGGTGGTGATCGAGCACGACCTCGACCTGATCGCCGAGGCCGACTGGATCATCGACCTGGGTCCCGAGGGCGGCAACGCCGGGGGGCGCATCGTGGCCGCGGCGCCGCCGGAGGAGGTGGTGCGGCTCGGCACGCACACCGGCGTGGCCCTGGCGCCGGTGCTGGCGCGGTAGCGGGCAGGGCGGGGCGCTGCCCCCGCCCAGCCTGGTTTCCTATTTCTGGATATCGCCCAGGCAGAGGTACTTGATCTCGACGTAGTCGTCCATGCCGTGGTGCGAGCCTTCGCGTCCCAGGCCCGACTGCTTCACGCCGCCGAAGGGCACATGCTCGGTGGCGATCACGCCGGCGTTGATGCCCACCATGCCGTATTCCAGCGCTTCCGCCACGCGGAAGATCCGGCCCACGTCGCGGGTGTAGAAGTAGCTCGCGAGGCCGAACTCGGTGTTGTTCGCCGCATCGATGCCGTCCTGCTCGGTCTTGAAGCGGAACACCGGCGCGAACGGCCCGAAGGTTTCTTCGCGCGCGCACAGCATGTCGGCGGTGGCGTCGGCAATCACGGTGGGCTCGAAGAACTGGCCCTGCATCCTGTGGCCGCCCGCCAGCACCTTGCCGCCCTTGGCAACCGCGTCGGCCACATGGCGCTGCACCTTGTCGATGGCCGCGTCCTCGATCAGCGGGCCCTGCACCACGCCATCTTCAAAGCCGTTGCCGACCTTGAGCGCCTTGACCCTGGCCGCGAACTTCTGGACGAAGGCGTCGTAGATGCCTTCCTGCACATACAGCCGGTTCGCGCACACGCAGGTCTGGCCGGCGTTGCGGTACTTGCTGGCCATGGCACCCTCGACCGCCGAATCCACATCCGCATCGTCGAACACCAGGAAGGGCGCGTTGCCGCCCAGCTCGAGCGACAGCTTCTTGACCGTCGGCGCGCACTGGCTCATGAGGATGCGGCCCACTTCGGTGGAGCCCGTGAAGCTCAGGTGGCGCACGACGCCGCTCTCGCACAGCTCCTTGCCGATCGCGATGCTGTTGCCACTGTCGGCCGTGAGCACGTTGAGAACGCCCGCCGGAATGCCGGCGCGCATGGCCAGTTCGGCGGCGGCCAGCGCGGTGAGCGGCGTGAGCTCGGCCGGCTTGATGACCACCGTGCAGCCCGCGGCCAGCGCCGGCGCCACCTTGCGCGTGATCATGGCGAGCGGAAAATTCCACGGCGTGATCGCCGCGCACACGCCGATGGGCTGCTTCATCACAAGCAGGCGGCGGTTGTTGTCGAACTGCGGCAGCACCTCGCCGTTCACGCGCTTGGCTTCCTCGGCAAACCACTCGACGAAGCTCGCGCCGTAGACGACCTCGCCCTTGGCCTCGGCAAAGGGCTTGCCCTGCTCGGCGGTCATCAGGCGGCCGAGGTCTTCGGTGTTGGCGATGAGCAGGTCGAACCACCTGCGCAGCACGATGCTGCGCTCCTTGCCGGTCTTGCCGCGCCAGGCGGCCAGCGCCTTGTCGGCGGCGGCAATGGCGCGTGCGGCGTCCGCACGCGTGAGGTTGGCCACGTCGACCAGCTTCTGTCCTGTGGCAGGGTCGTTCACATCGAAGCGGCTCTTGCCTTGAATCCATTCGCCGGCGATCAGCGCGTCGGTCTTGAGCAGGGTGGGGTCGTTCAGCAATGCGAGAGGAGATGTTTTCATGGTCGATGGTCTCGGTTTTGTTTTGCGATCTGTTGGGTTGAAGAGTCTTGTTTGGTGAGGCTGCTGCTGTTCAGGGCGCGCTCCCGCCGACGGGGTACCTTGCTCCGCGAATGTCCCCCGGCCTTCGGCCTCCTCCTTGATTTCGCTGCGCAAGGCACCCCATCAGCGGGAGCGTTGGACAGAGCACTGGTTGATCAGCGGTACACCAGCAGCGTGCCCAGTGCAAAGGGCATCGGGTGCTCCCCGCAGCGAAATAAAGGAGGAGGGGCGCAGCCCCGGGGGACATTCGCGGAGGGGAGTACCCGGTGGCCTTTGCACGCGCCCTGAAAACAGCAGCGTCCACGCAAAGCCCCTCACCGATAAGGCACCCCAGGCAGCACACACAACATCTCATACAGAAGATTGGCCCCGAGCAGCGCGGTGTTCCCGCTGACGTCGTAGGGCGGACTCACCTCCACCAGATCGGCCCCGACGACGTTCAAGCCCCGGCAGCCGCGCACGATCTCCAGCGCCTGCGGCACGGTGAGTCCGCCGATCTCGGGCGTGCCCGTACCGCCGGCAAACGAAGGATCGATGCCGTCGATGTCGAAGCTGATGTAGACCGGATGCGCCGGCCCGATGCGCTCGCGCACCTGCGTCATCAGCGGCGCCAGCGACTGGTACCAGACCTCGTGCGCCTGCACCACCGTGAAGCCCTGCTGGCGCGGCCAGTCGAAATCGTCCGCCGCGTAGCCGGTGCCGCGCAGGCCGATCTGCCAGACCTTGTCGCAGGCCAGCAGGCCTTCCTCGACCGCGCGCCGGAACGGCGTGCCGTGGGCAATGCGCTCGCCGAACATGTCGTCGTTTACGTCCGCATGCGCATCCACATGCACCAGCGCGACCGGGCCATGCTTGCGCGCCAATGCGCGCAGGATCGGCAACGCGATGGTGTGGTCGCCGCCGAGCGTCAGCGGCGCGCAGCCGGCGGCCAGCACCGCGCCGTAGAAGTCCGAGATGATGTCGATCGATTTTTCGAGCGAATAGGTGTTGATCGGCACGTCGCCCAGGTCGGCCACGTTCAGCTGGTCGAAAGGCGCCGCGCCGGTGGCCATGTTGTAGGGCCGCAGCAATGCCGATTCGGCGCGGATCTGGCGCGGCCCGAAGCGCGCGCCCGGCCGGTTGGAGGTGCCGATGTCCAGCGGCACGCCGATGAAGGCCGCGTCCAGCCCCTCAGGCGAAGTTGCGGACGGCAGCCGCATCATCGTGCCGGGACCGGCGAAGCGCGGCATCGTGTTGCCGCCGAGCGGCTGGTTCGGTGTGGCGTTGGGCATCGTGCGTGTGCGGGTTCAGCGCCGCCGGCCGCGCAGCCATTCGAGCGCGAGCAGCAGCGTGGTGGTGAAGACGATCAGCAGCGTTGCCACGGCGGCGATGGTGGGCGAGATGTTCTCGCGGATGCCGGTGAACATCTGGCGCGGCAAGGTCACCTGATCGGGCCCCGCGAGGAACAAGGTGACCACCACTTCGTCGAACGAGGTGGCAAAGGCGAACAGCGCGCCCGAGATCACGCCCGGCGCAATCACCGGCAGCGTGACGCGCATGAAGGTCCTGAGCGGTGTCTCGCCCAGGCTCAGCGATGCGCGCACCAGGTTGTGGTTGAAGCCGGCCAGGGTGGCCAGCACGGTGGTCAGCACAAAGGGCGCACCCAGCGCCGCATGCACCACGATCAGCCCGATGTAGGTGTCGGCCAGCCCGAGCGGCGCGAAGTAGAGATACGTGGCGACGCCCACCACCACGATCGGCACCACCATGGGCGAGATCAGCACGCTCATGAGCAGGCCCTTGAAGGCGAAGCTCGTGCGCGACAGCCCCACCGCCGCCAGCGTGCCCAGCACGGTGGCCAGCACCGTGGCGGCCGGCGCAACGATGAAGCTGTTGCGTGCCGCGCGCCCCCACTCGGGCGAATCGAAGAGGTTGCGGTACCACTGCAGCGACCAGCCCCGGATCGGATAGGCCAGGAACGAGCTGTCGGAGAACGACAGCGGAATCACCACCAGGATCGGCGCCAGCAGAAAGGCCAGCACCGCGATGCAGCCCGCGCGCACCGCCCACCAGCCGAGCTTGTCGGCGAAGGTGGCATAGGCCGGGAATTGGGGAAGCTTGAACATGCTCGTGTGTCCTTCGTGCCGCTCAGCCGAGGCTCAGCTCGGCCTTGCCGATGCGGCGGTACACGGCATACAGCACCAGCGTGGCGGCGAGCAGCACGGCGCCCAGCGCGCAGGCCATGCCCCAGTTGATTTCCACGTTGGTGTAGCGCGCGATGTAGTAGCTCAGCATCTGGTCGTCCGCGCCGCCGAGCAGCGCCGGCGTCACGTAGTAGCCGATGGCCAGGATGAACACCAGCAGCGCGCCGGCGCCGATGCCCGGATAGGTCTGCGGCACGTACACGCGGAAGAAGGCCGCCAGCGGCGAGCTGCCCAGCGAGACGGCCGCGCGCAGGTAGGTGGGCGGCACGCTCTTCATCACGCTGTAGAGCGGCAGGATCATGAAGGGCAGCAGGATGTGCGCCATCGCGATGATCACGCCGGTGCGGTTGAACAGCAGCGCCAGCGGATGGTCGATCAGGCCGATGCCCATCAGGCCGCGGTTGACCAGCCCCTCGGACTGCAGCAGCACGATCCAGGCCGCCACGCGCACCAGGATGGAGGTCCAGAACGGCACCAGCACCAGGATCATCAGCACGTTGGCCTTGCGCGCCGGCAGCGTCGACAGCCACCAGGCCAGCGGATAGGCCAGCAGCAGGCAGAAGAAAGTGACCACCGCGCTGATGTTGAAGGTGCGCAGCAGGATGCCGGCAAAGGCGCGCTGGTCGGCGGGCATGCGCTCCACCTCGCCGGCCACGTTGCGCCGCAGGTCGACCGAGGCGAGCAGGTAGTCGGGCGTCCAGCGCGAACCGTTCTTGGCAATCGCCTGCCAGAACGGCAGCTCGCCCCAGCGCGGATCGATCTCCAGCATGCGCGCCTTGACCTCGTCCGGCGTACCGGCGATCGGCAATGCCCGGAAGGTGCCCATCACCAGCGAGCGGGCGCCTGCGATCTCGGTGTTGAGGCGGCGCGCCAGGGCGCCCGCGTCGGAGCTGTCGGGCAGCTGGGCGAGGTCGGCCGCGATGGCGGCATAGGCCGCGGGCGCGGGCGCCTCCTTGCGGTTCCAGCCGTCGAGCGCGCGCACGGTGCGCGGCAGTGCGTTGGCGACCTCGGGGTTCTCGACCGCGCGCTGCAGCAGCGCCACGATCGGCACCAGCAGCGTCAGCAGCAAAAACACCAGGAGCGGCGCCGTGAGCGCAAAGGCGCGCCACTTGCGGCGCGACTCGGCGCGCGCCAGCGCACGCCGGAGCTCGCCCGGCGGCGCCTCTGCGAAGGCCTGGGGGACAGGCATTGCCGCTTGCATGGCCTCTTGCCTTGCGCGCTTACTGCGTGGCCCAGGACGCGAAGCGCTTCTCGAGCGCCTCGCCCTGGTCGGCCCAGAAGCCGACGTTGAACTGCAGCGCGTCCTTGGCGTTGGTGGCCGAGGTCGGCAGGTCGGCCAGCACCTTGGGGCTGAGCGAGGCCAGTGCCTTGGTGTTGGTGGGGCCGTAGGCGATGTTCTGCGCATAGACCGACTGGTTGGCCGGCTGCATCGCGAACTGGATGTACTTGAGCGAGGCCTCCTTGTTCGGCGCGCCCTTCGGGATCACCAGGTAGTCGAGGTCGTAGATGCCGCCGGGCCAGTAGATCTTGAGGTCGCGGCCTTCGCGGTTGGCCGCGTCGATGCGGCCGTTGTACACGGTGGTCAGCACCACGTCGCCGGCCACCAGGAACTGCGGCGGCTGTGCGCCGGCTTCCCACCACTGGATGTTGGGCTTGAGTTCGGTGAGCTTCTTGAACGCGCGCTCGGCGCCGTCCTTGGTGGCCAGCACCTTGTAGACATCGGCCGGCTTCACGCCGTCGGCCATGAGCGCGAATTCGAGGTTGTAGCGCGCGCCCTTGCGCATGCCGCGCTTGCCGGGGATCTTCTTCACGTCCCAGAAATCGGCCCAGCTGGTGGGCGCGGTCTTGAGCTTCTCGCCGTTGTAGGCCATCACGGTCGACCACACGAACAGGCCCACGCCGCAGTCGGTGACCGCGGCCGGCAGGAAGTCGGCCTTGCTGCCGATCTTGGAATAGTCGAGCTTCTCGAACAGGCCTTCGTCGCAGCCGCGCGCCGCGTCGGGCGACTCGACCTCGACCACGTCCCAGGTGACCTTCTTGGTCTCGACCATGGCCTTGATCTTGGCCTGCTCGCCGTTGTATTCGACCGGGATGATCTTGGTGCCGGTCTTTTCGTAGGGCTCGTAGTAGGCCTTCTTCTGGGCGTTGGCGTTGGCACCGCCGAAGTTGACCACGGTGAGCTGCTGCTGGGCCAAGGCCGGCAGCGCGAAACCGGCGGCGGCGATGCAGGCGAGAAGGGTCTTTTTCATGATGGGAATCTTCCTGGGTGATGAAAGGAAACGGGGGAACAACGAGCCGGATTCAGTGGGCATAGATGCGCGCATGCGCCATCGGGAATTCGAGCACCACCGCTTCGCCGGCCTGCGGTGCGGCGGTGCCGCCCGCGCCGTCGAGCGGCAGCTTCACGGTGGCGTCGGCCTGGCCGTCGCCCACGCTGCACAGCAGCCGCAGGTGGTCGCCGAAGTAGATGACGCGCGACACCTGGGCGGCGAGCATGTTGGCGCCCTGTGCGGCCGGGCCGCGGTGCAGCACCACGCGCTCGGGGCGGATGCAGGCCTCCACAGCCGCGCCCGCGGCCGCACCGCCGACGTTGAGCCCGTGCAGCACGCGGCCGTCGGGCAGCGTCATCTCGGCGCGCTCGCCGCCGCGGCCCAGCTGGCCCTTGAGCACCGTGCTGTCGCCGACGAAGCCGGCCACGAAGCGGTTGGACGGCGTTTCGTACAGCCCGTCGACCGTGTCCAGCTGCTGGATCACGCCCTCGTTGAACACCGCGACGCGGTCGCTCATGGTGAGCGCCTCGCCCTGGTCGTGCGTCACGTAGACGAAGGTCACGCCCAGCTGTCGGTGCAGGTCCTTGAGCTCGAGCTGCATGTGCTCGCGCAGCTGCTTGTCGAGCGCGCCGAGCGGCTCGTCCATCAGCACCAGCTGGGGCTCGAACACCAGCGCGCGCGCCAGCGCCACGCGCTGCTGCTGGCCGCCCGACAGCTGGCCGGGCAGGCGGTCGGTCATGCCGCGCAGCTGCACCATGTCGAGCGCGCGCTGCACGCGGCGCTGCTGCTCGGCCTTGGGCACCTTGCGCACGGTCAGTGGATAGGCCACGTTCTGCCCCACGCTCAGGTGCGGAAACAGCGCGTAGTTCTGGAACACCATGCCGAAGTTCCGCTTGTGCGGCGGCGTGCCGGTGATCGGCTTGCCGTCGAGCAGGATCTCGCCCGAGGTCGGCGACTCGAAGCCCGCCAGCATCATCAGCGTGGTGGTCTTGCCCGAACCCGAAGGGCCGAGCAGGCTCAGGAACTCGCCGCGGTGGATGTCCAGGTCGAGCTGGCGCACCACCAGGTGCTCGCCGTCGTAGGTCTTCTGGACACGCTGGAAGCGCACCAAGGGTTCTGCTGTCATGGAAGATTTCAGGAAAAGGTCGGTCAGCGCAGCGCGGCGAAGCTGTCCGCGAGAAGCGCCAGGCCTTCGTCCACAAGCAAGTCGGATGCCGTGAGCGGCACCAGCACGCGAATTACATTGCCATAGGTGCCGCATGACAGCAGGATTAACCCGCGCCGCGCCGCCTCCGCGACCACCCGGCGGGTCAGCCCGGCGTCAGGCCGCGCGGTGTCGCCGTCTTCGAACAGCTCGATCGCCACCATGGCGCCGAGCCCGCGCACGTCGCCGATGGCCGGCACCCCGGCCGCGATGCGGCGCAACCCGGCCGTGAGCCGCTCGCCCAGCGCCCGGCTGCGCGCCAGCAACTGCTCGTCGTCGAACACCTTGAGCACCGCGAGCGCCGCGGCGCAGCCGATGGGACTGCCCGCATAGGTGCCGCCCAGGCCGCCAGGCGCGGGCGCATCCATCACCTCGGCGCGGCCCACCACGCCGGAGATCGGGAAGCCGCCCGCCATCGACTTGGCGGTGGTGATCAGGTCCGGCGCCACGGGCCACTGCTCGCTCGCAAACCAGGTGCCGGTACGCCCGGCGCCGGTCTGCACCTCGTCGGCGATGATCAGGATGCCGTGGCGGTCCGCCAGCGCGCGCAGGCCCTCGACGAAGTCGTTGGGCGCCACATAGAAGCCGCCCTCGCCCTGCACCGGCTCCAGGATGAAGGCCGCCACGCGCTCGGGCTCGATGTCGTTCTTGAACAGCAGCTCGACCGAATGCAGTGCATCGTCCACGCTCACGCCGTGCAGCGCGTTCGGGTACAGCGCATGGAACACCTCGCCCGGGAACGGGCCGAAGCCGAGCTTGTAGGGCGCCACCTTGCCGGTCAGGCCGAGCGTCATCATGGTGCGGCCGTGGTAGCCGCCGTTGAAGGCAATGACGCCGGGCCGACGGGTGTGGGCGCGGGCGATCTTGACCGCGTTCTCGACCGCCTCGGCGCCGGTGCTCAGGAAGATCGACTTCTTCGCGAAATTGCCCGGCGCCAGCGCGTTCAGGCGCTCGGCCAGCTCCACGTAGGGCTCGTAGGCCAGCACCTGGAAGCAGGTGTGCGAATAAAGATCGACCTGCGCCTTCACGGCGGCGCTGATCTCCGGATGGCAGTGGCCGGTGTTGAGCACCGCGATGCCGCCGGCAAAGTCGATGTAGCGTCGCCCCTCGACGTCCCAGACTTCCGCGTTGGCGGCGCGGCTGACGAAGATCTCATGGGCCTGGCCAACGCCGCGGGCCACGGCCGCATTGCGGCGGGCCATGAGGGCGGCATTGCTGAGGTGGGGTTCGCGTTGCATGGGTGCGGCCTGTGCTTTGAAGAAGGAATGCCGGCACTCTAGGTCCCACGAATCGATCCAGCCATGTACACCGGAAGTGATCGCCCGGAAGACTGTACTGGTCTTGTATCCTGTACATACTTTCCTCAATATGGTGCAGGCCGGACTGCTGCAGACGCCCCCGATGCTCATTCTTCGCCCCGAACAGCCGACGCCGCTGGTCAGCCAGATCGTGGAAGGGTTGCGCGGACTGATCGGCTCCCAGAAGCTCAAGGCCGACAGCAAGCTGCCGTCGATCCGCGCCTTTGCCGCGGCCCACGGCGTCAGCGTGTTCACGGTGGTCGAGGCCTACGACCGGCTGGTGGCGCAGGGCCTCCTGGTCTCGCGCGCCAACGCCGGCTTCTTCGTCAAGCGGCGCATCGAGGACAGCGCCGCCGGCGCGGCCAGTGCGCCCCGCCCGGACCCCCGCTTCGACGCCCGCTGGTACCTGCAGCAGATCTTCGAGAACCGCAACCTGCCGCTCAAGCCCGGCTGCGGCTGGCTGCCGCACGACTGGCTGTTCGAGGACGGCATGCGCCGGAGCCTTCGCCACCTGGCCTCCGAAGGCGCCGACATCGGCGGCTACGGCCTGCCCTTCGGCCACATGGCGCTGCGCATGGCGACGGCCGAGGCGCTCTCGGAGCAGCAGATCGTGGTCGACGCCGCGCAGGTGCTGCTGACCCAGGGTTCCAGCCAGGCGCTGGACCTGGTGGCGCGCCGCCTGCTCAAGCCGGGCGATTCGGTACTGGTGGACGACCCGGGTTATCCGAACCTGATGTTCATGCTCCGCTTCCTGGGCGTGGAGATCGTCGGCGTGCCGCGCATCCCCACGGGCTACGACATGCCGGCGCTGGAGGCGCTGCTCGCGGCGCATCGACCCAAGGCCTTCTTCACCCAGCCCCGGCTGCAGAGCCCGACCTGCTCGATGGCCTCGCTGCCGCAGCTGGTGCAACTGCTGCAGCTCGCGCAGGCGCATGACTTCACGCTGGTCGAGAACGACATCTATGCCGAGATGGACGCCTCGATGCGCCCCTCGCTCGCCAGCCTGGGACAGCTGCGCCGCGTGGTCTACGTGGGCAGCTACTCGAAGACCATCTCGCCCAACATCCGCGTCGGCTACGTGGTCGCCCGGCCGGAGCTGCTCGAAGAGCTGGCGCAGCTCAAGATGATCTCGGGCCTGACCTCGTCCGACATCACCGAGCGGCTGGCCTTCGGCATCGTGACCGACGGCCGCTGGCGCAAGCACCTCAAGTCGCTGCGCGAACGCCTCGCGCAGGCGCAGGGCAGCGTCGCGCGGCGGCTGGACGGGCTGGGCTTCGAGCTGTTCCACGAAGCCGCGGCCGGCATGTACCTGTGGGCCCGGCACCCGGACATTGCCGACAGCGCCGAGCTCTCGCGCCGCGCCGCGGCCGAAGGCATCATGCTCGGCCCGGGCCAGCTGTTCCTGGTCAACCCGCATCCGACAGGCTGGCTGCGCTTCAACGTGGCCTTCAGCGAGGACGAGCGGCTCTGGCGCTTCCTGGAGCGCAGCATCGAAGAGCACAGGCACGACTGAAGCCGTGCTTCCGGCAGGGCTCCGGCGGGGGCTCGCCATGGCCTGCAAGCAGGCGCACAATGGCTGCAACCCCTGGCGCAGGCGCATCCTGGATCAGCCATGGTGGAGTGAGAACACTTGAAGGAATGGAGCGCCGCGTCCGGGCTACGCAAGGAGCCGCGCCATGACCCGCTTCATCGATGTTCACAGCCTGGTTCGCCTGGTGGACGAAACCGGCGTTCCGCAATTCCTCAAGGCCCTGGCCGACGCGCTGCGCGACGACTTCATGCGCTGGCGCGAGTTCGACAAGAAGGCGCGCGTGGCCAGCCACTCGCACCTGGGCGTGATCGAGCTGATGCCGGTGGCCGACGACGGCGCCTATGCCTTCAAGTACGTCAACGGCCATCCGCACAACACGGCCGTGGGGCTGCCCACGGTCATGGCCTTCGGCGTGCTGGCCGAGGTCGACACCGGCTACCCCGTGCTGCTGTCCGAGCTCACGCTCACCACCGCGCTGCGCACCGCCGCCACTTCGGCCATGGCGGCGCAGGCGCTGGCGCGGCCCGGCTCGCGCAGCATGGCGCTGATCGGCAACGGCTCGCAGAGCGAGTTCCAGGCGCTGGCCTTCCATGCGCTGCTGGGTATCGAGGAGGTGCGCGTGTTCGACATCGATCCGCGCGCCACCGACAAGCTGGTGCGCCACCTGTCGGCCTGCACGCCGCTCGAGGTGGTGCGCGCGCCGTCGATCGCCGATGCGGTGCGCGGCGCCGACATCGTGACCACGGTCACGGCGCATCAGGGCCACGCGGTCGTGCTTTCGCCCGGAATGATCGAGCCGGGCATGCACATCAATGCGGTGGGCGGCGATTCCCCCGGCAAGACCGAGCTGCATCCCGACGTGCTGCGCCTCGCGCGCGTGTTCGTCGAGTACGAAGCCCAGACCCGCATCGAGGGCGAGATCCAGCAGCTGCCGGCCGACTTTCCGGTGCACGAGCTCTGGAAGGTGCTGCTCGGCAGCGTGCCCGGGCGCGAGAGTGCCGAGCAGGTCACGGTGTTCGACTCGGTCGGCTTTGCGCTGGAGGACTACACGGCGCTGCGCTACATCCACCAGCTGTCGCTGGAGCGCGGCATCGGCCAGCAGATCGCGCTGGTGCCCGAACTCGACGACCCGAAGGACCTGTTCGGGCTGACGGCGTCCGGCCGGCGCCGGGCGGTGCTGCGGCGTGCGGCATGATGGGCGGCATGCTCACCATCTACAACGACCGGCACGCGCTGCACCAGGGCAAAGTCGAGATGTTCCGCGGCGAACTGGTGCCGTGCTTCGAGGTGCCCGCCCGCGTCGACCATGTGAAACATGAACTGGAGCGCCGCGGCCTGGGCCCGCTGCAGGTGCCCGATGCCTTCGACGAGGCGCTGCTGGCCAGGGTGCACGCGCCGCGCTACCTGGACTTCATTGCGCATGCCTGGGACGAGTGGGTGGCGCTCGATCCGTCGAACGCATCGCGCGATGCGCTGCCTTCGTACTGGCCCACGCGCGGCATGCGCACCGACGTGCTGCCGAAGAGCTTTCCTGCGCGCATGGGGCTGTTCTCCTTCGACGCGGGCACGCCGCTCATGGCCGGCAGCTGGGCCGCCGCGCGCCACGGCGCCGCCTGCGCCTGGACCGCGGCGCAGCGCGTCGCCGGCGGCGAGCGCGCTGCCTTCGCGCTCACGCGGCCGCCCGGCCACCATGCGGGCGCCGATTTCTTCGGCGGCTACTGCTTCGTCAACAACGCCGCCGTGGCCGCGCAGGCGCTGCGCGATGCAGGCGTGGAGCGGGTGGCGGTGCTCGACGTGGACTACCACCACGGCAACGGCACGCAGGCCATCTTCTACGAGCGCAGCGACGTGCATTTCGCGAGCCTGCATGGCGATCCGCTGACCGACTACCCCTACTACCTGGGCCATGCCGACGAGCGCGGCGCGGGCGCCGGGCTCGGCTTCAACCACAACCTGCCGCTCGCGCGCGGCACCGGCTTCGCCGCATGGCGCGCGGCGCTGAAGGCCGCGCTCGACGGCATTGCCGTGGTGCGCGCGGGCGCGCTGGTGGTGTCGCTTGGCGTCGACACCTTCGAAGGCGACCCGGTCGCGGGCTTTCGGCTGCGGAGCGACGACTACCTGCGCATGGGCGAAGACCTGGCGCGCGCCGGCCTGCCCACGGTGTTCGTGTTCGAGGGCGGCTATGCGGTGGCCGAGGTGGGTGTCAACGCAGTCAACGTGCTGCAGGGTTTCGAGCAGCAGGCCGCGGGCTGAGCCGCAGGCGACAGCAGTCGGGTGAGCACCGATTGCCGCCGCGCCAAGGGCAGGGCCCAATGCGCCCTTTGCTTTTTTTCCCGTTCCAGGAACCCGCCACCATGCCCCGCCGATCCCTTTTCCGTGCCGCCACGCTTGCCGCAGCCTGCGGGCTTCTTCTTTCTCCGCTGGCGGCGCTCGCGCAGGCCTTTCCCTCCAAGCCGGTCAAGCTGGTCATCGCCTTCCCCGCGGGCGGGCCCACCGACATCACGATGCGCCAGCTGGCCGACAACGCCAGCAAGATCCTCGGCCAGCCCGTCATCATCGACAACAAGCCCGGCGCCGGCGGCACCCTGCCTGCGCAGGCGCTGCAGACCGCGCAGCCCGACGGCTACACCGTCGCGCAGATCCCGCTCGGCGTGTTCCGCCTCGGCTACACCACCAAGATCAACTGGGATCCGCTCAAGGACATCAGCTACGTGCTCAACGTCACGGGCTATGCCTTCGGCATCGTGGTGCCGGCCGACAGCCCGTTCAAGACCTGGGCCGACTTCGTCGCCTACGCCAAGGCCAACCCCGGCAGGCTCACCTACGGCTCCACCGGCAACCTCACGAGCCCACACCTCACGACCGAGATCATTGCGCAGAAGGCCGGCATCCAGCTGCAGCACGTGCCCTACAAGGGCAGCGCCGACCTGATGCTCGCGGTGGTCAGCGGCCAGCTGATGGCCGCCGCCGACAGCACCGGCTTTGCGCCGCAGGTGGAGGCCGGCAAGCTGCGCGTGCTCAACACCTGGGGCGAGAAGCGCCTCGCCAAGTTCCCCGACGCCCCGACGCTGAAGGAGCTGGGCTACGACATCGTGCAGAACTCGCCCTTCGGCATCGGCGCCCCCAAGGGCACGCCGCCCGAGGTCGTGAAGAAGCTGCACGACGCCTTCAAGCAGGCGATGGAAGAGCCGAGCTACGTGGCCTCGCTGGGCCGCTACGACATGCTGCCCAACTACATGAGCTCGGCGGCCTACACCAAGTTTGCACAGGACACCGTGGTGCGCGAGAAGGCGGTGATCGAGAAGCTGGGGCTGGCGAAGGAGAAGTGAGCCGGCTTGCAGGGATGGCGCGACGGGCCGGTCAGCGCGCCGACAGCACCGCGCGCGCCGCCTCGGCAAAGCCCGCGCCGCGCTCGCCCTCGGTCACGTAGCGCGGCAGGTGCTCCAGCTGCGGCACGAAGCGCGCGACGTTTGCCACGCCGATGCTGCTCGCGAAGGTGCGGAACATGAGCTGGTCGTTGGTGGAGTCGCCCACGTAGGCCCAGCGGTCGAGTTCGTCGTCGAGCGTGCGGCCCCAGAGCTCGCGCACGATCCAGCGTGCGCCTTCGAGCTTGTCGTTGTCGCCGTACCAGCCGTTGATGTGGATGCTGCTCACGGTGGCGTGCATGCCTTCGCTGCGCATCAGCGCGACGACCTGTGCGATGGTTTCTTCGCCCAGCTGCACGAACTCGCTGTGGTCGATGGCGATGTCGGTCTCGCGGCCCGGTGAATCGGTGGCGCGCTGCGCGCCCGGGATCTCGCGCTCGATGCGCGCCAGCACGGCCTGCATGCGCTCGAAGTTGGCGGTGCGCGTGGGCGCATCCTGCATGTAGCGCTTCTCGATCCTGCCATCGGCCGCGGGCAGCAGCGCCACCGCGCCGTTCTCCGCCACGATCGCATCGACCGGCCAGGTGTTGACGAAGGGCAGGCTCCAGCCGACGGGCCGGCCCGTGATCGCCACGATGGCAAGGCCCGCGGCCTTGAGAGCGCCGAGGGCCTGCAGTGCATCGGGCGTGATCGCGCCCTCGGTGGTGAGCGTGTCGTCGATGTCGGTGAACACGCCGGCGAGCGCACGGCGCGTGGGCGCGGCCCAGCGGTCCAGCGGCAGCAGGTGGGTGGGCGAGGGCGGAAGGGAAGTCGGCGAGGGCATGGCGGGCGGGCAATCTCTGCAGAGCCCGTGATCGTACCGGCGGTTTCGTGTAGCATCCCGCCCCCGCCGCGCGTTCACGCCGGCGCGGCGCTTTTTTTCCATGCCCCACATCCTCGTCGACCAACTCCTCAAGAGCTACCGCATCTCCGAGCGCGACCCGGGCGTGATGGGCGCGCTGCGCGGCCTCGTGCGCCGCCGCCACCGCACGGTGCAGGCGCTGTCGGGCGTGTCGTTCTCGCTCGAGCGCGGCGAGCTGCTGGGCTTCATAGGGCCGAACGGCGCGGGCAAGTCGACCACCATCAAGATTCTCTCGGGCATCCTGCGGGCCGACGGCGGGCGCGTGGAGATCGACGGACGCGATCCCTTCGCGGACCGCGAGCGCCACGTGGCGCGCATCGGCGTGGTCTTCGGCCAGCGCACGCAGCTGTGGTGGGACCTGCCGGTAGGCGACGGCTTCGACCTGCTGCGCGACATCTATCGCGTCGAGCCGGCGCGC
This sequence comes from Variovorax sp. 01N425, assembly GCF_056399465.1. NCBI lineage: Bacteria > Pseudomonadati > Pseudomonadota > Betaproteobacteria > Burkholderiales > Comamonadaceae > Variovorax > Variovorax sp. 01N425. The sequence goes on along the minus strand of NZ_JBFTRJ010000016.1, from coordinate 106,190 downwards.
TATCGGCGCACGCGCGACGAACTGGTCGCGCTGCTGCACCTGGAGCGCGTGCTCGGCCAACCGGTGCGGCAGCTCTCGCTGGGCCAGCGCATGCGCGCAGAGATCGCGGCGGCGCTGCTGCACGAGCCGGACATCCTGTTTCTCGACGAGCCGACCATCGGCCTCGACGCGCCCTCGAAGCTCGCGGTGCGCGACTTCGTGCGCCGCGCCAACCGCGAGCGCGGCACCACCGTGCTGCTGACCACGCACGACATGCACGACATCGAGGCGCTGGCCGAGCGCGTGATCGTCATCGGCCATGGCCGCGTGCTGGCCGACAGCCCGGTCGAGGCGCTGCGCGCGCAGGTGATGGCCGAGCGCCGGCTGGTGGTCGACTTTGCGCAGGACGCGGCGCTGCCCGACCAGGTGCCCGGCGCCACGGTGCACGCGCGCAACGGCCAGACGCTGGTGCTCGACTTCGATCCCGCGCTGACCTCCGCCCCCGCGCTGATCGCACGCATCGCAGCCGAACACGCGGTGGAAGACATCCGCCTCGAAGGCATGGCCATCGAGGCCGTGATCGCGCGCTTCTATGCCATGCACGGAGCGGCCGAAGCGTGAGCCCGCGCGAGCTGCTGCGCCCCTATGCCGCGGCCTTCGTGTCGCGCTTCATGCAGATGCTGCAGTACCGCACGGCGGCGCTCGCCGGCTTTGCCACGCAGTGCTGGTGGGGCGGCATCAAGGTGATGGTGTTCGCGGCGTTCTACGGCGGCAGCGCCGTTGCAGGCGCAGCGCCCCCGATGTCGCTCGCTCAGGCCGTCAGCTACACCTGGATCGCGCAAGGCCTGCTGGTGCTGCTGCCCTGGCTCGGCGACCCGGAGGTGGCGCAGGCCGTGCGCACCGGCGCGGTCGCCTACGACCGTTTGCGGCCGGTGGATGCGTACGCGCTGTGGTTCGCGCGCAGCGCCGGCTGGATCGCGGCGCGGCTGTTGCCGCGCGTGGCGCTGATGGCGGCCTTCGCGGCGGTCGCGCTACCGCTGGCGGGGCTCGGCGAGTGGGCCTGGCAGCCGCCCGCGAATGCGGTGGCCGGCCTGGCGTTCCTGCTGTCGATCGGGCTCGCGCTGCTGCTGTCCACCGCGATGGTGATGCTGCTCAACGTGGCGGCCACGGCGGCGCTCAACGAGCGCGGCATCAGCGCGGTGGCCACTCCCGTGGTCATCGTGTTCTCGGGCAACCTGCTGCCGCTGGCGCTGTTGCCCGACGCCTGGCAAGCCGCGCTGCTGGTGCAGCCGCTGGCGGGGCTGTTCGACATTCCGGCGCGGCTGTACTTCGGGCAGCTGAGCGGCTGGCATGCCATGGGTGCGTTGGGGCTGCAGTGCTTCTGGATCGCTCTGCTGGTCGCGTTCGGGCGCCTGGCAATGGGGCGCACGATGCGCAGTCTGCAGGTGCAAGGTGGCTAGGGTGACTTGCTGTTCCTTCACGATGTGTCGTTGTTCGGGGCGCGCTCCCGCCGACGGGGTACCTTGCTCCGCGAATGTCCCCCGGCCTGCGGCCTCCTCCTTTATTTCGCTGCGCAAGGCACCCCATCGACGGGAGCGTTATGCGGAGCAGTCGTTGATCAGCGATGCACACCGAGCGTGCCCCAGTGCACAGGGCATCGGGTGCTCCCCGCAGCGAAATCAAGGAGGAGCCCGAAGGGCGGGGGACATTCGCGGAGGGGAGTACCCGGTGGCCTGTGCACGCGCCCTGAACAAGAACAGCAGCGCAAAAAACACAACCAGCGGAAGCCACTGAAATGGGTTCGCTCCCTCTTTTTTTCCGCCTCATGGCCGCCTCGATCAGCGGCCAGGCGAGATACCCCGTCTCGGCCCTGCTGCTGACCCTGGGCCAGTTCCTCGGCACAGGCATCGAGGTGGTTGCCGTCTGGGCGCTGTTCCATCGCTTCGGCGAAGTGCAGGGCTGGGCCATCGGCGAGGTGGCGCTGTTCTACGGTCTGGTCAACTGCATGTTCGCGATTGCCGACGCGCTGGGGCGCGGCTTCGACGTGCTCGGCACCGAGTTCCTGCGCACCGGCACCTTCGACCGGCTGCTGCTGCGCCCGCGCCCGCTGGCGCTGCAGCTCATGGGGCACGACGTGCGCATCAGCCGCCTGGGCCGGCTGCTGCAGGGCCTGAGCGTGCTGGTGTTCGCGACCGTCCAGGCCCACATCGCGTGGACCCCCGGGGCAGTGGCCATCTTCCTGTTCGCGCTGGCCGGTGGCATCGCGCTCTTCCTCGGCATCCTGGTGCTGCAGGGCACGCTGTCATTCTGGACCGTCGAGAGCCTGGAGATCGCCAACGTGCTCACCTACGGTGGCGTGCAGGCGGCGCAGTACCCGCTGGCGCTCTATGCGCAGTGGTTCCGGCGCGTGCTGACCTTCATCGTACCGCTGGCCTGCGTGGCGTACTACCCGGCGCTCGTGATCCTCGGCAAGCCGGATCCGCTGGGCGCGCCCGCCTGGGTGGGCATGGTGTCGCCGCTCGCAGGCTTCGCGTTCCTCGCGGCGGCTTTCGGCGCATGGCGCATCGGGCTGCGCCACTACGCCTCGACGGGAAGCTGAGCCCCTTCAGCCCGCGTTCTGCAGCGCCAGCCCCGCGTGCTCCCGCAGCGGATGGAAATGGATCTTCGGAAAGCGCTCCTGCGCCAGCCGCACGTCGTAGGGCGAAGTGCACAGGAAGGCCAGCGTATCGGCCGCGTCCTTGGCCATGCGCTGCGGGTACGCGTTGACGAACTCGCGCAGCTCGGCCGGCGAATCGGCGGTGATCCAGCGTGCGCCGGTGTACTGGCAGCCTTCGAGCCGCACGTCGGCGTCGTACTCGGCCTTCAGGCGGTGCTGCACCACCTCGAACTGCAGCTGCCCGACGGCGCCCAGCAGCATCGGCCCGCCGATCTCGGGGCGGAACACTTGAATGGCGCCTTCCTCTCCGAGCTGGGCCAGGCCCTGCTGCAGCTGCTTGGTGCGCAGCGGGTTCTTCAGGATCACCGTCATGAACAGCTCGGGCGCAAAGAAGGGCAGGCCGGTGAACTGCAGGCTCGCGCCGTCGGTGATGGTGTCGCCCAGCTGCACGCCGCCATGCGTGGTGAAGCCCACGATGTCGCCGGCGTAGGCCTCTTCGACCGCCTCGCGGCGCTGGCTCATGAAGGTCACGACGCTGGTGGGCCGCAGCTCCTTCGACGTGCGCTGCACCTTGAGCTTCATGCCCGGCGTGTACTTGCCCGAGGCCATGCGCACGAAGGCGATGCGGTCGCGGTGATTGGCGTCCATGTTGGCCTGCACCTTGAACACCACGCCCGCGAAGTCCCGGTCCTCGGGCTGGATCTCCTTCACCACGGGCTGGCGGTTGACCATCGTGGTGCTGGTGCGCGACTGCGGGGAGGGCGCAAGGTCGACCAGCGCATCGAGCACCTCCATCACGCCGAAGTTGTTCACGCCCGAGCCGAAGAACACCGGCGTCTGCTTGCCGCCCAGGAAGGCCTCGCGGTCCCAGCTGGGCGAGGCGCCGGTGGCCAGTTCCATGCTGTCCATGGCGGATTCGAAATCGGCGCCGAAGCGCTTGGTGAGCGTGTCGCGCTCCGTGAGCGCGATGGTCTCGAAGTCGTGCGGCAGCCGCTCGCTGCCCGACTCGAACACCGTCATCGTCTGCGTGCGCAGGTTCATGATCCCGCGGAAGCTCTTGCCCTGGCCGACCGGCCAGGTCATCGGCACGCACGGCATGCCGAGCTCGCGCTCCACTTCGTCGAGGATGTCGAGCGGCTCGCGCACTTCGCGGTCCATCTTGTTGACGAAGGTGATGATGGGCGTGTCGCGCTGGCGGCAGACCTCGATCAGCCGGCGCGTCTGCGCCTCCACGCCGTTGGCCGCGTCGATCACCATCAGGGCCGAGTCGACCGCCGTGAGCACGCGGTAGGTGTCTTCCGAGAAGTCCTTGTGGCCGGGCGTGTCGAGCAGGTTGATCACGTGGTCGCGGTACAGCATCTGCATGACCGACGAAGCCACCGAAATGCCGCGCTGCTTCTCGATTTCCATCCAGTCGGAGGTGGCGTGGCGCGAGGCCTTGCGCGCCTTCACCGAACCGGCGATCTGGATCGCGCCCGAGAACAGCAGCAGCTTCTCGGTCAGCGTGGTCTTGCCGGCGTCGGGGTGGGAAATGATCGCGAAGGTGCGACGGCGGCGAGTTTCGGAGAGAAAAGACAAGATGGGGCAATCTGCGGGGGGATGGCCCGATTTTAGAAGGCAGCCCCGAGCCGCCTGCCCGACCCGCCGAAAACGCCTTACTTGCGCTGCAGCAGCTTCGTCACTTCATCCACATTGGCCTGGATCCGCTGGCGCACCAGCTCGAACGCATCGGCCTGCGACTTGGCGGCCAGGTTGGCCAGCTCCTTGATGTCGTCGATGGCGCGCTGGAACGACTGGCGGCCGAGCTCGTCGAGCTTGGCGAGGTTGGCCTTGGCATCCTTGCCGGGCATTTCCTTGGCGGCCGTCTGCCATTCGGCGATGGCGCTCTTGATCATCTCGGTCTGCCGCTGCACCACGGTCTGCAGGCCCTGGTAGGACTTCTGGTTCGCCTGCATCAGCGCCTGGAGGTCCTTTTGCCCGCTCTCGAGCAGCTTGCTCGCGCCACCGGTCAGGTTGAGGTCCTGCAGGCGGTCGGTCATGGCCTTGAGATTCTTCATGGGGTCGAGCATGTCGGCGGCGTCGGGAGCCGCCCGGGTGCTGCTGCTGGCGGTGGTCTTCTTCGCGGCGGCTTTCTTGGCAGTGGCCATGGTGCGGTATCTCCTGTGTCGGGTAAGGAACGGGTGAATGGCAAGGACCGGCGGGCCGGGCCTCGCCACGATACGCCGCGACAGCCCGCCCGCGGCGCCGCGGCGGCAGGATTTGCCTGCGGGATTTCCCTTGGGCTACATCGGCGGCGCGAAGCCGTTGCGCCCGGCGGTGACGCGCAGCGCCGTGGGCACGCCGTTCCTTTCCTGCGCATTGACCAGCACCTTGGCGCCGGGCACCAGCAGCGCCTCGGTGCCGGGGCGGAAGGTCACGACCGGCACGTCGGGCGGCACGATGACGGTTTTTTCGCCGCCCTTGTAGGTCAGCCGCAGCTGCTGCCCGCCGCGCACGGTTTTCGGCGCCGCGGCCAGGTCGGCCACGGTGGCGTTGGTCATGGTGCTCTGCGGCAGCAGGTCCCAGGGGCGGTGGCCTTCGCCGGTGCCGCGCGCGGCCTCGGGGAACACCACCACCTCGAGCGCCTTCTGTGTGCCGTCGGCCTGCGGCATGGCGGCGGTGCCGATGAAGCTGCCCTGCCTGATGTCGGACAGCTTGATCGGGTAGACCTCCGACACGGCCATGTCGGCCGGCCGCGCCAGGCTGACGACCTCGCCGCCGCGGTCCTGGACCACGAGGGCCTTGGCGTCGACGCGCACGATGGTGCCGCGGATGCGCACCGGATCGGAGGCGGCCTGCGCAGAGGCCGGGACCGGCGCGCCGGCGGCAAGAAGAAGGAAGGCGGCCGAGGCCAGCAGGGCAGGGGCAGTGGAGAGTCTGGACAAGCGCATGGGTGGAACTTCCGGGATTGGGGTCAAGTCAATGTACGCCCCGGATGCGAATTGCGCTTTCCGGCATGTGGGATGCCCCGGCGATTGGCTCGCCTTGGCGCCCCGTCTACAATCCGCGGTTCCGAGGAGCGTTGCAGCGCCGCCAGGCGTGAGGCTCGGACCACATCGCAACCACGCTCACCCGCTGTTCTCGCGGTGAGTCTTTTCCCCGAACGCAGTGGCACCTTTCAAACTAGCTTTGTTGGAGTTCTCATGAGCGCTGTTCTCAAGCCCACCCCCGTTTCCACCGCCGACCAGGCGATTGCCGACCTTTCCCTGGCCGCCTGGGGCCGCAAGGAAATCAAGATCGCGGAAACCGAAATGCCCGGCCTGATGGCCATCCGCGAGGAATTCTCGAAGGCGCAGCCGCTCAAGGGCGCGCGCATCACGGGCTCGCTGCACATGACGATCCAGACGGCCGTGCTGATCGAGACGCTGCAGGCGCTCGGCGCCACCGTGCGCTGGGCCTCGTGCAACATCTTCTCGACGCAGGACCATGCCGCCGCCGCGATTGCCGCCGCCGGCACGCCGGTGTTCGCGATCAAGGGCGAGTCGCTGAAGGACTACTGGGACTACACCCACGCCATCTTCGATTTCGGCCCCAAGGGTTCGCAGGGCGAAGGCCCCAACATGATCCTGGACGACGGCGGCGACGCCACGCTGCTGATGCACCTGGGCCAGCGCGCCGAGAAGGACCTGGGCGTGCTCGCCAAGCCCACCAGCGAGGAAGAACGCATCCTCTACGCCGCCATCAAGGCCAAGCTGGCGGTCGATCCGACCTGGTACACCCGCAAGTCGGCCGAGATCATCGGCGTGACCGAGGAAACGACCACCGGCGTGCACCGCCTGAACGAGATGAGCGCCAAGGGCACGCTGCTGTTCCGCGCCATCAACGTGAACGACTCGGTCACCAAGAGCAAGTTCGACAATCTCTACGGCTGCCGCGAATCGCTGGTGGACGGCATCAAGCGCGCGACCGACGTGATGATCGCCGGCAAGGTGGCCTGCGTGGCCGGCTACGGCGACGTGGGCAAGGGCTCGGCCCAGGCGCTGCGCGCGCTGAGCGCGCAAGTGTGGGTGACCGAAATCGACCCCATCAACGCGCTGCAGGCCGCGATGGAAGGCTACAAGGTCGTCACCATGGAATATGCCGCCGACAAGGCCGACATCTTCGTGACCACCACGGGCAATAAGGACGTCATCACGCACGACACCATGGTCAAGATGAAGGACCAGGCCATCGTCTGCAACATCGGCCACTTCGACAACGAGATCGATGTTGCATCGATCGAGAAGTACGAGTGGGAAGAGATCAAGCCGCAGGTCGACCACATCACCTTCCCCGACGGCAAGAAGATCATCCTCCTGGCCAAGGGCCGCCTCGTGAACCTGGGCTGCGGCACGGGCCATCCGAGCTTCGTGATGTCGTCGTCGTTCGCCAACCAGACCATCGCCCAGATCGAGCTCTTCACCAAGCCCGACGCCTACCAGGCCGGCAAGGTCTACGTGCTGCCCAAGCACCTCGACGAGAAGGTCGCGCGCCTGCACCTGAAGAAGGTCGGCGCGATGCTGACCGAGCTGACGGACGAGCAGGCCGCCTACATCGGCGTGAGCAAGAACGGCCCCTACAAGCCGGACACGTACCGGTACTGATGCGCGCCGACCAATTGCTGGTGGAGCGTGGCCTGGCCGCGTCGCGTTCGCAGGCCGTGCGGCTGATTGCCGGCGGCATGCGCTGGCGCGATGCGGGCAGCGCGGACGCGTGGCGCTCGGTGGTGAAGAACCGCGACGAGGTGCCCGAGTCCGCCGAGGTCGAGCTCGACGACGCGGCCGAGGCGCGCTACGTCTCGCGCGGCGGGCTCAAGCTCGAAGGCGCGCTGGCGGCGAGCGGCGTCAGCGCCGCCGGCAAGCTGTGCCTCGACGTGGGCCAGTCGACCGGCGGCTTCACCGACTGCCTGCTGCAAGCCGGCGCGGCCAAGGTGGTGGGCGTCGACGTCGGCCACGGGCAGCTGCATCCGAAGCTGCGCGAGGACGAGCGCGTGGTGGCCATCGAAGGCGTCAATGCGCGTGCGTTGTCGCCGGACGACCTGCAGGAAGAAGAAGGCGAAGCGCCTTCCGACCTGCGCTTCGACCTGATCGTCGGCGACCTGTCGTTCATCTCGCTCACGCTGGTGCTGCCGGCCGTGGTGCCGTTCCTGGCCGGCGACGGCCAGCTGCTGATGCTCGTCAAGCCGCAGTTCGAGCTGCAGCCGGGACAGGTCGGCAAGGGCGGCATCGTGCGCGACGCGTCGATGTACGCGGTGGTCGAGAAGCGGCTGCGCGACGCCTGCGAGGCGCTCGGGCTGCGCGTGCTGCGGTGGTTCGACAGCCCCATTGCGGGCGGCGACGGCAACCGCGAGTTTTTCATTCACGCCGTTCGCGCGGACACTGCGAACGGTTCCTAGGAGACGCAGGTGCGCCTTCCATTGAGTTTCGAGTTCTTTCCGACCAAGACGCCCGAAGGCGCGGTCAAGCTGCGCGCGGTGCGCCAGCAGCTGTATGCGCGCAAGCCCGAGTTCTGCTCGGTGACCTACGGCGCGGGCGGCTCCACGCACCAGGGCACTTTCGGCGCGGTGCAGGAGATCCTGTCCGAGGGTGTCGATGCCGCCAGCCACTTCTCGTGCATCGGCGCCACGCGCGCCACCGTGCGCGAGCAGTTGGCCGAGCTCAAGGCGATGGGCGTGAAGCGCCTGGTCGCCCTTCGCGGCGACCTGCCGAGCGGCTACGGCATCGGCGGCGAGTTCCAGTACGCGAGCGACCTCGTGGCCTTCATCCGCGAGGAGACCGGGCGCGACTTCCACATCGAGGTGGCCTGCTACCCCGAGGTGCATCCGCAGGCACGCTCGCCTGAGGCCGACCTGCAGGCCTTCGCCGCCAAGGTGAAGGCCGGCGCCGACTCGGCGATCACGCAGTATTTCTTCAGTCCCGAGGCGTACTTCCGCTTTGTCGACGACAGCCGCAAGCTCGGGCTCGACCTGCCGATCGTGCCGGGCATCATGCCGATCACCAGCTCGACGCAGCTCATGCGCTTCTCGGATGCCTGCGGCGCCGAGATCCCGCGCTGGATCCGCCTGCGGCTGCAGGGCTTCGGCGACGACACGGCCTCCATCAAGGCCTTCGGACTCGACGTGGTGACCGACCTGTGCGCGCGCCTGCAGGGTGGAGGCGCACCGGCGCTGCACTTCTACACGATGAACCAGTCGGCGGCCACGCTGGCTGTACTGGAGCGCCTCGGTTGAAGGGGTGGCGTCCTGGAGCAGGCCATCGGCTGCTCGCTTCGCTTCGCATTGCGCTGGTCGCGGCCACCTGCGTGCTGGCCGGCTGCGCCATGCCGCCGGCCACCGAGGGCGGGCCGGCCGACAAGGAGGACGCCAAGCTGCTGCCCCTGCCGCGCAAGCTGGCGGTGCCGCCGGGCGCCCCGGCCCGCTCGAGCGTGCCTTCGGTGCGCTACGACCTCGCGGTATCGGGAATTGGCGAGGCCGACGACGGCGTGCCCGGGGACAGCGGCCCGCGCGAGATCTTCGAGCGCGGCGGGGCCTCGTGGTACGGCATCCAGTTCCACCAGCGCAAGACCGCGAGCGGCGAGCGCTTCGACATGATGGCCATGACGGCAGCCCACAAGACCTTGCCGTTCAATACCCGCGTCTGCGTGCGCAGCCTCGTCAACGGCAGCGAGGTGCTGGTGCGCATCACCGACCGGGGGCCCTATGCGCAGGGCCGCATCATCGACCTGAGCCGCGGCGCGGCCGAGCGCATCGGGCTGATCGGGCTCGGCATCAAGCAGGTGGCGCTGACGATCATCGACCGCGAAGGCATGCGCTGCGGCGGCTCCGAGGTGGAGGAAGACGTGGCGCAGGCCCAGGCGCCGGCGGCTGCGCCCGCACCCGCGCGCCGCCAGGTGAAAGTGCCACAGCGCCGCCGCCGCTGAAGCAGCGAAAGACCGCCGGGACTAGCCGCCCGCGTCGAGCGAGAAGGTGGCGTTCCGGTCCTGCGCCAGCCACTCCGCCAGCTGGGGCAGCGCGGCCGCAAGCAGCGGCTTCAGCGTGTAGGGCGGGTTGATCAGGAACATGCCGCTGGCCGGCAGGCCCGGACGCTGGGTTTCACCGGTGGGCGTGGTGGTCAGCTTGCTCGACTTGACCGTGAGCGTGGCGTGCAGCCAGGGCTTGCCGGCCTTGGTGGCCAGGGTCTTGAGCCGGCGCGGCAGGTCGTGCGCCTCGGGGCGCGGGATGATCGGATACCAGATGGCGTAGGTGCCGGTGGCAAAGCGCTTGAGCGCCTCGGCCGCGAAGTCGAGCACGCGGCCGTAGTCGCTCTTGATCTCGTAGCTCGGGTCCATCAGCACCAGCGCGCGGCGCGAGGGCGGCGGCAGGAACTTGGTGGCGCTGCCGAAGCCGTCCTCGCGCAGCACCGCGATCTGCCGGCCCGCCTCGAGCTGGGCGATGTTGGCGTCCAGCGTGCGGGCATCGGTGGGGTGCAGCTCGAACAGCTTGAGCTTGTCGTGGTCGCGCAGCAGGTGCTGCACGATGAAAGGCGAACCCGGATAGATGCGGGCGCCGCCCTTGGGGTTGAAGTCGTGGATCACGCTCAGGTAGCGCGCAATCGCATCGGCCAGGGGCGCCTCGGCTTCGGGGGCGGCCTTCTTGGCGGCGGATTTGGCGGCAGGAGCCGGGGCGGCAGGTGCTTTCTTGTCCGCCAGCAGGCGCAGCACGCCTTCGGCGGCCTCGCCGCTGGTGCCGGCGTAGTCGCCGTCCAGGCGGTACAGGCCGGCGCCGGCGTGGGTGTCGACCACGGTCAGAGCTGCCTCTTTTTCGAGCAGGTGGTCGAGCGTGGCAATCAGCACCGTGTGCTTGAGCACGTCGGCGTGGTTGCCGGCGTGGAAGGCGTGGCGGTAACTGAACATGGGGTCGATGGTAACGGCTTGGACGGCCGCTGGGCCCAAATTTGCCCCGATTGGCCGATTCTTCGTATAATCGCGGGCTTCGCAGCGTTTTTGTAGCCCCGCGGCGGAGACACATTACCGCCCTGCGGGCATGTGCAAACCCACCTAAGAGATTCCCGTCAGAGGAACGCCGACCGTGGAAAAGGGCTCGCCAAACCCTCTTTATAGAGAAAACTCATGACCAAAACGTTCAGCGCCAAGCCCGCTGACGTGACGCACGAGTGGTTTGTGATTGACGCGACCGACAAGGTCCTCGGACGAGTAGCCAGCGAAGTTGCTCTCCGTTTGCGCGGCAAACACAAGGCCATTTACACGCCTCACGTCGATACCGGTGACTTCATCGTCATCATCAACGCAGCCCAGCTGCGCGTCACCGGCGCCAAGCCGATCGACAAGGTCTACTACCGTCACTCGGGCTACCCGGGCGGTATCACGGCCACGAACTTCCGCGACATGCAAGCCAAGCACCCGGGCCGCGCCCTGGAAAAGGCCGTCAAGGGCATGCTGCCCAAGGGCCCGCTCGGCTACGCGATGATCAAGAAACTCAAGGTGTACGGTGGTGCAGAGCACCCGCATACCGCCCAACAGCCCAAAGTGCTGGAACTGTAAGGAGCCTTGAGAATGATTGGTGAATGGAACAATGGCACCGGCCGTCGCAAATCGAGCGTCGCCCGTGTGTTTCTGAAAAAGGGCACCGGCAAGATCACGGTCAACGGCAAGGACATCCAAGAGTTCTTCGGCCGCGAAACCTCGATCATGATTGCCAAGCAGCCCCTGGTGCTGACCAACAACCTCGAAGCATTCGATGTCATGGTCAACGTCAATGGCGGCGGCGAATCGGGCCAGGCCGGCGCAACGCGCCACGGCATCACCCGTGCGCTGATCGACTACGACGCAAGCCTCAAGCCGGTGCTGAGCCAGGCCGGCTACGTCACGCGCGATGCACGTGAAGTCGAGCGCAAGAAGGTCGGTCTGCACTCTGCACGCCGCCGCAAGCAGTTCAGCAAGCGCTGATCCTGTTCATTGCGAACAAAAGCCGCCTCCGGGCGGCTTTTTCATTGCCGCGGCCTTGGCGGATGTGTGTTCGACCCCACTTGCGTTGGGTGCTCGCTGCCATCCGCCAGCCAGGAATGCGGCATTGCAGTAGCATTGGTTCATTGGCCGCATGTACGGCCCCCAAGGAGTTATCCCCCATGAGCGCTGTTGCCGAAAACATCCAGACCCAGATGCCCGAACCGATCGTCTTCACCGACAGCGCGGCTGCCAAGGTGGCCGACCTGATCGCCGAAGAGGGCAATCCCGACCTCAAGCTGCGCGTGTTCGTGCAGGGCGGCGGGTGCTCGGGCTTCCAGTATGGTTTCACCTTCGATGAAATCACCAACGAAGACGACACCACCATGACCAAGAACGGCGTGTCGCTGCTGATCGATGCCATGAGCTATCAGTACCTGGTCGGCGCCGAGATCGACTACAAGGAAGACCTGCAGGGCGCCCAGTTCGTGATCAAGAACCCGAACGCCACCAGCACCTGCGGCTGCGGATCGAGCTTCTCGGCCTGATGCCGGGCTGATGCTGCCCCCGCCAGCCTTCGTTCCTTGAAAAAAGCCGCCTTCGGGCGGCTTTTTGCTGCCTGCCGCTTTTCCCTCCCCCTCGCTGCCCCATGACATCCGCCGCCACGGCCATCGATCCTGCCCGCAAGAGCCTGCTCTGGCTCGTGGCGATCGGCTTCTTCATGCAGACGCTCGACGCCACCATCATCAACACCGCGCTGCCCGCCATGGCCGCGAGCCTTGGCGAAAGCCCGCTGCGCATGCAGTCGGTGGTGGTGGCCTACGCGCTGACCATGGCAATGCTGATTCCGGCCTCGGGCTGGATCGCCGACCGGTTCGGCACGCGGCGCGTGTTCTTCTCGGCCATCGTGCTGTTCGTCGTCGGCTCCGTCCTGTGCGCCTTGTCGGTGGGCGTGGGGCAGCTGGTGGCTGCGCGGGTGGTGCAGGGCCTGGGCGGCGCCTTGCTGCTGCCGGTAGGGCGGCTGACGCTGCTGCGCACCGTGCCGCGCGGGGAGTTCCTGCAGGCGATGAGCTTCGTTGCCATTCCGGGGCTGATCGGGCCGCTGCTCGGGCCCACGCTGGGCGGCTGGCTGGTGCAGTACGCCTCCTGGCACTGGATCTTCCTGATCAATGTGCCTGTGGGGTTGGCGGGCTGCCTGGCAACGCTGCGCTTCATGCCCGACCTGCGCGGGGCCATCCAGCGGCGCTTCGATGGCGCGGGCTATGCGATGCTGGCCTTCGGCATGGTTGCGATCTCGCTGGCGCTCGACGGTGTCTCGGGCGCGGGGCTGCGCCAGGTCAGCGTGCTGCTGTTGCTGGTGTTCGGCTTTGCGAGCGTGGTGGCCTATTGGCTGCATGCCGCGCGCCGGCCCGAGCCGCTGTTCTCGCCCTCGCTGTTCGGCGTGCCCACGCTCAGCATCGGCTTGCTCGGCAACCTGTTCTCGCGGCTCGGCAGCAGCTGCATGCCGTTCATGGTGCCCCTGCTGCTGCAGGTGTCGCTGGGCTATTCGCCGCTTCGGGCGGGGCTCATGATGCTTCCGATCGCGCTGGCCGGCATGGCCATGAAGCGTTTCGCGACCCCGCTGATCACGCGCCACGGCTACCGCAAGGTGCTGGTGGCCAACACCGTGCTGGTGGGCCTGGCGATGGGCAGCTTCGGCCTGACCGGGCCGGACCAGCCGGCTGCGCTGCACATCCTGCAGTTGCTGGCCTTCGGCGCCGTCAACTCGCTTCAGTTCACGGCCATGAACACCATCACGCTGAAGGACCTGGACGGCAGCATGGCCAGCAGCGGCAACAGCCTGCTCTCGATGGTCCAGATGCTTGCAATGAGCCTTGGCGTGGCGGCTGCGAGCGCAGTGCTGGCCGGCTACAACGGTGTTTTTGGCCTCGAGACGGCAAAGCAGACGCTCGATGCCTTCCAGGCCACTTTTGCCACCATGGGGCTCGTCACGATCGCTTCTGCGCTGATCTTCTGGCATTTGCCAGCAGAAGTGCGCGCCGCCCATCCCGCCCAGCCCGAAGTTTCAGGCCAGGGGTGAGGGCAACTTCGCCCGGTCAGGCCGGATAGATCGCCCCGAGCACGCGCCCGCCTCTTGCGCCTGTCACGCTGGCCAGGTTGCCGGCTTCGCGCCGCAGGGTGCTGCGGGCCAGCCAGGCAAAGGCCGCGGCCTCGACCTGCAGCGGAGGCAGGCCGTGGGCCGTGGAGGCGGCCACTTCCACGCCGGGCAAGTGCGCGCGCAGGCGCTCGATCAGATGGTCGTTCAGCGCTCCGCCGCCGCAGACGATCAGCAGCTTGCTATCGCTTCCATAGCGGAGGACGTCGGCTGCACATACGCTGGCGGTGAATTCGGTCAGGGTGGCCTGCACGTCGGCGGGCGCCGCGCCGATGGCCGGGGCCAGGCAGGCGGAAAGCCACGCAGGATTGAACAGGTCGCGCCCGGTGCTCTTGGGAGGCGCCTTCGCAAAATACGGATCGGCCTGCAGCCGCGCAAGCAGGCCGGGCAGCACCTGTCCGCTGGCGGCCCACCGGCCGCCGCGGTCGAAGGGCTGGCCGGTATGGAGCTGGCTCCAGTGGTCCATCAGGGCATTGCCGGGGCCGCAGTCGAAGCCGAGCACCGCCGGCTCCCCCGGCGCATCGGCCGCGGGCAGCAGGCTCAGGTTGGAAATGCCGCCGATGTTCAGCACCGCCACGGGTTGGCCCGCGCGCGCGAACAGTGCGCGGTGGAAGGCCGGCACCAGCGGCGCGCCCTGTCCACCCGCCGCCAGGTCGCGGCTGCGGAAGTCCGCCACCACGTCGATGCCGGTCAGCTCGGCCAGCAGCGAGGGGTTGTTGATTTGCAGGGTGTAGCCGACGCCGTCGAACTCGGTGGGCCGGTGGCGCACCGTCTGTCCGTGCGCGCCGAGGGCCGCCACCTGGCTGGCAGGAGTGCCGCTGTCCGCCAGCAGCTGGCTGGCGACGCCGGCATAGATCCGGGCCAGGCCGTTGCCGGCCAGCGCGGCGCGATGGAGTTCGTTGTCGCCGGGGGTGTTGAGCGCCATCAGCTCGGCGCGCAAGGCGGCCGGAAAGGGCGCCGTGGCATAGGCCCGCACGGCGATGCGGCCATCCGCGAAATCGGCCAGCACGCCATCGACCCCGTCGAGCGAGGTGCCGGACATCAGGCCGATGAACAGTTCGCCGGCCACGTCGATGGGAAGGCGAGCCGCGCGCCGGGGCTCAGTCCGCGCTGGCCTGGATGACCGAGAAGGCGGCCGCCAGCTCGGTGCGCGCGCCGACCGCAATGCGCTCGAAGGCCGGGCGCAGGGAAGCCGTGATGGGCGCGCCGCCCTCCTGGGCGATGGAGGTCGGATCCTGGTATTCGCCGTTCACGCGGAACTCGAAGTGCAGGTGCGGGCCGGTGGCCCAGCCGGTGGAGCCCACGGCACCGATCGTCTGGCCCTGGGTGATGCTCTCGCCGGCCTTGACGTTGATGCGGCTCAGGTGGGCGTAGGCCGTCTGCTGGTTGTTGCGGTGCTTGATGATGACGATGTTGCCGTAGCCGCTTTGCGTGCCGGCGAAATCGACCGTGCCGTCGCCGACGCTGCGCACCGCGGTGCCGGTGGGGGCTGCGAAGTCGATGCCGTTGTGCTGGCGCCAGCTGTTGAGGATCGGGTGCATGCGCATTGCGAAGCCGCTCGACACGCGCGAGAACTCGACCGGCGAGCTCAGGTAGGCCTTGCGCAGGCTATCGCCGTTCGGGCGGTAATAGCTGCCCTTTTGGCCCTGGGGCTGGAACCACACGGCCTGGTGCACCTTGCCGCCGCTCTCGAACTCGGCCGAGAGCACGCGGCCGCTGCGCAGCGCCTGGCCGTCGGCCTCGAAGGTTTCGTAGACCACGGCGAAGCGGTCGCCCTTGCGCAGCGCGCGCACGTCGACGTCGCCCGCGAAGATGTCGGCCAGCTGGCTGGCGACCGCGTCGGGCACGCGGGAGTCGTCGGTGGCGGCGAACAGCGAGGTGCGGATGACGCCGCTGGCCAGGCGCGTGCCCGGCGTCAGCGTGTCGCGCTCGGTGAGCGCCACGAAGCCGACCGGCGTGCGCTCGATGACGAAGCGCTTGAAGCCGCCGTCGCCATCGGGAATCCAGCGGGCACTCAGCTTCTTGAGCTGGTTTTCCTGCGTGGCTTCGGCTGTGACGGTGCGCCCGGCGCGGGCGAACAAGGCATTGCGGGCTTCGCTGCTGCCGCGCACGAAGGCGGTGGCGGCCGGGTCGGAGATGCCCAGGCGCTTCAGCAGGGCCTCGGCCGTGTCGCTGGAGCGCGTGATGTCGGTGCGAAACAGCGTGAAGCTGAAGTTTTCCAGCGATTCGCTCTGTTCGGCGAAGGACAGCGGAGCGGTCGCTTCGAGGACCTGCTGCACCGGGAGGTCGGCGGCGTCGGGGCCCAGGGAGGCCACCGCCAGGGTTCCGGCGCTCAGCAAGGCAGCCGCGATGAGCGCGGTGATCTGCTTGGGATAGGTCCGGAATGTATAGGCCACGCGAGAAGCCAAAAGCTCCTCGGCGGCGAGAATGCCGTTGATCAAACTATGAATTCCAGCTCAGGTTCTGCAAATCCGCGCTGCAAAGCCCAGGTCGGACGGGGCGGCAGGGCGGTGCGGAAAAAGCGCCGCTTAGAATTCGGCGCTAGAAAAGTCGGGCTGAGTATAGCTTCGGCAACCTGAAAATCAGCTAAAAAAGCCTATGAATGCCGAATCTGTTACATCCACAAGCCTCTCGGATGGTGTAAGACGAGCGCTCGAAATATCGCTCAGGGGCACCGACGAACTGCTGCCGCAGGATGAATGGGTGCGCAAGCTGCAGCGCTCGGAAGCCAGCGGGACGCCGCTGCGCATCAAATTGGGGCTCGACCCGACCGCCCCGGACATCCACATCGGCCACACGGTGGTGCTCAACAAGATGCGGCAGCTGCAGGACCTGGGGCACCGGGTCATCTTCCTGATCGGCGACTTCACGACCACCATCGGCGATCCCTCGGGCCGCAACAGCACCCGCCCGCCGCTGACCCGCGAGCAGATCGAGGCCAACGCCCAGACCTACTACCGGCAGGCCAGCCTGGTGCTGGACCCCGAAAAGACCGAGATCCGCTACAACTCCGAGTGGAGCGACCCGCTGGGCGCCCGCGGCATGATCCAGTTGGCCGCCAAGTACACGGTGGCGCGGATGATGGAGCGCGACGACTTCAACAAGCGCTTCAAGGCCGGCCAGTCGATCTCGGTGCACGAATTCCTCTACCCGCTGATGCAGGGCTACGACTCGGTGGCCCTGAAGAGCGACCTCGAGCTGGGCGGCACCGACCAGAAGTTCAACCTGCTCGTCGGCCGGCATCTCCAGCAGGAATACGGTCAAGAACCGCAGTGCATACTCACTATGCCACTGCTGGAAGGGCTCGATGGCGTCGAGAAGATGTCCAAGAGCAAGAACAACTACATCGGCATCAGCGAAGACGCCAACACCATGTTCGCCAAGGTGCTGTCGATCTCCGACGAGCTGATGTGGCGCTGGTACACGCTGCTGAGCTTCCAGTCGCTCGTGCAGATCGAGGCGCTCAAGGCCGAGATCGCGGCCGGCCGCAATCCCAAGGATGCGAAGGTGGCGCTGGCCAAGGAAATCACCGCGCGCTTCCACAGCGCGGCCGCGGCCGAGACCGCGGAACAGGATTTCATCAACCGCAGCAAGGGCGGCGTGCCCGACGACATTCCCGAACTGTCGCTGGGCGGGGCCCCGCTGGGCATTGCGCAGCTGCTCAAGCAGGCCGGGCTCGCGCCTTCGGCCTCCGAAGGCAACCGGCTGATCGACGGCGGCGGCGTGCGCGTCGACTCTGTGGTGATCAGCGACAAGGCGCTCAAGCTGCCCGCCGGCCGCTACGTGGTGCAGGTCGGCAAGCGCAAGTTCGCGCGCGTGACCCTCGGCTGAGGGGCCGCCGGCCGGCGCACCGCGCGCCTGGCCGTCAGCGGACTTCGATCGTGACGCGCCGGTTGCGCGGCTCGTCCACCTCGTCGGCGGTGGGTACCGCGAGTTCGCGCTCGCCGCGGCCCACGGCCTCGATGCGCTTGGCCGGGAACTGCCGTTCCACGAAAAGCTGCACCACTTCCTGCGCGCGCCGCTGCGAGAGCATGTCGTTCTGCTCGAGCGCGCCCTTGGTGTCGGTGTGCCCGGTCACCACGATGTCGCTGCCGCTGCGGCTTTGCGCGGCCATCAGCGCTTCGTTCATGACCTGCTGCGACGCAGGCGTGAGCGTGGTGCCGCCCACTTCGAAATACACCGTGTAGCGCTGCGGTGCGGGCGGCCGCATGTCGAACAGGACCTTGTGGTCCGCCTGCACCTTGGCCGGGTCGGCCTGGTCGACCACCGGCGCGCCGGAGGCGCCTACCGCAGCGGTTGCGCGCTGATAGGGCTTGGAAAGAACTTCCTCGCCGTCCTTTGCGCGCACGATCACGGCAGAAGGCTTGTCGTCCGCCTGGGGCAGCAGCACCACGCGAGTGCCCGGCGTCGAGCATGCGGCCAGCAGCGCAGTGGCCAGCGTGGCAGCAAGAAGAAAGGTCCGGTCCGTCGTCGTCTTCCTCATGGCTGGCCGTCGCTCTGCACGATGAAGTCGGTTCCGCGAATGCCGATGGTGGCGGTTTGCGTCTCCACCCGTATCGCGTCGGGGTTGGTCTTGCCGATCAGGCCGGTGATCATGCGCATCGAGCCGCGCAGCAGCGAGACCAGCACGCCGCCTTCGTGCGTGGTGGCGTTGAAATGGAATTCCTTCAGGTCCAGCCGCGACGAAGGCCCGACCACCAGCGTGGTGTCGTCGCGCAAGACGACGGAGGCGGAAGAATCGGGGCCGGTCACGATGCGGTCCACGGCGGCCAGCGCGTCGCCGGCGTTGGCCGTGCGCAGCGTGCCGGCGGTACTGAGCAGCTGCACGTTGCCCCGCACCGATTTCACGAACCCTGCCTGTGGTTCTGCAATGGGCATGGACCCTGCAGGACGCGAAGGCGCCTGCGCCTGAGCCAACGCCGCTGCGCCCCAGAAGGCGAAGCCTCCCACGGCGATCAGGATTTTTTTCATCATCGTTCTTCTGCGAATGTCTCGCGGTGCCACAAATATTAAATACATGGAGTCGGCAGATGGAGGCCGCGCTCGATAATTCGATCGCGGATGCGGACCTTTGCCGCATTCTTGCCGACTTTTATCGCCAACGCCTTTTCTGCATGACTTTCACGCCCAAGACGCTGCTTCGTGTTTCCGTGGTGGTTGCGCTCGTCACCATCCTGCTCAAGGGCCTGGCGGGCTATGTGACCAACTCGATGGGCCTGATCTCCGATGCGATGGAGTCCTTCGTCAACCTTGCCAGCGCGATGTTCGCGCTGGGCATGGTGACCATCGCCTCGCGGCCGGCCGATGAAGACCATCCCTACGGCCACCACAAGGCCGAATATTTCTCTTCGGGCTTCGAGGGCATCCTGATCGTCGGCGCGGCGGCCGCCATCCTCTGGGTCTCGGTGCAGCGGCTGCTTGCGCCGCAGCCGCTCGAGCAACTGGGCTGGGGGCTCGGGCTCTCGGTGGTCAGCTCGGGCTTCAACGCGGCCCTGGCTTTTGCGCTGTTCCGCGCCGCGCGGACGCACCGCTCGATTGCGCTCGAAGCCGATGCGCGGCACCTGATGACCGACGTGTGGACCTCGGCCGGGGTGGTGATCGGCATCGTGGCCGTGCACTTCAGCGGCTGGCTCTGGCTCGACCCGGTGCTGGCCATTGGCGTGGCGCTCAACATCGTGCGCGAAGGCGTCAGGCTGGTGTGGCGCTCGTCGCAGGGGCTGATGGACGAGGCCCTCGACCCCGAAACCATTGCCACGCTGCGCGCCACGCTCGACCAGTTTGCCGCACGCATGCCCGAAGGCACGCGCATGCGCTTCGACGACATGGTGACGCGGCGCGCGGGCCAGCGCCGCTTTGCCGACCTGCACATGCATGTGCCCGGCGAATGGACGCTGCAGCATGCCGCCGCCATGCGCGACGAGCTGGAGCAGGCGCTGATGGACGCCGTGCCGGGCCTGCGCGTGACCATCCAGCTGCTGCCGCTGGGGATGGAAGCGCGCGGGCCGCGCATCGAGGAAGAAGCCGCATGAAAGCCATCGTCCAGCGCGTGGCCAGTGCGCGCGTCGACATCGCAGGGCAGACCGTCGGCGCGATCGGTGCCGGCCTGCTCGTGCTGCTGTGCGCCGAGCGCGGCGATGCCGATGCCATGGCCGACCGCATGCTTGCCAAGCTCCTGAAGCTGCGCATCTTTTCGGACGAGGCGGGCAAGATGAACCGCAGCGTGCAGGACATCGGCGGCGGCCTGCTGGTCGTGAGCCAGTTCACGCTGGCGGCCGATGTGAGCGGCGGCAACCGGCCCAGCTTCACGCAGGCGGCCGCGCCCGACGAGGGGCGGCGGCTCTACGACTATTTCGTGGACCGGGCCCGCGCCGCCCATCCGGTGGTGGCCACCGGCGAGTTCGGCGCCGACATGCAGGTGCACCTGGTCAATGACGGGCCGGTGACCATCCCGCTGCAGATGGCGTAGCGCCGCCGCGCGCGGGTCTCAGCGGCCGTACGGATTGCGGATGCCGACGCCCGCGAGGATCTCGATCTCGCGCGCTTCCATGGCCTCGGCGTCGGCCTCGCCAGTCTCGTGGTCCCAGCCCTGCGCATGCAGCGTGCCGTGAACCAGCAGGTGCGCGTAATGCGCGGCCAGGGTCTTGCGGTGCTCCTTCGCCTCGCTCGCGACCACCGGCGCGCACAGCACCAGGTCGGCCATCACCATCGGGCTCTGGGTGTAGTCGAAGGTCAGAACGTTGGTGGCGTAGTCCTTGCCGCGGAACTCGCGGTTCAGGCGCTGGCCTTCCTCGGCATCGACGATGCGCACCGTGATCTCCGCGTCGATCTCGAGTGCATGGCGGATCCAGCGCGCGACGCTGTGGCGCGGCAGCGCGGCGCGGTGCCGTTCCACGCCCTTGAAGCGCGCGAACTGCAGCGAAAGGGACAGTGCGGGCAATGCCATCTCAATGCGCCCCGCTGCGCTTGCGCTGCCCGTCGTAGGCATCGACGATCTTGGCCACCAGCGGATGCCGCACCACGTCGGCGCTGGTGAAGTGCGTGATCGAGATGCCGTTCACGCGCCTGAGCACGCGCTCGGCATCGATGAGCCCGCTCAGCTGCTGCTTGGGCAGGTCGATCTGGCTCACGTCGCCCGTCACCACCGCCTTGGCGCCGAAGCCGATGCGCGTGAGGAACATCTTCATCTGCTCGACGGTGGTGTTCTGCGCCTCGTCGAGGATGACGAAGGCATTGTTCAGCGTGCGCCCGCGCATGAAGGCCAGCGGCGCGATCTCGAGCGCATTGCGCTCGAAGGCCTTCTGCACCTTCTCGAAGCCCATCAGGTCGTAGAGCGCGTCGTACAGCGGGCGCAGGTAGGGATCGACCTTCTGCGTCAGGTCGCCCGGCAGGAAGCCGAGCCGCTCGCCCGCTTCCACCGCCGGCCGCGTGAGCACGATGCGCTGCACTGCGGCGCGCTCCAGCGCATCGACTGCGCAGGCCACCGCGAGGTAGGTCTTGCCGGTGCCGGCCGGGCCGATGCCGAAGGTGATGTCGTGCTTGGCGATGTTGTCGAGGTACAGCGCCTGCGTGGGCGTGCGCGCGCGCAGGTCGGCGCGGCGGGTGACGAGCAGGGCCGAGTCCTCGTCGCTCATCGAGCCGTCGCCCGCGAGCGTGAGCTGCACCACGGCCGGATCGATCGGGCGCTGCGCGATCTCGTAGAGCGCCTGCAGCACGTCCATGGCGCGCTGCGCGGCGGCCTTGGGGCCGTCGACCTTGAACTGCTCGTGGCGGTGCGCGATCTTCACGCCCAGGGCCTCCTCGATGCGGCGCAGGTGCGCGTCCAGCGGGCCGCACAGGTGGCCCAGGCGCGAGTTGTTGGGGGGAGCAAAGGTGTGTCGCAGAATCACGCCGGACATTTCAAGGAAAAAGGGCACCCATGATAGGCAAACTCACCGGCGTATTGGCCGAGCGCAACCCACCGCAGGTGGTGGTGGACTGCAATGGCGTCGGCTACGAGGTCGATGTGCCGATGAGCACGTTCTACAACCTGCCCGGCACCGGAGAGCGCGTTTCGCTGCTCACGCACTTCGTGGTGCGCGAGGACGCGCAGATTCTCTACGGTTTCGGCACCGCCGAGGAGCGTGCGGCCTTTCGGCAACTCATCAAGATCAGCGGCGTGGGCCCGCGCACCGCGCTCGGCCTGCTGTCGGGCATGAGCGTGGGCGAGCTGGCGCAGGCGATCACCACGCAGGAGCTCGGCCGGCTCGTGAAGATCCCGGGCATCGGCAAGAAGACCGCCGAGCGGCTGCTGCTCGAACTCAAGGGCAAGCTGGGCGCCGACATCGGGCTGCCCGCCCATGCGGCCACCGACGCGCAGGCCGACATCCTGCAGGCGCTGGTCGCGCTGGGCTACAGCGACAAGGAAGCCGCGCTGGCGCTCAAGGCGCTGCCCAAGGACGCGACGGTGAGCGAGGGGATCAAGCTGGCGCTGAAGGCATTGGCGAAATAAGCGGGCGCGTGCGCGGCGCCGGTCATTCGGGCGTCAGCCCGATCTCCTTCACCAGCGCGCCCCAGTCGCGCATGTCCTTCTGGATCGTCGCCGCGAACTGCTCGGGCGTGTTCTGCGGCAGGTCGTTGAAGTTCAGCTCATACATGCGGCGCACCACCGCAGGGTCGCGCAGCACCTGGTTCACGGCTTCGTTGAGCTTCTTCACGACGGCCGGCGGCGTCTTGGCCGGCGCCAGCAGGCCGTACCAGGCGTAGGTGGTGAAGGGGTAGCCGCTCTCGGTCATGGTCGGCACGTCGGGCAGCATCGGGATGCGCGAGGGGCCGCTGTTGGCCAGCGCGCGGATGCGGCCGGCACGCACGATCTCCACGGTCGACGAGATGTCGGCGAACGCCGCATCCACCTGGCCGCCCACCAGGTCCTGCACGCAGGGGCCGCTGCCCTTGTACGGTACGTGCGTCATCACCAGGCCGGCCTGCTTCTTGAGGCTTTCCATCGCCAGGTGGCCGCCCGAGCCGTTGCCCCAGGAGCAGTAGCTCAGCTTGTCGGGCCGCGCCTTGGCGTAAGCGACGAACTCCTGGATCGTTTTCACCGGCAGGTCCTTGCGCACCAGCAGCAGGTTGCCGCCGCGCCCGACCTGCGCCACCGGCGCAAAGTCCTTCAAAGGGTCGTAGGGCAGCTTCTTGTAGAGGCTGGGGTTCACCACCATGGCCGCGGCATAGGTGAACAGCAGCCGGTAGCCGTCGGGCGCTGCGCGCGCTGCCAGGTCGGTGCCGAGGATGCCGTTGGCGCCCGGGCGGTTGTCGACGATGAAGGTCTGCTTCAGCTTCTTGCCGAGTGCGTCGGCGATCAGGCGCGCGATGGTGTCGGTGCCGCCGGCCGGCGCGGTAGGCACCACCAGCGTCACGGGCTTGTCGGGGTAGCTGTCGGCCTGCGCATGGCTGGCGGCGGTCAGTGCGGCCAGGCCGCAGGCGGCGAGCGTGCGCAGGCTGCGGCGCAAGGATGTTGTGCTTGTCATAGTCCGTGTCTCCGATGGAAAGGCTTCAGCGGATGCCGAAGCGCGCCTGCGTGCCTTGTTCGATCATGTCCGCGCCGACCCGGTACAGGTTGCGCGAGACGTAACTGGGCACTTCGCGCGCACGCTCGCGCAGCCATTCGGCCTTGAGCGAGCGCGCGTCGGCGATCTCGGGAGCGTCGCCCTCGGCGGTGGCCAGCAGGTCGATCACGTGCAGCGCGAGCTGCCACTGCTTGGCCGCCGCCAGCTTGCGCGCCTGGTCGACCACGCCGCGCTTGTCGGTGATGGCGTCGGCCACGGCGCGGCCGATGGCCTCGGGCGCGGCCGGGTGCAGCGAGGTCGGGTTGCGGTCCCACCAGCCGTTCTCCGAGCGGTAGATGTCGCGCACGATGTAGCCGGGGTCGCCGTAGGTGGGCTTCATCCAGTCGACCGCGAAGAGCTCGTCGGGAAAGCGGATGCGCGCCAGGATGTCGCGCTCGTTGAGCCCTTCGTTCATGAGCCGCACCACCTCGGCGCGCAGCCAGCGCAGCGCGCGGGCCGTGTGCAGGAGCACGTGCTGCACCTGCTCTTCGCCTTCGAGCGTGGCGCCGAATTCGCGCACCGCCTTGCGCGGCTTCAACGCTGCCAATGCCTCCAGCGTGTCGGCCCAGCGCACCGTGTCGCGCATCGTGCGAAAGGGCGTGCCGATGTTGGGAATGGAGTCGATCAGCGCCGCGCCGCCGTACAGCACGCGCTGCGCGGGGCTCCAGAGCGCGATCGCATCGTCGGTTTCCGACGGTGCCCAGCGCAGCTCGACGCGGCGCTCGCCGCTGCCGATCTGCAGCAGGCCGTCGAAGGTTTCGGTCGGCGGGTGCATCACAAGGCGATGGTCGAAGAAGCCCGGCGGGCGGTTGAACTGGATCTCGGCCATGCGGTGCTGCAGGGCCAGCGTCTCGCCGTAGCGCGCGAGGCGGCGCGGCACGTTGCGGTGCGCAATGATTCGCGGCGGCGCATCGCCGCGCGCGGCGGCATGGGCCAGCCACATCGGCACGCCGGCGTTGTAGCCGATGTGGCCATGGCTGAAGCACAGCGCATGCACCGGCGCGTCGCTGAGCTGGCGCAGCGCATCGATCATGCCCTCGGTCACCGAGCCGCCCGGCCCGGCGTCGACCACGACCAGGCCCGCGTCGGTCTCGGCCACGAACGATTGGCCCTGCCCGCGCAGGATGTGCAGGCCCGGCGCCACGGTCTCGGTGCCGGTGCCGACGATGAGGAAGGGCTTTTCAGCGGTGGCGGTCATGCGGTTTCCTTGGTGACGGTGAGGGGCGGCAGCAGGTAGTGGCCGTCGAGCAGTTCGGCGCGCGGCACGTAGGCGCGCAGGCAGAGGTAGAAATCGCCTTCGGGCGCCGGCAGCCAGTTGGCCTGCGCAGCCTCGCCCTCCGGCCGGGCGTGCTGGATGTGCAGCGTGAGCCCGCCGTCCGCATCGCGACGCAGGCCCGGCGTACGGTCGCCGATGGCGTAGCGGTCGATCGGGTTGTCGACCAGCATGTAGTCGCGCGTGTCGTACATCGTGAGCGACCAGAAGGCCTCGACCGGTGGCAGCGCGCCGGGCGCAAAGCGCAGCGTATAGCGGCGCTGCCCGGTGAGGGCTTCGCCTGCGGCGTCGTGCCAGGCCATCGGGTAGGTGGCCTCGCGGCTTTCGAGCATGCCGATGTACTTGAGCGCGACCAGCGCGCGCGCCAGGTGGTCCTCGCCAAAGGAGCCTTCCACCAGCGGCATCTGCACCCAGCCCGAGGCCGTGGTGCGGCCCGATTGCGCCTCGCGCAGCCGCGGCAGCACGGTGTCGAGCGCGGCCTGCAGCGCGGCGCGCTGGCCGTCGTCGAGCGCGCCGGCGCCGGGCCCGATCCCGAGCGCGGCATAGCGTGCGAGCCGCGCCGCATCACCGACCGGCGGCACGTTGTCGCGCAGCGCCGCGTTCACCTGCGCGGCGAAGTGATCGGCCGTGAGCGGTGCCTTCGGGTCGCAGGCCGGATCGAAGGCGCGCGGCGCCGAGAGGCGGCCGGCCTCCCAGTCGGCCAGCGTGCGCACGACAAAACCGTCCTGCAGCACATTGACGGCGGGCACGTCCTGCGGGCCGTCGACCAGCAGGCGCCCGATGATCCACAGCCAGCGCGTGGGCGCCTCGATGCGCGCGCCCGGCGCGTCGAAAGCCGCGGGCAGCGGGCCGCGCCATCCCGGCGGCGTGACCACGAAGGACCGCGCCGCCGTGCCCGTGAGGCGCTGCCCGAGGTGGGCGAAGGGGTTGGTGAAGAAGTCGAGCAGGCCCAGCACGTAATAGCGGCCGGCGGTGTCAGGCACGTCGATCACGAGCGGGCCGTCGCCCAGGTCGAGCCAGGCGTTGGTGTAGAGCGTGTCATTGTTCGGCGTGACGACGCGGCTCTTGCCCGCGCGCAGCAGCTGGCGCGCGTGCGTGAACACGTTGCACCAGCGCTGCGGCCGCGGCGCCTCGCCGGCGGCATCGGTGCGCTGCGGCGAGGTGGCCGCGCGCATGCGGCACATCTCGTAGAGCGGGTAGGCGTAGACCACGGCCTCTTCGGCCAGGGCTTGAAGGGTGTCGGTGTGCGGCTGCATCGTGCTCAGTCCTGCTGCGCCTGCAAGGCCGGAATGCGCCAGCTCTGCACGCCCTCGCGCGGGTAGTACATGCGCAGGATCAGGTAGAAGCGCCCGGCCGGCGCGGGCAACCAGTTGGCGGCGTCGGCCGGGCGTGCGTGGCTCACCGCCAGTTCGAGGCTGCCGTCGGCGGCGCGCTTCAGGCCGGGCGTGCGGTCGCCGATGGCGTGGCGGCGGATCTCGTTGGGGTAGAGAAAGCGGTCGGTGCCGTACAGGGTGACCGACCAGAAGGCGTCCGCGGGCGGCAGGTCGCCGGCCTCGAAGCGCATCGCGTAGCGGCGTTGGCCGTCCAGCGGCTCCTGGTTGGCGTCGTGGTGCGCGGCGGCGTACACCGCCTCGCTCGTGGCGAGCGCGCCCAGGCCCAGGTAGGCGGTGCGCGCGCGGCCGAGGAACTCGTTGCCGTAGCGGCCAGTGGCCGGCGTCATCGACCAGGGCTTGGGCCGGCGGTTGCGACCCACCGCGCCGACCAGCTGCACGCCCTCGGCGAAGCCTTCGATGAGGCCTTCGCGCAGTGGCGCTTCGAGCGCGTCCCACGAGAACGCGGCATTCGCCAGCAGACCGCCCTGGCCGAACCACGCCACGAGGCCGCGGTCTTCCACGCGGCCCGGCGCCTCGGCCAGTGCGTGGCACACGTTGGTGAAGAAGCGCGGCGCCACTTCTGCGGCCGGCTCGCCATGCTCGAAGGCGGCGGCCATGGCGTCCTCGTACGGACCGGCCCATTGCTCGACGGCGGCTGGGCGGCCCTGCAGCACGGTGCCGGGCGCGGGTTTCAGTTGGATCTCCGACTGCAGCGCGCGCGCGGCCGGCCAGTCGCTTTCGTCGCCCACCAGGATGCGGCCGATGAGCCAGACCAGATCGGTCGGGCAGCGCACCACGCGGTGGGCGGCGAGCGACTCCGGCACCGTGCCGCCCGGGCCCACGAGCACCACGGTCTCGCCCTCGGGGTTGCAGTTGCGCGGGCCGAGGTTCTCGAAGTTCTCGGTGTAGGCGTCGTACAGCGGCAGCACGAAGTAGCGCCCGGGATGGCGCGACGACGCGGGCACCGTGAGCAGCATCGGCCCATGGGCCAGATGCAGCCAGGCCATGGTGTAGAGCAGGTCGTTGGCGGGCGTGACCACGTCGCGGTCTTCGTGGGTGGAGGGGCGCGGCGCATGGTGCAGCGTGTTCATCGGTGCGCGCACGTCCGAGCCCGCCGAGGCGCCGTTGCGGCGTTCGGCGCGGGGCGCGGTCTGCATGGCGCAGGAGCGGTAGGTTTCGGTGAGCGGATAGCCGTAGACGAAGGCGGCCAGGCCGATGGAGCGCGCGAGCGCCTTGCGGACAATGGCGATGTCGGGAACGGAGACGGGAGCGTTCATGGGGGAGGACCTCGGGACTGGGGTTCGAAAGGAAGATGTGGGAAGACGGTTCAATCGAGCTTCACGCCCGTGGCCTGCGTGAGCTTCAGCGTCACGGGCAGGAAGGCCTTGTAGGCCGCGGCGGCTTCGGCCGGCAGGTTGCCCACGGGCTCGGCGCCGAGTTCCTCGATGCGCCGGCTCACCTCGGGCTGGCGCACCACCGCGCTGACTTCGCGGCCCAGGCGCTCGACGACGGCATCGGGCGTCTTCGCCGGCGCCATCAGCGAGGTCGGGCCGGTCATCGCGTAGACCTCGTCCGCATAGCCTTGCTCGGCAAAGGTCGGCACCTCGGGCAGCGCGCGGGCGCGCCGGGTGCCGGCCACGGCCAGCGGGCGCAGCTTGCCGGCCTTGATGTAGGGCTGCAGCGTGGTGATGGAGCCCACGGTCATCTGGATCACGCCGCCGATCAGGTCGATCGCCATCGGGCTCTCGCCCTTGTAGGGCACGTGCATCGTCTGCAGGCCGTAGGCCTTGTCCATGTACACCTGCACCTGGTGCGGCTGCGTGCCCGGGCCCCACGAGCCCATCGAATACTTGCCGGGCGCGGCCTTCACGGTGGCGATCAGG
The DNA here is from genome assembly GCF_056399465.1 of Variovorax sp. 01N425. NCBI lineage: Bacteria > Pseudomonadati > Pseudomonadota > Betaproteobacteria > Burkholderiales > Comamonadaceae > Variovorax > Variovorax sp. 01N425. The sequence continues at coordinate 78,332 of NZ_JBFTRJ010000016.1, read as the reverse complement.
CTCTTGAAGTCGGTGGCCGGCACGGAAGGGTGCACCGCCAGCACCGTGCGCGTGGTGGCGATGTCCGACACCATGCGCAGGTCGGTGCGCGGGTCGTAGGGCAGCTTGCTGTAGAGCACCAGGTTCGCGGTGACGGGGCCCGGCACCGTGAGCAGCAGCGTGTAGCCGTCGGGCGGGCTCTTGGCGACGTAGTCGGAGCCGATGATCCCGCCCGCGCCGCTGCGGTTCTCGACCACCACCGGCTGGCCCAGCCGCTTGGACAGCCCCTCCGCCAGGAGCCGCGCGAGGATGTCGGTCGAGCCGCCCGCCTGGTACTGCACGATGATGCGCACCGGCTTGGAGGGGAAGGGCGGCTCCGCCGCCGACGCCGCGCCGCCAGCCGCGAGGGCCAGCCCGGCGCCCAGGCTGAGTGCGCGTCCAAGTCCGTTCTTCGATGTCGTGGTCATGCGATGTCTCCGGGGTTGTCGTTCGTCAGGGCGCGCGGCCGATGACCAGCGCATCGGCCGCCACACAGCCGCCCTCCGCCTGCGGCCGTGCGATCAGCGGGTTGATCTCGGCGCTGTCGAGCGAGTCGCCGGCGCGCTGTGCAAAGTCCGCGAGCGCGCACAGCGCATCGGCAATCGACGCGAGGTCCGCCGGCGGACGGCCGCGCGCGCCGTTCAGGATCGCGAAGGCGCGCAGCTCGCGCACCATGGCCAGCGCGTCGTCGCGCGTGATGGGCAGCGCGCGCAGCGACACGTCGCGCAGCGTCTCGACGTGGATGCCGCCCAGGCCGAACATCAGCACCGGGCCGAACACCGGGTCGCGGTGCACGCCCGCGATGCACTCGACGCCGCCTGCCAGCATGCGCGCCACCAGCGCGCCGTCGAGCCGCGCATCGGGCCGCGCCGTGAGCGCGTGGTTGCGCGTGCGCTCGAAGGCCGCGCGCGCCTGCGCCGCGCCGCGCAGGCCGAGCGCCACGCCGCCGACGTCCGACTTGTGCGGAATGTCGGCGCTGACGATCTTCACCACCACCGCGTCGCCGAGCGCATCGGCGGCGGCCGCGGCCTCGTCGGCGCTGCGCACCACGCGGTGCGCGACCACGGGCACGCCGGCGTCGGCCAGCAGGGCGAGTGCTTCGGGCTCGGACATCGCGCCGGGGGAGAGCGTCAACGGTTCAGCGGCTGGTGCCTCAGCCACTGCAGCAGCGGACGCAGGCTTCAGCCCCGCCAGCGCAGCGATCGTGCGGATGCCGTCCGACGGATCGGCGAACACCAGGCAGCGCATCGCCTCGAGCTCGGCGCGGCGCTCCGGCGACAGCAGCGTGCTCACCGCCAGCAGCGTGTCGGGATACGCCTCGCGCAGCGAAGCCACGAGCGAACGCAGCACCGGCCAGAACGCATCCGACGCACCGGCCGCCGCGAGAAAGCCCATCCACGATGCAAAGCCGCGGTCGTCGAGCATCACGCGGGCCGTGCGCTCGATCAGCGTCATGTCGTTGGTGACCTGCCCCGTGATGTCGACCGGGTTGCGCGGCGCCGCGAAGGGCACCCAGCTGCGCAGCCTGTCCTGCGCGGAATCGCCCAGCGGCTGGACATCGAGGCCCTGCGCCGAGGCCTCGTCGGCCATCAGCGCGCCGACGCCGCCCGAGAGCGTGAACAGGCCGATCGAGCGGTCGCGCGGGCGGCCCGCCACGGCCGCGCTGTGGGCCAGGTCGAAGAACTCCGTGAGGTTGCGCGCGCGCAGCACGCCGTACTGGCGGAACACGGCGTCGTACACCGCGTCGTCGCCCGCCAGCGCGGCGGTGTGCGAGGCCGCGGCCTCGGCGCCCAGCGCGGTGCGCCCGACCTTGACCATCACCACCGGCTTGCCGTTGGCCTGCGCCAGGGCCAGCGCCGCGCGCAGCCGCGGGCCGTCGCGGCAGCCTTCCATGTAGGCCATGATCACGTCGGTGCCGGGGTCCTGCGCGAGCCAGGCCAGGCAATCGGCGACCTGCACGTCGGCCTCGTTGCCGGTGGTGGCCCACAGCGACAGGCCGACGCCGCGCGCCCGCGCCATCGCGTACGCATAAGCGCCGAACGCGCCCGACTGGCTCACCAGCCCGATGCGCCCCGGCACCACGCGGCCCACGCTGGGCGCCGGGGAGAAGGTCGCATACACATGGCGTGCAATGTTCATGAAGCCCAGGCAGTTGGGGCCGACCAGCCGCACGCCCGCGGCACGCGCCTTGTCGCCGAGCCGGGCCTGCGCCGCCGCGCCCTCGGCGCCCACTTCGGCGAAGCCCGAGGAGAACAGCACCACGCCTTTCACGCCCGCCGCGATGGCGTCGTCGAGCGCGCCGTCGACCAGCGCCGACGGCACCGCGAGGATGGCCAGGTCCACCGGCTGGCCGATGGCGCGCAGGCTCGCAAAGGCAGGCAGCTCCTGGATGCGCTCGGCGTTCGGGTTGACCGGGTAGAGCGGGCCGTCGAAGCCGAAGCGGCGCTGGTAGTCGACCGGGATGCCGCCGATCTTCTGCGCGTTGGACGAGGCGCCGACCACCGCAATGGCACGCGGTGCGAACAGCGCCGACAGGGATTCGGCTTGCGAGGAGAAGAAGTCCATGGACATGGCAGCTGTCAGAAGTTGTGGCGGATGCCGGTGGCGAGCACGCGCACGTCGTTGCCGCTGTTGGGTGTGACCGCGATGGTGGCGAGCGAGGCCGAGGCGCCGTGCCGGTTCAGCAGGCGCAGCCAGCGCGCATAGAGCACCGTGCGCTTGCTCAGGTAGTAGTCGTAGCCCAGCGTCCAGGCCAGCTGCGAGCGTTCGCTGTCGGCCGCCTTGCGCTGCGTGGCGCCGAAGATCAGGTTCGAGGCCGGCGTCACGTTGTAGGTGAGGCCCAGGTTGCTGAGCTTCGCGGCCGGCACGCCGGGCAGGCTCGAGGCGTTGCGCACGTAGCTGGCGTACAGCTGCAGGCCGATCGACGGCAGCTCGTAGGAGCCGGTCAGCGCCTGGTAGGTGGTGGTGGCGGGCGAGGCCACGGGCGCCGCCGCCGAGCCGGAGCGCGCGCGCTGGAAGGCATAGGCGATGTAGTAGGGCTTGCGCGCCCAGCCGATGCTGCCGCCGTAGACGTTGCCGCTCTGGTGGCTCGGCGCGCTCGATTCGCCCGGCGCATAGGCGATGTCGGCAAAGAAGTCCATGCTGGCCGGCGTGCGGTAGCGCACCATGTTGCTGGCGCGGGCCGCGAAGGGCGTGAGGCCCGGCTGCGCGTCGGTGGCCGCCACCAGGTTGATGGGCGAGAACACCGAGTTCAGGCCGTAGGGGTCGGCCTTGAACAGCGCGTAGAACATCGGCGTGTACATGCGGCCCGCGTCGATCTGCCCCCACGGCGCCGAAAGGCCGACGAAGGACTGCCGGCTGAACGACATCGCGGGGCCGGGCAGCGTGCCGTTGCCGGTGTCGGGCGCAAAGCCGCTCTCGAGCGTGAAGTGCGCGCCCAGGCCGCCGCCCAGGTCTTCGGTGCCGCGAAAGCCGATGCGCGAGGCGGTCTGGCCGCCGTCCTCGAGCCGCGTCGAGGAGGCGGCGCCCGACTTGGCATGCGCCATGTACAGGTCGACCGTGCCGTAGATGGTCACGGTGCTTTGCGCGAGCGCAAGGGCGCAGGCCGTCAGCGCGAGGCCGGCGGTGGCTGTCTTCTTCATTTGCTTTGTCTCCGGGTGTGGCTGCCGCCTGCGGGTGCAGGGCGGTGCCGCTTGTGTGCTTGTCGAGGTCCGGGGCTTACGATAGAAATGAAGACCCGCCGAATCTGTCAACGCCTTGACAGATTCGTGAACATCAAGGCAGGGAGAACCCGCTGGCCCGATCGACTGTTTCCTCCCCCCAAGACGCCGAAGAGAGCGCCGAATTGCTCGACCGCGCTCTGCGCTGGAACGAACTTTTCTCGCACTGGCCCGACGCGCTGCGCGCCGAGCTCATGAAGTCGGCGCGCCTGGTGCGCTACCGCCGCCGCACGCAGGTGCTGGCGAGCGACCGCCACAAGCGCGAGCTGCTGGCGGTGGTGTCGGGCTGCCTGGAAATCAGCAGCATGAGTTCGCAGGGACGCAAGTACGTCAACGCGCTGCTCGGGCCCGGGCAGGTGGCGCCGCTGGTGCGCCTGCTGGCCGACGTGCCGCTGCCCTACGACTACCACGCGCACGAAGACTCGGTGATCGTCCATCTGCCCTGCGACGCCGTGATCGCGCTGCTCGATGCCGAGCCCGTGCTGTGGCGCGACGTGGCCAAGATGGCGCTGAAGCGCCAGCGGCTCAGCGTGGTGCTGCTGCAGAACCAGATGCTCAACTCGGTTCGCGGGCGCGTGGCCGCCACGCTGATGAGCGTGATCCACTTCTACGGCATGCAGGTGAAGGCGGCGGCGAGCCTGCCCGTGCGCCTGTCGCAGAACGACCTGGCGGCAATGCTCGGGCTGTCGCGCCAGACCATCAACAAGGAGCTGGGGCGGCTGGTCGCCGAAGGAGTGATCGACATGAGCTACAAGCGCATCCGCATCGTGGACCCGGACAAGCTCGCGCACATTGCGGCCGGCACCGGGCCGCAATGAACCGCGCCGGCCCGCTCAGGGATGGATCTTCTCGCCCTTGGCCAGCATTTCCACGAACTGCGCGATGCGCTTCGCCCGCGTCTCGGGCTTCTTCGCGCCCTGCGTGCGGAACAGCACCGAATAGCGGTTGCGCGAATCGAGTGTGGCGAAGAAGGCGGCGGCCTTGGGGTTGGCGTCGAGCGCGGCCTGCAGGTCGGGCGGCACGGCGGCGATGCTCTGGGCATCGTAGGCCGCGTCCCAGCGGCCATCGGCGCGGGCACGCTCCACCTCGGCCAGGCCGGCGGGCTGCATGCGGCCTTCGTCGATCAGCTTCAGCGCCTTGTCGCGGTTGATCTTCGACCAGGTGCTGCGCGGCGTGCGCGGCGTGAAGCGCTGCAGGAAATGCTGCTCGCCGTCGCCCTTGCGCTGGCCGTCGATCCAGCCGTAGCACAGCGCCACCTCGAGCGCGGCGGGGTGGTCGATGGAGGCGATGCCGCTGGCCTTCTTGGCCATGCGGATCCACACGCCGGCCGCGGTGGCATGGTGGCGCTTGAGCCAGCGCTCCCATGCGGCGGCGCTGGTGCATTCGATGGGCGTGTCGTGCGGAACGCGCTGGCTCGTGCTCACGGCACCCACCAGTAGCGCAAGGCGTGGAAGTAGATCGGCGCCGCGAAGATCACCGAGTCGAGCCGGTCGAGCATGCCGCCGTGGCCTTCGATCATCGAGCCCCAGTCCTTCACGCCGCGGTCGCGCTTGATGGCCGACATCACGAGTCCGCCGAAGAAGCCCATGAGGCAGATGGTGAGCGCCATCAGCGCGGCCTGCCAGGGGTTGAACGGCGTGGCCCAGTAGAGCGCCGCGCCCAATGCCGTCGCGCTGGCCACGCCGCCGACCAGGCCTTCCCAGGTCTTGGAAGGCGAGAGCTCGGGCGCCACCTTGCGCCGGCCGAAGAGCTTGCCCCACACGTACTGCAGCACGTCGCTGCCCTGCACAACGATCACGAGAAACGCGATCAGCAGCAGGTTACGGCCTTCGAAACCGGGGATCTGCAGCGTGAGCAGCGCGGGCACGTGGCTGATGCAGAACACGCAGACCATCAGGCCCCACTGGATCTTGGAGGTGCGCTCCAGAAAGCGCTGCGTGTCGCCGCCCACGGCCGCGAGAATCGGCAGCACGAGGAAGGCGTAGACCGGGATGAAGATCGAATAGAGCCCGTACCAGTCGATCCACACCAAAAAATACTGCACCGGCAGCCCGATGTAGAAAGCCGCCGCAATCGCATGATGGTCGCCGCGCCGGGTGTAGGCCAGGCTGATGAACTCGCGCAGCGCATAGAACGAGATCAGGTAGAACAGCACGATCACGCCGCCCTTGCCGAACGCGAAGGCCAGGCCGATCACCGCCACCATCACCCACCAGGCATTGACGCGCGCATTGAGGTTGTCGATCACCGAGTTCGGCTGCCCGGCCGCCACGCGCCACTTGAGCAGCGCGCCGATGGCCGAGGCGAGGATCAGCACGCCGGCCACGCCGCCGAACAACTGCAGCGTGGTCTGGGTGGAAGCGGAGATGTTCATGGCGTCGCCGTTGCTGCTGCTGCTTTTTCTTGTTCGGACAGGCGGTCGTACTCGGGCCGCAGGTCGAGCATGGCGGCGCGCGCGCGGGCGATGAAGGCATTCTTGTCTTCGCCTTCTTCGAGCCGGATCGGCGTGCCGTAGCGCACCGTGCAGGCCAGCGGAATCGGCACCAGCGTGCCCTTGGGCAGCACGCGCTTGAGGTTCTCGATCCACACCGGCACCAGCCGCACATTGGGGCAGGCGCGCGCCAGGTGGTAGAGGCCGCTCTTGAGCGGCAGCAGGATCTCGTCGCCGGTGTTGCGCGTGCCCTCGGGGAACATGATGAGCGAGTCGCCGCCGTCCAGCGCCTCCTTCATCTGCTCGACCGGGTTCTCGCCCTGGCCTGAGCCGTCGCGCCGGATCATGAGCGCGTTGAACACGTCGGCGCCGATGAACTGGCGCAACTTGGAAGCCATCCAGTAGTCCTGCCCGGCCACCGGCCGTGTGAGCGCGCGCAGGTCGGGCGGCAGCGTGGCCCACAGCAGCACGAAGTCGCCGTGGCTCGTGTGGTTGGCGAAGTAGAGCGTCTGCTCGGCCTTGGGCGTGGTGCCGCTCCAGATGGCGCGCACGCCGGTCAGGAGGCCGGCCGCGCCGATGATGAGCTTGCCCGCGACCACGGCCAGTGCGCGGCGCAGCACGGTGCTTTCGGGGCGGCGGTCTTTTTTGTTGTTGTGGTCTTCTTCGGTCAAGAGAGATCCTGTGTCATCAAGGCAAGAAGAAACATCGCGCTCTGGCAGGCGACCACGATGGCATGCCGCTGCATGAGCTGGCGCGTGCCCTGCACGCGGTCGTCGAGCGGGCGCAGCGCCTTCGACGCCTCGGCACTGCGCAGGCCCAGCCGGTCGAGCGCGTTGTCGAGCGCGTCCAGCGAGGCGATGGCGCCGCGCGCCAGGTCGGCGAACAGCGCCTGGTCCAAGCGCAGCCTGAACGCGAAATAGTGCTCGAGCGCACCCAGCACCAGTACCGCGCCAAACGCCATGGCGGCCGTGCTCGACAGCGAGCGCAGCGTGAGTGCGAGCACCAGCGCCGCGATGCATGTGAGCGCGAAGCCCCACGCCGCCAGCACCGCCGCCGCGCGCAGCAGTGCGGCGAGCGATGCGCAGGTGGCGCGTTCGTCGTCAGTCATGGGGTGGTGCTCCTGGAACCGCGGTGTCCAATGGCGCGAGCGACATCCGCCACGCCGGCCGCAGCACGACCTGCGGACGCGCAAGGCGCACGGCGTCCTCGGCCTGCGCCAGTCCGCCCATCGCGCCATAGCGGCCCAGCCAGGCGATCACGGCGGCGGCGCTGCGCGAGAAGCCCAGCGCGCAGCACACCCAAACGGCCGCGCCGTCGGCATTGCGGCGCTGCCCTTCGATGACCGCGGCCGCGCGCTGCAGGCGCACGGTCGGCGGCACGGTCAGGTCGAGCATCGGCACGCAGCGCGCATGCGGCACGCCGGCCGGCATCTGCAGCTCGGCGCACAGGCTCACGAGCCGGGGCCGGCCGGCGGCCATCCATTCGGCGCGCGTGGGCTGCCGCCCGAGCAGCAGGCCCGGCACCACTTCGACGAAGGCCGGCAGCTTGCGCGTCCAGAGCCATGCGTTGACGGCTGCGCCCAGGCGATAGGGCGCGAGCAGCCAGCGCGCCGCCCAGCCCATGCGGCCTTGGCCGTCCATCTGGAAGCCGCGGGCGCCGAAGCCGACGTAGTTGAGCGCGACCAGCGCCAGCGAGGCCGAAGGCCAGGCGAGCCACAGCGCAACGCCGCCCAGCTGCACGGCCACTGCGAGGAACAGTGCCGCACCCACGGCGTAGAAGCCCGCGAGCTTCCAGCGCTGCGCATCGCGCGTGCAGCGCCAGGCGCGCGGCATCGAAACCGTGCGCTCCAGCGGCCAAAGCCACACGCAGAACAGCCCGAGCAGCGCGCCGGTCGGAATGTCGATGAAATGGTGCTGCCAGGTCGTGAGCACCGAGGCGCAGATCGCGAACGCCCACACATGCAGCACCAGCCTGGCCCATGCGGCGCGCAGGAACTGCCGATACCAGTCCCACAGGATCACCGCCAGCGCGATGTGCAGCGACGGCGCCTGGTTGTAGGGCTGGTCGAAGCCGCGCAGCGCGTTGAACAGGAAGGCCGGTGCGCCCTCGACCGCCGGCTGTCCGAAGCTGAAGTGCAGCGGCCAGATGACGAAGCAGGTGCAGGCGATGAGCGTGGCGCTCACCAGCCGCAGCGCGTGCCGGTCGAGCGTGTGCCTGCTGCGCGCGAGAAAGAGCGAGAGCGCGTAGAAGACGTTGATCGTCCAGTACGGAAAGATCGTCCAGGCCCAGAACGGCAGCTGCCGCTCCCACTCGAAGGCCATCGAGGGCACCTGCGCGCGCGTGGTGGCCCACCAGTTGGCCAGGCCGTAGGTCGCATAGAACAGCGGCCCCAGGAACACGAGCCAGGCGGCTGCGCGCTTCCAGGGCCGTGGTGCGGGCGGGGGGGTCATCTGGTGCGCGGCCCGTGGCTCACGCGACCCTCACCGCGAGCGAGACGGTGAAGATGCCCCATTCGTCGATGCGCTGGTCGATCTTGCGGAAGCCCGCTTCCTCCACCAGCTGGTCCATCTCGGCCTGCGTGCGGCGGCGCATCACCCAGGCTTCTCCCTGGCGGTGGCTGGTGAGCGCGCGCGCAATCATCTCGAGCTGCGGATGCCAAGGCTGGCCGGTGTAGACCAGGTAGCCGCGGTCTTCCACCGCATCGCCGACGCCCGCGAGCGAGCGCCGCACCATCTCGTTGTCGGGGAACAGCTCGTAGAGGCCCGACACCACCGCCAGCGTGGGGCGCGGCGTCACGGTGGCCAGGCTGATGCGGTCGAAGGCGTCGGCCTGCACGAACTGCGCCACGTCTTCCAGGCCCTTCTCGGCAATGAGCGCGCGGCCGTCGCGCACGTTGATGTCGCTGTAGTCGCGCAGCAGGATCGAGCTGGCCTTGACGGGGCTCGCAAGCACCGCGTCGAGCACGTAGCGGCCATGGCCGGCCGCGATGTCCATCACACGCACTTCGCGGTGCATCTCGGCCAGGCGCTCCATGGCGATGCGGATCAGCTCCTCGACGTGGATCTTGCGCTGCCGGATGCCGCGCCAGCCGATCGATTCCAGGTAGGTCTTGTCGACGGAGCGGCCCAGCGCGCCCTTGCCCTGCGGCTCGTTGCGGTAGACGTAGTCGAGCGTGCTGCCCGAATCGAAGCCGGTGTCGTGCCCGAGCTTCACGCCGCGCGAGAGCACACCGCCCAGGCGCAGGCTGGCGCGCGTCATGCCCCAGTAGGCGCCGCGCAGCGAGAGCGGTGCCAGCGGCTCGGCCAGCGCACGCGACTCGTCGGCGGTGTTGCCAGCCAGGTGCGCGGTGCGCAGGTCGACCGGCGCCGGCGGCTGGTCGAACAGCTGCAGGATGAATTCGCGGATCGCCTGCACGGCCGGTGCGCGGTCCTTCTCGCCCAGCGTGTCGTGGAAGAAGCCCGGCAGTTCGAGCTTGGTCTTGACGGCGCTGCCCAGCCGCTCGAAGAACTGGTGCTGCGGCTTGTGGTGCACCACCCAGTCCGATCCCGAGATCAGCAGCTGCACCGGCAGCGTGATCGCGTTGGCGTCGGCCACCACGCGGTCGGCCGCTTCATACAGGCCGAGCAGGATGTTGACCGCGATCGGCCGCGAGATCAGCGGATCGCTTTCGTAGCTTGCGATGCGCTCGGGGTCGTGCGTGAGGAACTTCGCCTTCACATAGCTGTTGACGAAGAACAGGCCGCGCAGCTTGTGCATCAGCCCGAGCCCGGCGCGTGCAAAGGGCACGTAGAGCTTCACCTTGAAGGCCGGCGAGGCCAGCGTGAGCCCGCGCACCTTGGGCGCGTAGTCGTGCGCCCAGGTGGAGACCAGCACGGCACCCACGCTCTGCGCGATCACGTGGATGTCGTGCTCCGCCACGCCATGCGCGCTGCCGATGTGCTGGACGAAGGTCTGCACGTCGCGCACCGAGGTGGCAAAGCTCGGGCTGTAGCCGCGCTGGCCCGGCGAGCGGCCGTGGCCGCGCGCGTCCCAGGCGAAGAAGTCGAAGTCGGGCAGGCCGAGCTCGTCGACCAGGTGCGCCATGCGCGCCCCGTGCTCGTGGCCGCGGTGGAACAGCACGATGGCGCCGCGCCGTGCGCCGCCCGTGGCCGGCCAGTGCCGGTAGAAGAGCGATTCGCCGTCGTGCGTGCGGAACTGGCGCTCCTGCGGACTGCGTTGTGGATGGGTGCTTGTATCGGTCATCGGATCCCTGTCGCTATTCATATGTTTGTTCGTCGTGTGCGGTCTACGCCGCCTCGGCCAGTGCGCGGCGCACGCGGTTGGCCACCGTCCAGGCCACGAGCGCCACGGCCAGCGGCATCAGCCATGCCGCCCAGCCCGGCAGCGGCCAGCCCAGCGCCACATAGAGGCCGAGCGCGCCGAACACGAAGGCGCGGTCGCTCTTGCCGAGCGGCCCGTCGTAGCGGCGCGAGGCGCCCACCGTGGGGCCCAGCGCGCCTGCGAATTCGCTCAGCCCCGCCAGCACGATCACCGTGCCGACCCAGAACGGGCTGAACGGCGGCACCAGCGCGAACGGCAGGTACAGCGCGGCGTCGGACACCACGTCGGTCAGTTCGTTGAGGAAGGCGCCGAGCCGGCTTTGCTGGCCGTGCTCGCGCGCCAGCATGCCGTCGATCGCGTTGAACGCCATGCGCACGAACATCCAGGCCGGGATCAGCCCGAAGGCAGCCGGCGACGGCGCCGCAAAGAAAAGCCAGAGCCCGAGGGCGACCGAAACCACGCACGCGGCCAGCGTGACCTGGTTGGCGGTGACGCCAATGGCATGCAGGCGCCCCACGAGCGGCCGCAGCAGGCCCTGGAACCGGGGTTTCAGTTCGTAGATCGACACGTGCCGGCTTCCCCTCGTTTGTTATATGGCCGAAGCATTCTGCCAGTGTGGCAGGCACTAAACTTGCCCTTGCAGCCTCTCATTCCATGACCATCCAGACCGACGATTTCGCCCCAGCCCCGCCCCGCGTGGTGTCCGCCGCCCCCGCTTCGCCCCAGGAAGAGGCCATCGAGCGGGCGCTGCGCCCCAAGCTGCTGGACGAATACGTCGGCCAGGCCAAGGTGCGCGAGCAGCTCGAGATCTTCATCGGCGCGGCGCGCAAGCGCAAGGAAGCGCTCGACCACGTGCTGCTGTTCGGCCCGCCGGGCCTCGGCAAGACCACGCTGTCGCACATCATCGCGGCCGAGCTGGGCGTGAACCTGCGCCAGACCTCCGGGCCGGTGCTCGAGAAGCCCAAGGACCTGGCGGCGCTCCTGACCAACCTGGAGCCCAACGATGTGCTCTTCATCGATGAGATCCATCGCCTGAGCCCGGTGGTCGAGGAAATCCTCTACCCCGCGCTGGAGGACTACCAGATCGACATCATGATCGGCGAAGGTCCCGCGGCGCGCAGCATCAAACTCGACCTGCAGCCCTTCACGCTGGTGGGCGCCACCACCCGCGCCGGCATGCTGACCAACCCGCTGCGCGACCGCTTCGGCATCGTGGCGCGGCTGGAGTTCTACACGCCCGAGGAACTGGCGCTCATCGTGCGACGCAGCGCCGGCCTGCTCAGGGTCGACACCGACGCAGCCGGCGGCTTCGAGATCGCGCGCCGCTCGCGCGGCACGCCGCGCATCGCCAACCGCCTGCTGCGGCGCGTGCGCGACTATGCCGAGGTGAAGGGCAACGGCCGCATCACCGAAGAGATCGCGCACAAGGCGCTTGCCATGCTCGACGTCGATCCGCAGGGCTTCGACCTGATGGACCGCAAGCTGCTCGAAGCCGTCATCCACCGCTTCGACGGCGGCCCCGTGGGGCTGGACAACGTGGCCGCCAGCATCGGCGAGGAGCCGGGCACCATCGAGGACGTGATCGAGCCCTACCTCATCCAGCAGGGCTACCTGCAGCGCACCCCGCGCGGGCGCATCGCCACGCTGGCGGCCTACCGCCACCTGGGCGTGACGCCGCCTTCGAGCCGCTCCGACGGACAAGACCTCTTCGGAATCTGACGACCCATGCATACCCATGACCTGAGTGCCTGGCAGCACGACCATCATTTCGGCGCAGGCAGCGAATCGGCCGAGCGCAGCACCCGCCTCGTGATGTGGATCACCGCCGCGATGATGGTGGTCGAGATCGGCGCCGGCTGGTGGTTCAACTCCATGGCGCTCCTGGCCGACGGCTGGCACATGAGCTCGCATGCGCTGGCCATCGGCCTGAGCGCCTTCGCCTATGCGGCGGCGCGGCGCTATGCACGCGATCCGCGCTTTGCCTTCGGCACCTGGAAGATCGAGGTGCTGGGCGGCTTTGCGAGCGCGCTGATGCTGCTCGGCGTTGCGGCGCTGATGGTGGTGGGCTCGATCGAGCGGCTGCTCTCGCCCTCGGTCATCCACTACCGCGAAGCCGTGGCGGTGGCTGTGCTGGGGCTGGTGGTCAACCTGGTCTGCGCGCGGCTGCTGGGGTCGGCGCACCATCACGGGCACGGGCACGACCATAGCCATGATGCGCACCATCACCACGAGGGCCATGACCACGCGCACGGCCACGACCTGAACCTGCGCTCCGCCTACCTGCACGTGGTGGCCGATGCCGCCACCTCGGTGCTCGCCATCGGCGCGCTGCTCGGCGGCTGGTTCTTCGGCTGGTCCTGGCTCGATCCGGTGATGGGCATCGTCGGCGCGGTGCTGGTGGCCGTGTGGGCCAAGGGCCTGCTCAAGGAAACCGGCAAGGTGCTGCTCGACCGCGAGATGGACCATCCCGTGACGGCCGAGATCCGCGAAGGCGTGGAAACGATGCTGGCCGATTCGGAAACCCGCGTGGCCGACCTGCACGTGTGGCGCGTGGGCCGCGAGGCCTATGCCTGCGCGCTCACTGTGGTGACGCATTCGCCCACGCTCACGGCGGACGAGGTGCGCGCCTGCTTCTCCATGCACGAGGAAATTCGCCACTCGACCGTGGAAATCCAGCGCTGCTGAGGACGCCGCCCGAAGCGCGAGCTTCTTTCGGCGTCATCGATATGTCACGGGATCGCCATCGCCCGGTCACGCGTTGGTGGGAGCCTACCCGTCCATGCAACGCGACGATGCTTTCCTGCGCGCATGGCGCGACACCGCGACCCGGGCCCCCGAGCCGGAGGACGACGATCTTGCGCGCCCGCCGCTGCGCTGCCGCACGCTCTGGATCTCCGACCTGCACCTGGGCACGCCCGGCTGCCAGGCCCGCGCGCTGCTCGACTTTCTCAAGCACACCGAGTGCGAGACCCTGTTCCTGGTCGGCGACATCATCGACGGCTGGCAACTCAAGCGGAACTGGTACTGGCCGCAGGCGCACAACGACGTGATCCAGAAGCTGCTGCGCAAGGCGCGCAAGGGCACCCGCGTGATCTTCATCCCGGGCAACCACGACGAGTTCGCGCGCAAGTACCTGAACCACAACTTCGGCGGCATCGACGTGGCCGAGGAATGGATCCACGAAACCGCCGACGGCCGCAAGCTCTGGATCATCCACGGCGACCTGTTCGACGGCGTGATCCAGTGCGCCAAGTGGCTCGCGCACGTGGGCGATTCGCTCTACGAATTCACGCTCAAGCTCAACCGCCACCTCAACTCGCTGCGTGCGCGCATGGGGCTGCCGTACTGGTCGCTTTCCAAGTACCTCAAGGGCAAGGTCAAGCGCGCCGTGAGCTACGTGGGCGACTTCGAGAACGCCGTGGCGCGCGAGGCCCGCAAGCGCGGCGTGCAGGGCGTGGTCTGCGGCCACATCCACCATGCCGAGATGCGCGACATCGACGGCATCCTCTACTGCAACGACGGCGACTGGGTCGAGAGCCTCACGGCGCTGGCCGAGCATGCCGATGGCACGCTGGAGATCATCGACTGGGCGCAGCACATGCCGGTGCCGGCCAAAGCGGGGGCGCCGCGCGAGGCCGTCGCGGCCTGAGCCTGGGCCGGGCCCGCCTGCCGGTTCTTCTTCAGCGCCGCATCGTGTCGAGCTGCGTCACGGGCGCACTGTCATTGCCCCATGACCCGCGAATGTAGGTCAGCACCGCGGCCACGTCGCCCGCATCGAGCACCTGCCCGAACGGCGGCATGCCGTAGGGCCGCGGATTGCCCGCGGTGGAGGGCAGGTAGCCGCCGTGCGCGATCACCTGGATCAGGTTGGTCGTCTCGGCCATGTTCACGGCGCGGTTGCCCGCCAGCGGCGGAAAGGCGCCGGGCGCGCCCTGGCCCTGGTCGCCATGGCAATAGGCGCATTGCTGGTCGTAAATTCTGGCGCCGCGGGCCATGGTGCCGGCACCGCGGCGCGTGGTTGCGGCGGCCGTGCGCACGGGGGCCGCGGCTTGCGCCGGCACGCCGGGCAGGTCCTTCAGGTAGCTGGCCATCGCGGCCAGGTCGGCCTCGCTCAGGTGCTGCGTGCTGCGAAAGACCACGTCGGCCATCGGCCCCATGACCGAGCCGCGCGGCGCCACGCCGTTCTTGAGCAGCGCCACCACGTCGGCCGTCGGCCAGTCGGCCACGCCGGCCTGGTGCGGGTCGGCGAGCGATGGCGCATACCAGTTCTCCGCCGCGATCAGCCCGCCCGAAAGGCCCAGCTTCACCTGCGTGGCGCCGAGCGAATCGCGGCTGCCGTGGCAGGCGATGCAATGGCCCAGCCCGCCGACCAGGTAGGCGCCGCGGTTCCATTCGGCCGGCTTGGCCGTGTTGGCCACGAAAGCCTCGGGCTTGAAGGAGAGCGCCCGCCAGACCGCCAGCGCGGCCTGCGTGTCGTAGGGAAAGCGCAGCCGGTGCGCCAGGTTGGGCGCCGGCGCGGGCGGCAGGCTGCGCAGGTAGGCGTAGATCGCGTCCGAGTCTTCGCGCGTGACCTGCGTGAAGTTCGGGTACGGGAAGGCGGGGTACAGCAGGCGGCCGTCCTTGCTGCGGCCGTTGTGCATCGCGCGCCAGAAATGCGCGCTGCTCCAGCTGCCGATGCCGTTCTGCGCGTCGGGCGTGAGGTTGCTCGAATACACGGTGCCGAAGGGCGTCTCGATCGGCAGCCCGCCGGCATAGGGCTGGCCGCCGCGCGTGGTGTGGCAGCCGGCGCAGTTGCCGGCCAGCGCAAGGTAGCGCCCGCGCTCGACCAGCTGCGGCGTGGCATTGAAGGCTTCGGCCTGTTCGGGCAGCGGGTCTTCGCCGCGCAGGTTCAGCGCGACGATGCCGCCGGCCGCGGCGCCCAGCAGCAGCACCAGAACCAGCAGCGTCCAGCCGAGGTGTCGCATCTTCATCGGCGCCTCACTTCGGCATGCCGCCGCAGCGCATCGGCAGTGCGGCGGGCAGCGATGCGGCAGGCTTCGGATCGGCCGGCATCGGCTGCACCGCGAGCCAGCTGGCCACGGCGTTGATGTCGGCCGTGGTCATGCGGCGGCCGATGTCGGCCATGCAGTCGGGTGCGAGCGCATGCCGCTCGCTCGTGAGCCAGGCGCCAAGCTGCGAAGACACGTAGAGGCGGGGCAGCCCCAGCAGCCCCGGAATGGCCGGCTGCACGCCGGTGAGCGCGGCGCCGTGGCATTGCACGCAGGCGGGAATTTGCCGCGCCGCATCGCCTTCGAGCGCCAGCTGGCGGCCGCGCGCCAGCTGCGCGGGTGGCGCGTCGCTCACGGGCGAGACGGGCGGGTAGGGCAGGTCCAGGCCCGCGAAGTATTCGGCCATTTCCATCAGGTAGGCATCGGAGAGGTGCTGCACCATGTAGTTCATGTCGGCATTGAAGCGCCGGCCGTCGCGAAAGCTGCGCAGCTGGTTGAACAGGTAGCCCGCGGGCTTGCCCGAGAGGCGCGGAAAGTAGCCGGCATTGGTGGTCGCGCCTTCGCGCCCGTGGCAGGCGATGCAGGCGGCCACGCGCTGCTCGATGCCGCTCGCGGAAGGGGCGGCTGGCGGGGCAGGTGTTGCCGCCATGGCGCAGATGCCGTGGCTCAGCAGCAGCAATGCAATTGCGACGATGCGGCGGACGACGTTGTTCTTCGTCATGTGCCGGCCGCGAAGTGCGCCAGCGCCAGCAGCCCCGCAATGAGCAGCAGCACCGTGACCAGCGCGACGCCGACGAGTGGCAGCAGCCCGACTTGTGCGGTGCGCCGGTCGGCGTCCGCGCGGCGGCCGCCCAGCCCGATGAAACTCCAGAGAACCGCGCGTACCGCGCGCATGAGATTGGACATGCACCGACTGTGCCGCAAGCGCAGCCAAAAAAACAGATGCAGATCCGAGCCAAATCACCGGAGCAGATAAAGTCCCACCACCGAATGAAGACCGCCCCGCCATGAAGCGCTATGAAGCCCTTGCCGCCGACATCGAGGCGTCGATCCGCCACGGCACGCTCAAGACCGGCGACCGGCTGCCCTCGGTGCGGCACACCGGCGAGAGCCGGGGCGTGAGCGCCTCCACCGTGTTCCAGGCGTACTACCTGCTGGAGGCGCGCGGCCTGGTGCGCGCGCGGGACCGCTCGGGCTATTACGTCACCGGCGGCGGGCTGCGCGATGCGCCGCCCGAGGCCAACCTCACCTCGCGACCGGCCGAGGGGCCCAGGTCGCTCGACGTGAGCGACCACGTGTTCGACATTCTCGAGGCCAGCATGTCGCGCAAGGTGGTGCCCTTCGGTTCGGCGTTTCCGAGCCCGCTGCTGTTTCCGCTGGCGCGGCTGGGCCAGTTCATGGCCGCGAGCGCCAAGTCGCTCGACCCGTGGAGCACCGTGGACGACCTCACGCCCGGCAGCGCGGCGCTGCGCCGGCAGATTGCGTTGCGCTACCTGGGCGACGGCATGCAGGTGGCGGCCGACGAGATCGTCGTCACCAACGGCGCGCTGGAGGCGCTCAACCTGTGCCTCGCGGCGGTCACGCGCCCCGGCGATTCGGTGATCGTCGAATCGCCCACCTTCTATGCGGCCCTGCAGGCGCTGGAGCGCATGGGCCTGCGCGCCATCGAGGTGCCGACGCATCCCGGCGAAGGCATCGACCTGGCCGCGCTGGAGCTCGCCATCGCGGCCCACCAGCCCAAGGCCTGCTGGCTCATGACCACCTTCCAGAACCCGCTCGGCAGCCTGATGCCCGACGCGAAGAAGAAGGCGCTGGTCGAACTGCTCGCACGGCACGCGCTGCCGCTGATCGAGGACGACGTGTACGCCGAGCTCTACTTCGGCGACCGCCGCCCGCCGCCGGCCAAGGCCTTCGACACGCAGGGGCTCGTGCTGCATTGCTCGTCGTTCTCGAAATGCCTGGCACCGGGCTACCGCATCGGATGGGCATCGGCCGGGCGCTTTGCGCGCAACGTGGCGCGCTTGAAGCTGACGACCACGCTCAGCACCTCGGTGCCCGCGCAGCTTGCGCTCGCAAGCTACCTGGAAAAAGGCGGCCTCGACAAGCACCTGCGCAAGCTGCGCCAGGTCCTGGCCGTGCAGCAGGCGAGCTTTGCGCAGGCAGTGGGCCACTACTTTCCTGCAGGCACGCGCGCCACGCGGCCGCTGGGTGGGTACTTCATGTGGGTCGAGCTGCCGGCGCAGGTCGATGCGCTCGCCATCCACGCCCAGGCGCTGGAGCGCGGCATCAGCGTGGCGCCCGGGCCCATCTTCTCGGCCACGCGCGGCTTCGCGCACTGCCTGCGCCTGAACTACGGGCATGCCTGGGATGCGCAGAGCGAAAAGGCGATGCAGACCCTGGGGCGATTGGTGGCCGCGGCCGCGGCAGGCAGCCCGCCGCGCGAGAAAATCGCGCTGCCGTGACCTTCGACCTTTTCTCCGATGCCCTCGAAGACGCCGCATTGCCGCGCGGCAAGCAGGCGATCGGCCCTGGCGCGTTCGTGCTGCGCGGGTTTGCGCTGCCGTATGTCGACGAACTGCTGCCCGCGCTGCACGAGGTCGAGCAGCGCGCCGCCTTCCGCCACCTGGTGACCCCCGGCGGCTTCACGATGTCGGTCGCCATGACCAACTGCGGCCGGCTCGGCTGGATCTCGGACCGGCGCGGCTACCGCTATGGCGAACACGATCCCGAAACGGGCCTGCCCTGGCCCGCCATGCCAGCGGCCTTTGCGCGCTTGGCCCAAGCCTCGGCCGCCGAGGCCGGGTTTGCGGGCTTCCAGCCCGACGCCTGCCTGGTGAACCGCTACGAGCCCGGCACGCGGCTGTCGCTGCACCAGGACAAGGACGAGCGCGACTACGGCGCGCCCATCGTCTCGGTGTCGCTCGGGATGCCGGCCACCTTTCTCTTCGGCGGACTCGTCCGCAGCGACAAGGCCGCGCGCATTCCGCTGGTGCACGGCGACGTGGTGGTGTGGGGCGGGCCCGACCGGCTGCGCTACCACGGCGTGCTGCCGCTCGAAGACCGGCCGCACACGCTGCTGGGCAGCCGGCGCATCAACCTGACTTTTCGCAAAGCGGGATGAAGCGGCCGCTCAAGTCAAATTGATGACTTGTTCCTTTTTTCTGTGCACAACTCTGTGGGTTGTCTGAGGACCGGAGTCGCCAGAGCCAGCATTGACGGGGGTTGGCACTAGGTTGCCTGCGGAATGGGCAGGGGGTGGGGCGGTGGAAAAATCGGGGGCGCGTGGAACGGGCGTCTCGAAAAAGCGGTCTGGATTCGTGACATACATCACGAATTCAGCCAAGGGCCGGCGGGCGGGACGGAGGTCTTTGCCGCTTCGATCACAATCAGTTACCGATCGATGACGGAGCCGTTGCCCGCAAAGCCCTTGGTCCTCCGGCGGCGAGCGGGCTCGGTCTTAAGGGCGCACGCATGGCTTACTTCCCTCAGGGCAAAACAACCGTTCATGCCCGCTGCAACACAGGTGAGCGCAAGCTCTTCGAGGCGCTGAAACGCCACTTGCCGGACGACCATCTGGTTTGGCACGACCTCCCGATTGGCGATGCCGGCCTGCAGCCTGACTTCGTGATCCTGAGCCCGCGACAGGGCTTGCTGGTGCTGGAAGTCAAGGACTGGAAGCGAAGCACGCTGGCCGGTGCTGACAAGCATCGTGTGCAGCTCAACGTGGAGCGGGGCGTGGTGACCAGCCCCCATCCGCTGGCCCAGGCGCGCCAGCACGTGCTCGCGCTCGTCGATCGAATGCAGCTGGACCCGGCGGTGGTGGCCGCGGAAGGCCGTTTCAAGGGAAAGCTGCTGTTCCCGTGGGGCTGGGGCTGCGCCTTGGTGAATCTCAGGCGTGACAGCGTCTCGGACCCCGGCTTCGCGGAGATCTTTCCACCAGAACGAACGCTGCTGCGTGACGATCTGGAGGACGACACGGACACAGAGCTCTTCAGCCAGAGGCTGTGGTCGATGATGCAGGTGAACTTCCCGCATACGCTGACCCTGCCGCAACAGGATCGTGTGCGCTGGCACTTGTTCCCGACCCTGCGGGTGGAGCCGCAGCAAGCGGCGCTTCAGCTGGGCGAGGCGAAGCCGAATGGCCCCATTCGCATGCACGACATGATGCACGTCATGGACATGCAGCAGGAACGCGAGGCGCGCCGCATGGGTGATGGCCACCGGGTCATCCACGGTGTCGCCGGATCGGGCAAGACCATGATCCTGGTGTTCCGTGCGCAGCATCTCTCCAAGGCCGCCGCGGCGGTCGGGCGGCCTGTGCTGGTGCTCTGCTACAACCGCGCGCTTGCCGAACGCATCGCCTATCTCTTGCAGCAGCGGGGAGTCGACGGAGCCGACCAAGGTGTGGTGGTGCGCTCGTTCCATAGCTGGTGCGAGGACATGGTGCGCACCTACCAACTGGAGGTGAAGGCGCCGCGCAGCCCGGCCGACGCCTACTTCACCGAATTGGCTGCCACCGTTGAGCGTGCACTTGCAAGCGGCTTCGTACCCAAGGGCCAATACACGGCTGTGATGATCGACGAGGCGCACGACTTCGAGGACGCCTGGCTGCGAATGGCAGTGGAACTGGTCAACCCCGCCACAAAGGCGCTGTTGGTCCTCTACGACCATGCCCAGGCAATCTACAAGAAGCAGAATCGAAAGACGCCGTTCAAGGCCCTTGGCATCGATGTGGTCGGCGGCCGTCGCAGCACCATCCTGCGCACCAACTACCGCAACACGGCGGAAGTGCTGAGCCTGGCGCTGCGGTGCGCAGGCGAGTTGATGCCTCAAGGTCCGGCCTCGGACTCCGCTGCCGACATGAACGACAGCGAACTCGGCGCGCTGCTCGATGGCGCAAACGGTGACGCGCCGGTATCTGTCGTTCGGCCGGACTCGGCGGGGCGCCGCGGCCCGATGCCAGTGCTCCACGAAGCAGACTCCGCCCGGACCGAAGCGCTGTGGCAGGCCCAGCGCATCGCGCAGTTGCAGGCCGAGGGCGTGCGGCTGGGACAGATCGCGGTGGTCTTCCGCTACAAGGCGGCGATGGAACCTCTGGAAGACGCCCTGCGTGTGCATGGCATTCCCTTCCAGTCAATGCGCACCATCAAGCCGCGCGACCTGCAATGGGCCGACGATGCGGTGCGGATCTTGACTGCCCACAGCGTCAAGGGACTGGAGTTCTCCCATGTCCTGGTCGGTGCGATCGATGCGTTCGAAGAGGCCAAGCATCAATCTGCTGCGGACGAGTTGCGATTGCTCTATGTGGCAATGACTCGCGCCACCCTGTGGCTGGCGCTTTCGGCGCGCCGGGCGGGTCCGTTGGTCGATCAAGTGCGCGGGCAGTTGGAGAGGCTTCGGGTGGAGTGGGCGGAGTTGGGTTGAGCGTTGGTTGAAGACGCATCCTTGTGGCAGCTTCGGGTTCCTTGCCGTCATGCGCCCGGTATTGCGAAGGCGCCTACGCAGCGGAAGCGGACTGTCGCTGCTCAAGGCTAGACTTTCGAGTCCGGCCATGAGCTGACCGTCATAGGCCCCTTTCCGGTTGCCTGGCCGGCAAGGCCAACCCCAATATTGGGGAGTGCATCGGTTCTACCGGACAATGCGGAAGGAGAAGACGGTAGCGCTCAGGCCGCGACAAGTGCTCGTACGTCTGGGTCGGCATCGTGCGCAGCTTCTGTCAATACCCAGGCCGGAGCGGCACTCGTGTCGATCAGGGCCTTTAAGGCTCGCTTGCGGCATATCGAGCAAGGTGAAAGCTCATAAACGTAGAGAAGACAGTGGGATGCGCCTGCGTCCGGGTGCGCTTCGCACAAGTCCAGAAGTTCTCCGACGAGACGATGGGCCTGATCGGCGTCGTGCAACGGTTCTAGATACTCCGCACATATCGCAAAGTCGCCAGCTTCGAAATTGTTCACCAGCAAGGAGACGCCGTTCGCCAATTCGCCGGCAGCAAGCAAGCGCATGGCAGCTTGCCGCAACTCCCCGTGCGTGAGCGGGGCCACGGCTCTCACAGCGGCCCGCCGAATCTGCTCATCGGGATGAGCAATCCATGGGAGCAACCGACTGTCGAATCGCGGAACGCCCTTCTGTGCAAAGCATCCGAGCAAGCGCTTGACATGCTCGGGCTCATCTGACGCCAGCAGCGCAGCGAATACCGTATCGAGATGGTCGCTGGCCGCTTTCGCGCCCCACCGCCGGAACCAATGACATTGATCCCCTAGGTTCTTGCTGACGTGCGCCACGATCTCGTCGCCTGTATAGGCCGTGATGTTGAAGCGGCTTGAAGAGGCGCTGCGACTCTCGCGTGTTCTGCGCATGCCTGCAAGGTAGTTCGCAATATCCGAGTCGACCGCAGCCTCGCGTTCGAGTGCGGCTAGCCCTCCCTTGATGCCCGTGAGCGAATCGAACTGCTCGCTGGGACAGTCATCAACCCAGAAGTCCGGATCTGTCCGCAGCCATTGTCCTAACTGTCGAGCGACATGGATCAGTCCGTCCACGCCGTCCAGAGCCAATATTTGATCGACACCAATCACGTCAGACGTATGCGACAGTCGGACCAGCGACCGATACAACAAGCTTCTCGCGTCTTCCGAACCCGAACTGGCAAGCTCTTTCAGGATCGCACTGCGATGACTCATGTCGCGATGGTTCTCTGGCAATGACGTATCCGCCATCGCCTCGAGCGCCCGAAGTACCTCCTTGCTCAGCTTCGCGCGATCGACAATCGAAAGCAGCCACGGAGCTCGCTGCGCCTCGCACTGAGGATCGTAGGAGAGACACGACACACATGCCTGTGTGATCTCGTCTTCGAATCCATTCGGTCCATGGCTTGCAACCTGCTGCATGGCGCGCCCGTGACCTGTTCGCAGAGCGGCCGCAAACGCGGCTGTGGTCAATGGAAAGGTCGGTTGTTTTATTTGCATTGAGCGTCCTGTGCGAGCACTGCGCCGAAGGTCAGCTTTCAGACGACCAGTTGCTCGGCGCGAGTGTCGCAGAAGGGCCCGATTTCGACGTTCAGGCTTCGCGATCGAACTAGCAGACCTGAGAACAGTACCTCGGCCGCATCTGACGGACAAGATGCGGATGAACGCGACGCTCAGCCCCCGCGCGCAAGTACCTTGCGCATCAACGCGTTCTGAAGTGTGACGCCCCGAAGGACTGGAAACCGTCGCTCGACCACATGAAATCCGTGGAGAGCGAAAAAGGGCTCGGCGGTCTTGCTCACGTCCGACGTCAGTTCGGTCAGACCAAGAGATCTGGCCTCCTCGTGGATGCGGGCCATCAGCCTGGTTCCGATTCCCTGCCGCGGACGAGCGCCCGATACAAAGAAGTGGTCGACGTAGCCATCCTGCTGAACGTCTGCATAGCCGACGATTTCGTCGCCAAGCACAGCGACGAAGGGCTGGATTCCCCGGACTCGATTTGTCCAAAGGTCCGCGTCAAGGTCCGCTGGAGCCCATGCCTCGACTTGCTCGGGTGAGTAGTCGCGACAGGCAATCTCGTGGATGGCCGTGAAGTACACGCGGAACAGCGCAGCCTCATCACCAAGCCTGAACCGACGAATCTCCATGAAGTCCTAACGATGCGGCAACTTGAGCCACGAGTCTGTCATATCTGATCCGTGAGGCGAATGTCCGCACCTGGCCGCATCTGTCTGGTCGGGATGCCAAGCTGCCATTCATTGCTGACCCAGCAAACCCGTAGGCCGCCATCACGCGCGGCATGGTTTACCGCATGTGCAGCCGTGGACCGCTACGCCCCCGCCTTGATCAGATCCACGATGGTGCTCTCCGGCCGGAGTTTGCAGGCGCGGCACCAGTCCAGATAGAACAGGACATCCATGTACCGCTCGCCCCGTTCGACTTTCGAAACATAGGACTGGTCGACCTTCAGCCGTGCGCCCAGTTCAGCCTGCGTCAGCCCTGCGGTAAGCCGTACCGCACGCAGGTGCTTGCGCAGGACTTCGTATCGGCGATGGTGGATGGACAGCAGCATTCATCGATGCTCATTGCCGCCCTGGAAAAGGCCATTTTGACCTTTTATGATTATGATTCTCTCGAGCCAAAAATGTCACTTTGGCCTTTTTATCGATAGAAATCAGGGATCAAAAAATGAAGAGCAGAATGGTTTTCTTGAGCACCGCCCTCGTGTTGGCGGCTTGCGGCGGCGGAAGTGGAGGCGGCAGCGCCCAAATGGGGCCTGTCGCGGGGCTTCCCTCCACCCCGGCGCAAACGACGACGCCCACGGCGCCGGCTACACCTGAGGCACAGGCTCCGGCCGAGCCCGTGGCGCCAGTAGCTTCCGCCGGCCCGACCGATAGCGAAATCCTCGGCCTCGTCGATTCCACCAATCTCTCCAGCGCCGGCTACCCGTGGAACGGCCGGTACGCAGGCGTGGTGAAGCGCTGGAACCTGCCCATCCCGGTCAAGACCAATGGCGAAGCCCGCGCGGTGCCTGCGATGGACGAGATCGAAGCCAAGCTCGGGTTCGCCATCTTCGACCGCACCAGCATCGCCGCCGCCGACGAGGCGACGATCACCCGCGGCATCGTGTTCCGCCAGGGCACGGCCTACCTGCCGGCCGGCGCCAATCCGCAGGGCTTCTGCGCCAACGTCAGCGATGCGCCCTTTGGTGGCGGCTGGTCCGCTTCATTGCTCAGTCCTGGCGAACTCACCGGGCGGATGTACGTGAACCTGGACAACCCGCAATGCGTGGCAGACGGCACCATCGTCATCCACGAGATCGGGCATGCCTTGGGCCTTGCGACCCACTTCAAGGGCTTTGGCGACGACGACGGGGCTGTCGGGCCGGAGTTCTGGCCCGTGCTGGCGACGCTCTATGCGAACGCCATCGGTACGCCCAAGGCGTCCGTCCTCATCAAGCAGATCGACAAGAACTGAAGGAGGGGACGCAATGAAACTGATCGAAGGCAGGCTCACGCGGCTGGGCGAGTCGACCGTGAACATGAAGAACGAGGTGGTCAAGTATTCGCTCATCCAGATCGGCGACAAGACGCTGACGAACGTGATGATCGACCGCAAGCTCAACAACTTCCTGCAGGACGGGGTCGAAACGGAGAAGGCCACACGGCTTTGGTTTCTCAACGGCGGCAAGATCGTGATGGGTGTGCAAGTCGGCGACGACACGCGGTACTACGGCACGATCAACCCGTTCTTTTACTTCGCGATGCTGTTCAATGTGGTGTTCACCGGCATCGTGTTCACGTATCAGCCACTCGGCGCTTTGGCGTGGGCCGCGCTCATCTACGCGATCGGCGGACGCCGATGGCTGGACTACCGCAGGGTGGCGGCTGCCGGCGGCATGAAGGTGTGAGGGGCACAGCGATGAAGCCAATTTCCATCCATCTGGATGAGTCCGGCTGGGTGCTGGTGAGCCTGGGCGGCGAATAGGCCGCCGCCAGGCTTTGCTGCGCCGCCGGGCCCTTGCTCGGGGCGTGCGAAGGCCCAAACAAAAAAGCCCTAAGTAGTTGATTTGCTTAGGGCTTTTTGACTTTTGCGGAGCACCGCAGAAGTGATGTTGGTGGCTCTTCACGGACTCGAACCGCGGACCTGTGGATTATGATTCCATCGCTCTAACCGACTGAGCTAAAGAGCCGTTCGGCACAGTTTTGTGCCGAGCCCAAGATTATAGCGCAGGCTGCGGGCCCGGAATCAAGCCCGCCAAGCCGCACACGGTGTCTTTTTTGCGATGGCCAACCCCGAAGCCGGCCGCCGCCCGTACAACCCCGGGTGAAAATCCGCCGATGTCTGCGCTGCCCCGCGCCCCTTCCGCCAAAGCCGCCACCGAGCGCGACGCCATGCCCGACGACCAGTTGATGCTGGCCTACGCGCGCGGCGACGGCGCGGCGTTCGACGTGCTCTACGCGCGCCACGAGGGCGGGCTGTTCCGCTTCGTCAAGCGGCTGCTGGGCGCCCGGCTGGCCGCGCAGGCGGACGAGGTGTTCCAGGACACCTGGGTGCGCATCATCTCGGCGCGCGACAGTTTTTCGCCGCAGGGCGCCGCCTGGCGCACCTGGGCCTTCACGATCGCGCACAACCTGGCGATGGACCGGCTGCGCGTGAGCGGGCGCGAGGTGGCGCTCGACGCCGCGCATCCGGACGATGGCGAGGACGCCTTTCCCACGCTCGACCGCGGCGTGCGCGGCGCGATGGATGCCGCGGCGCATCCATCGGCCGAAGAACTCGCGTTCTGGCGCGCCGCCGGCCGGCGCCTGCTGGCCTGCCTCGACGAACTGCCTGCCGAGCAGCGCGCCGCGTTCCTGCTGCACCACGAAGACGGGCTGACGGTCGAAGCGCTCGCGGCCAGCCTGCAGATCGGCTTCGAGACCGTGCGCAGCCGCCTGCGCTATGGGCTGCAGAAACTGCGCGGCTGCATGGAGCGCTACCTGTCGGTGCTGGAGCAGCGCGCATGAACACCGGCGGCGGCAACGGCACCCCCGGCTTCGACGATGGCGGCGAGGACGCGGCGCTGCGAGATCCCGCACTGCGCCGTGCGCTCGACCACGCGCCCGACTGCGACGCACTGCCCGATCCGCGCACCCGCGACGCGATCCGGAAGATGGCGCACAACCTCGCACCGGTTCCCGCGGCGGCGCCGGCGGCCGAAGACAAGAGTGCCGTGCCGTGGTGGCGCCGGCTGTTCGGCGGCGGCGGGGGATCGCATGCCCGCATGCCGTGGAACGCGGCCTTTGCGACCGTGCTGCTGGCCACCTTCGTGACCGTGCTCTGGCATCGCGAACCGGTGCCCGATGCGCGGCTGGATGGAGAGGCGGGAGTTGCCTCCGCGCCTGCGACTGCTCAGGAGGCGGCGCCGTCTGCGGCTGCGGTTCCGGCACCGGCCGCGGCACCCGCGCCCGCGCCAGCTACCGCATCGGCCCCGCCACCGGCACCAGCGCAAGCCCAGCCGCAGCTGCAGGCCGAAGCGGCGCGAGACACGGTGAGCGAAGAGTCCATGCGAAGCAGGGAGATCGCAGTGCGCCGATCGGCGCCGCCGCCCTCCGGCAAGCAGGCTGCCGCACCAGCGCCCGAGCCCCAGGCCAGCCAGGTCGCGCCAGAGCCGCCGCCCCTGCCAGCGTCGCTTCCCGCACCTGCGCCACCTGCAGCAGTTCCACCGGCACCAGCATCATCACCAGCAGCAGCGATCGCGCCGCCGCTGCCTCCTGCGCCCATGGCCCCCGCAGCGCCGCCCGCCACCCGCGAGGCCGCCAGCGGCGGCACTTCTGGTTCTTCTCCAGCCCTGTCGGCACCGCAGCGCAGCCCCAGCGCCGACGCCGCCTCCGGCATGCTGCGCTCGGCCCCCGCGCCGCGCGCGGCCGTGATGGCAGGCAAGGCCGCGGCAAGTCCGGCTGAAGGTGCGTTCTCGGCGCTCGACCAATGGACGTCGCTGAACGCAACACGCGCCGGGCAGAGCGTGCGCCATGCCCGCGGCGACACCGAGGGGCTGGCCGCACTGGTCAACACGCTGGCTCGTTCGGCCACCGCGCCGGGCGCTGAACCGGCCGCGCCCGTCGAGACGCGGCTGGAGCTCTACCGCGGCACCACCCTGCTCGCAGTGCTAGAGATCGCGGGCGACAAGGTGCGCTGGACGCCGCAGGGCACGGCAGCCGGCGCCTCGGTCGGCACGCCGCCGGCGCAGGCGCTGGCCGAGTTGAAGGCGCTGCTCGCGCGCTGATCGCTCAGGCGTTCTTGAAGTCCGGCTGGCGCTTGGCAAGGAAGGCGTCCATGCCTTCCTTCTGGTCGGCCGTGGCAAACAGCGCATGGAACAGCCGGCGCTCGAACATCACGCCGTCGGAGAGGCCGCTCTCGAACGCGCGGTTGACCGACTCCTTGGCCGCCATCACCGCGATCTGCGAGTAGCCCGCGATGATCAGCGCAGCGCCGAGCGCTTCGTCGGCCAGCTGCGCATAAGGCACCACGCGGCTCACGAGGCCCGCGCGCTCGGCTTCGGCGGCGTCCATCATGCGGGCGGTGAGCGCCATGTCCATCGCCTTGCTCTTGCCCACCGCGCGCGGCAGGCGCTGCGTGCCGCCGGCGCCGGGGATCACGCCGATCTTGATTTCGGGCTGGCCGAACTTGGCGTTGTCGGCCGCAATGATGAAGTCGCACATCATCGCCAGCTCGCAGCCGCCGCCCAGTGCAAAGCCGCTCACGGCCGCGATCACGGGCTTGCGGATCGAGCGGATGGTCTCCCAATTGCGCGTGATGTAGTCGCCCTTGTAGGTGTCGATGAAGCTGTACTTGGCCATCGCGGCAATGTCGGCGCCGGCCGCAAAGGCGCGTTCGCTGCCCGTCACGATGATGCAGCCGATGGCGTCGTCGGCATCGAAGGCCTTGAGCGCGGTGCCCAGCTCGGTCATGAGCGCGTCGTTGAGCGCATTGAGCGCCTTGGGCCGGTTGAGGGTGATGATGCCGACCTTGCCTGCTTCGGTCCGCACTTCGATGTTTTCGTAGCTCATGGGTGTCTCCAAGGGAAGGTGAAAACGCGATTCACTGTATACAGGCCATAGGCGCGGATCAGCGCCGCGCGCCCGGCGCGAGCCAGGCCGCGATCTTTGCGGCGTCGTGCGAGAACAGGCGCCAGGTGGTGGCGCCCTCCGGCAGCACCAGCGGCAGCCTCAGCAGCTTGCGGTCGCGCGCCACCAGCGCGGTGCAGCGGGTGGCGTCGCCAAGGTACAGCGCCAGGTCGTCGAGCTTGGCGATGCGCCAGGCCTGCGCGGGGCGCTGCTGGCCCTTGCGGCCGACGGCCGGCAGCTCGATGCCGATCCATTCGTCGTTGGCCGAGAAGCCGGCCTTTTCGGCGGCGCCGCCGCGCAGCACCACCTTGACCTGGACGCTGCCGTTGGCCTCGGCCACGCGCAGGCCCAGCGCCTGCGCCTGCTGCGACGGATCCTCGAGCGCAGCCACGCCGTGCGCGCGCAGCAAATCTGCCAGCGGCAGCTCGTCGGTCGAGTGGATCCACTGCGCGATTTCCGCCGCATAGGAGCGGCCGCCCACGGCCTGGAGCGCGGCGGCCACGTCGGCTTCGCTGATCGGGCCGCCGCCGCCTTGGGTCCACAGGTGGCGCATCACGTCGTCGAGCGTGCCCTTGCCTTCGCGGCGCAAGCTGAGGTCGAAGCACAGCGCCACCAGCGCGCCCTTGGTGTAGTAGCTGACGGTGCCGTTGGGCGTTTGCTCGTCCTGCCGGTAGTACTTGACCCAGGCATCGAAGCTCGCCTCGGCCACCGACTGCACGAGCCGGCCCGGCGTCTGCAGCACCTGGTTCACGGTCTTGTTGAGCAGGCGCAGGTAGCCCGCGTCGTCGATGCGGCCGGCGCGGCGCAGCAGCAGGTCGTCGTAGTAGCTGGTGAAGCCCTCGAAGAACCACAGCATCTGCGTGTAGTTCTCGCGGCTGTAGTCGTAGTGCGCGAACTCGGCCGGGCGCATGCGCTTGACGTTCCAGGTGTGGAAGTACTCGTGGCTGATGAGGCCCATCAGCGTGGTGTAGCCCTCGGGCTGCTTCTTCGCGCCGCGCTGGGGCAGGTCGCGCCGGTTGCAGATCAGCGCGGTGGAGTGCCGGTGCTCCAGCCCGCCGTAGCCGTCGTCCACCGCGTTGAGCATGAACACGTAGCGGTCGATCGGCAGCTTGGGGCCGCCTCGCTTGCCGGCCTTGTCTCCATGCCAGAAGCGGATCTCGGCTTCGCAGATGGCCTGGGTGTCGGCGATCAGGCGCTCGCCGTCGAACGAGGCGGCGGCACCCGCGATGACGAAGCGGTGCGGCACGCCGCAGGCCTCGAACTCGGCGCTCCAGAAGGGGCCCATCTCGACCGGGCTGTCGGCCAGCTCGTCGTAGCCAGCGGCCAGGTAGCGGCCGAAGCCGTGCTTGTCGACCTTCGAGGGCACGAGCGCGGTGGCGCAGGACCAGCGCGCATCGTCGCCGGGCGGCAGGGCGGGAGCGCTGATGTCCAGCGCATGCGGCGCATCGGTCTGGCCCTCCACGCGCAGGCACAGGCTGGTGCCGTTGAAGAAGCCGCGGCCGGCGTCGAGCCAGGCGGTGCGCACCGAGTTGTCGTAGGCGCAGACCTGGTAGTGCAGCACCAGCGGCTGGCCCGGCACGCAGTCGACCTGCCAGCTGCACTTGTCGAGCTGCGTCAGCGCGGGCTTGCGGCGTCCTTGCGTGGCACGCAGGCCCTGCAGGTTCTTGGCGAACTCGCGCACCAGGTAGCTGCCCGGAATCCACACCGGCAGCGCCACGCGCTGCTGCGCGGCGGGGGCCTCGATGGTCAGGGTGACGGCGAAGAGGTGCGCATGCAGGTCGGCGCACTCGATGCGGTAGTGCACCGCGGCGGCCGGCGCAGCCGCTCGCGCGCGCCGGGAAACGGTCGGCGCGGCCATCAGTTGATGGAGGCGGCGAGTTGCTTCTCGACCTGGTCCGCGGGAATGGCGCCCGGCGTGCGGGTGCCGTCGCTGAAGATCAGCGTGGGCGTGCCGGTGATGTTGTACTTGCGGCCGAATTCCACGTTGCGCTGCAGGGCCGTGACGTCGCAGCCGGTTGCCGCGGTGGCGGGCTTGACGCTGGTTTCCATCCAGTCGCCCCAGGCCTTGCCCTTGTCCTTGCTGCACCAGATGTCGCGCGACTTGACGGCCGAATCGGGACCGAGCACCGGGTAGAGGAACAGGTAGACGGTGACGTTGTCGACCGTCTTCATGTCTTTCTCGAAGCGCTTGCAGTAGCCGCAGTTCGGGTCTTCGAACACCGCGAGCTTGCGCTTGCCGCTGCCGCGCACGATCTTGATGGCGTCTTTCATGGGCAGCTTGTCGAACGAGACCTGGCTGAGCTTCTCGATGCGCTCCTCGGTCAGGTTCTTGCGCGCATTCACGTCGATCAGGTTGCCCTGCAGCAGGTAGTTGCCCTGCTCGTCGGTGTAGTAGATCTGGAAGCCGTTCACGCGCACTTCGTAGAGGCCCGGCAGCGGCGACTTGGTGACTTCGTCGATGGCCGGGAACTGCGGAATGCGCGCCGGAAGGTTCTTGCGGATCTCGGCCTCACCGGCCAGGGCCGTGGCGGCCGCGGCCAACGTGCAGGCGGCGAGAAGAAGGTTGCGTGCGAGTTTCATGGGAAGTCCGGTCGATGGATTCATGCCTTCAAGCCCATCGCCTGGTTGGCGATCCAGTGCTTGAGGAGGCGCGTGCGGTCGAAGCCGCGCATGCCCCAGTTGCGCAGCGCGGGCAGGGGGCCCACGCTGTGCGAGAACAGCTGCTGCAGGCCGTCGGTGGCCAGGCTCATCTGCAGCACGTCGGCGCGGCGCGCGCGTTCGTAGCGGCGCAGCAGGCGCGGGTCGCCCACGCTGCGCCAGTACTCGCGCTGCCGGATCACGTCGGCCAGCATGGCCGCATCGGCGAGGCCGAGGTTGAGGCCCTGGCCCGCGAGCGGATGCACCGTGTGGGCCGCGTCGCCGGCCAGTGCCCACGACTGCGCGGCCGCGCCCTTCGCCTGCGGCAGGGTGCCGGTCCAGCGGTCGGCGATGGCGCGCGCGAGCGGCCAGGCGGCACGTTCGCTGGTGAGCCGAAGCGGGCCGAGCGCGCCATGGCTGGCTTCGCTCACCGCGGCGTTGAATTCCTCGTCGCCTTGCGCCAGCAGCGCGGGCGCGCGAAGCTGGTCGACCGACCACACCAGCGCCAGCGAACGGCCCTGCACGCCGCCCATCGGCAGCAGCGCCAGCACCTCGCCCGTGTCGTTGAACCACTGGCGCGCCACGCCGTCGTGCGGCTGCGCGGCTTCGAGCCGCGCCGCAATCGCATGCTGCGGATAGCGCGTGACCGCGTAGCTCACGCCGAGGGCGTCGCGCGTGGCGCTGGCCTTGCCTTCGCACACCACGGTGAGCGGCGCGGACACCGGCTCGGAAACGACTTCGACCTGGGGCTGGAAGCGCACCGCATCGGCCAGCTGCTGCTCGAGCGCCGGCACGTCGACGATCCAGGCCAGCGCATCGACCTTCTGCCGCACGGCGCTGAACTGCACGCGTCCGCCCTCGTCGCCGTGCACGAGCATCTCGCGCACCGGCGTGGCATGCGCGGCGTCAGGCCAGGCGCGCAGCGATTCGAGCAGGGTGCGGGAGGCGGTGTTGAGCGCATAGGCCCGGATGTCCTGCTTGCCGGCCGCGGCGGGCGGAACCACCAGCGCGACGCGCACTCGCTCGCGTGCGAGCAGCAGGGCCAGCGTGCGGCCCACGATGCCGGCGCCGCGAATGCAAACTTCAGGAGGGAGGGC
This sequence comes from Variovorax sp. 01N425, assembly GCF_056399465.1. NCBI lineage: Bacteria > Pseudomonadati > Pseudomonadota > Betaproteobacteria > Burkholderiales > Comamonadaceae > Variovorax > Variovorax sp. 01N425. Next base: position 46,551 of record NZ_JBFTRJ010000016.1, on the reverse strand, counting down.
CATCCGGCCATTGTAAGAACAAGCCCGTTCCCGGGCTGCGCTCCCGGCGGCCGATGCGGGACAATCGCTGCCCAATTCCAAGGAATCCAAGGAACCCCACGTGCCACAGCCCGCCTTCGACATTGAAGCCACCATTGCGCGCCTGTTCGTCTACCCCGTCAAATCGTGCGCGGGGGTCGAGCTTCCCGAGGCGCTGCTGACCGAGACCGGCCTGGAATTCGACCGCGCCTGGATGGTGGTTGACGCGCAGGGCGAGTTCGTGACCCAGCGGCAATTGCCGCGCATGGCGCTGATCCGCCCGCAGATGAAGCACATGGAAGTGGTGCTGCGCGCGCCGGGCATGCTGGCCCTGCACCTGGCCTTCGACCGGGTCGAGAAGCCGGTGCGCGTGCGCGTCTGGAAGGACGAGGTCGCCGCCTACGACATGGGCGACATCGCCGCCCAGTGGTTCAGCGACTTCCTCTCCGAGCCGGGCAAGCCGCAGGCGCTGCGGCTGGTGCGCTTCGACCCCGAGCACAAGCGCCTGTCGAGCCTGCAGTGGACCGATGGCGTCGAGGCGACGAACCAGTTCGCCGACGGCTTTGCGCTGCTGGTGGCCAGCGAGGGCTCGCTGGCCGAACTCAACGAGCGGCTGGCCGCCGCGGGCCACGATGCGGTCGGCATCGAGCGCTTCCGGCCGAACATCGTGCTGGCCGGCATCGAGTCGCACGACGAGGACCGGGTCGACGCGCTGCACGTCGCCACCGGCGAAGGCGAGGCCGAGCTCAAGCCGGTCAAGCCCTGCACCCGCTGCCCGATCCCGGACATCGACCCGGCCACCGCCACGAGCAGCCCCGAGGTCGGCGACATGCTGCGCACCTACCGCGCCGACCCGCGCGTCGACGGGCGCATCACCTTCGGCATGAACTGCATCGTGCTGCAGGGCGTGGAGCACATGCTCAAGGTGGGGCAGGCGGTGGGCGCGAACTACCGCTTCGAATAGCAGGCTCTATCTAGAAGGTCACGCCGGCGTACAGGACGATGTTGGCGTAGGGCGTGCATTCGCCCGTGCGGATCACCGCCTTGGCGCGCGCGCTCAGGCGCTTGAGTTCCTCGTGCGACACCGTCTCCGGCAGGGCGGCCAGCTGGCCTTCGCACCATGCCGGCAGCTGTCCCACCGGCAGCTGCCCGATGGCTTCGCGCGCGATCAGCGTGCGCTCCACCTGCATCTCCGAAAGCACGACCTTGAGCACGTCCGCGACCCGCGGAATCCCCGGCGTGAGCGCCAGGTCGATGCGCCGGGGGCCGTCCGGGATCGGCAGGCCCGCATCGCCGATGACCAGCATGTCGCCATGGCCCAGCGCGGCAATCACTTGCGAGAGTTCGGCATGCAGCAGGGCGGTACGTTTCACAGTGCGATCCAGTCGGGTGGCAGGGGGCTTTGCAGCACGGCGTCGCGCTGCGGAATGGAAGGCTGGGCGCCGGGCTGCTGGATGCACAGCGCGGCGGCGCGGATGCCCAGGCGCACGGCTTCGTCGAAGGACTGGCCCTCGCCCAGCGCCACGGCGAGCGCGCCCAGGAAGGTGTCGCCTGCGGCCGTGGTGTCGACCGCCTGGACCTGGGGCGCGGGATGGTGGCGCGCGCCATCGGCATCGATGGCCACGGCGCCGCGCGCGCCGAGCGTGACGACCACGCGCGCAATGCCCTTGGCGCGCAGGGCCTGGCCGGCCAGCGCGGCTTCCCGCGGGCTGTCGGCGGCCTGGCCGCACAGCGCCTCGGCCTCGATCTCGTTGACGACCAGCGTGTCGATGCGCGGCCACAGCGGCTCGGCGATCGGCTGCACCGGCGAGGGGTTGAGCAGCACCTTGCAGCCGGCCTCGTGCGCCACCGAGATGGCGCGCGCGACCTGGTCCAGCGGTATCTCGAACTGCGTCACCAGGAAGGCCGCGCCCTGCAGCTGCTGGCGCAGCGCCGGCGTGTCGATCTCGGCCTGCGCGTTGGCACCGGGAATCATCACGATGCGGTTCTGGCCGCCGTCTTCCACCAGGATCAGCGCGGTGCCCGTGGGCTCGCCGGGGCTGGTGCGCAGCGCGGCGGTGTCGATACCGTCGCGCCCGAGCGCATCGCGCAGCGCCTGGCCGTGCGCGTCGTTGCCGACGCAGCCGATCATGCCGACGCGGCCGCCTTCGCGCGCGCAGCTCACGGCCTGGTTGGCGCCCTTGCCGCCCGGAATGTGGGCGATCGAATGGCCCAGCAGGGTTTCGCCCGCGGCCGGCGCATGCGGCACGCGCAGCACGATGTCCATGTTCAGGCTGCCGAGCACCACGATGCGCGGCGGCGGGGCGGCGCTGGAAGAAGAGGAAGAAGGCTTCGAACTCACGGGGTGCGGGACTTTCGGCTTGGCGTGGAAGAGGAAGACGGTGCGGCGGCCTCGCGGAAGCTCGCGTGCCGCGCGGTCGAGGCGCGCACGCGCAGCTCGGGCTGCAGCACCACCTTGCGCGCATCGCGCCGCTTGCCGCCCACGCGCTCCAGCAGCATGTCGACCGCGAGCGCGCCGATGCGCTCCTTGGGCTGCGCCACGGTGGTGAGCGGCGGGCTGGTGTAGGCCGAGAGTTCGATGTCGTCGAAGCCCACGATCGAGAGCTCGTCGGGCACGCGCACACCGCTTTCATGCGCGGCGCGCAGGGCGCCGATGGCCATCAGGTCGTTGCAGACGAAGACGGCCGAGGGCGCCTCTTCGGTCCGCAGGATCGCGTGCATCGCCTCGTAGCCGCCCTGGCTCGTGAAGCCGCCGCGCCACAGCAGGGCATCGGCATTCGGCGCGGTGCCGGCCTCGGCCAGCGCCATGCGCCAGCCCTCGATGCGCTGCTCGCTCGGCATCACCCCCACCGGCCCGCCGATGCAGGCAATGCGCTTGTGGCCGAGCGACAGCAGGTGGCGCACCGCGAGCAGCCCGCCCTGCATGTGGGCGGTTTCGACCAGGTCGCAGGCCGGGTCGGCAATCTCGCGGTCGACCAGCACCGTGGGAATGCGCAGGCCGTGCAGCTGCGTGACGAGCGAATCGTCGTCGCCGGCGCCGGTCGACACCACGATCAGCCCGTCGATGCGGCGCTCGGCCAGCACCTGCAGGTAGACGCTCTGGCGGCGCGGCTCGTCGTCCGTGTTGCACAGCACCAGCGTGTAGCCGGCGCCGAAGCAGCGGTCCTCGACGATGCGCACGATCTCGGCAAAGTAGGGGTTCGAGCTGTTCGGAATCAGCATGCCGAGCGTCGAGGTGGTGTTGCTCTTGAGGCTGCGCGCCATCGCGTTGGGCACGTAGCCCAGCTCGCGGATGGCCTCTTCCACGCGCTCGCGGCCCTTGGCGCTCACATGGCGCGTGTCGTTGACCACGTGCGAGACGGTGGTGACCGAAACGCCCGCGCGCAGCGCGACGTCCTTGATGGTGGCCATGGTTGCTTCCCCCTTTTTATGCAGCGTCAGGCCAGGCGGCGATCGGCCCGGCGCTGGCGCAAGGTGTCGATGATCACCGCAACCACGATGACCGCGCCGGTGATGATGCGTTTGCTCGGCTCGCTGGCGCCCACCTGCGCGAGCCCGGCCTCGAGCACCGCGATGATCAGCACGCCGAAGAAGGTGTTGACCACCGAGCCGCGCCCGCCCATGAGGCTGGTGCCGCCGATCACCACGGCCGCAATCACCTGCAGCTCGATGCCGACGCCGGCATTGGGGTCGGCCGCTTCGAGCCGCGCCGACTGCATGAGTCCCGCGAGCCCGGCCAGCAGGCCCGTGGCGGCAAACACGATGATGCGGATCGGCCGCGGATCGATGCCCGCGAGCCGCATCGCTTCTTCGTTGGTGCCGATGCCCACCACGTGCCGGCCGAACACCGTGCGCGTGAGCACCAGCTGGCCGGCGGCCACCAGCACCACCGCGAGCACGAAGGCCGCGGAAATGCCGCCGATCCACGGCGCGGCCAGGCCCGAGATCGCGTCGCCCACGTACTGCGTGCGCGAATCGGTCACCAGGTAGGCGCCGCCGCGCACCGCCTCCAGCATGCCCAGCGAGACGATGAAGCTCGGCAGCCGCCATGCGACCGACACCGCGCCCGTCACGCTGCCGCACACCAGTCCGGTGGCCAGGCCCAGCGCGGCGGCCACCGGCACCGAGAGCTTCCACTGGAGGATGGCGGCGGCCGTGACCGCCGCGCTCAGCGCAAGCACCGAGCCCACCGACAGGTCGATGCCCGCGATGATCAGCACGAAGGTCATGCCCACGGCCATCACCGCGAGCGCGGGAATCTCGTTGGCAATGGAGATGAAGGTTTCACGCGTGAGGAAATATTCGCTCAGCGTGCCGAAGAGCGCGACCATGCCCACGAGCACGACGGTCAGGCCCACGTAGGTGCCCAGCTGGCCCTTCAGGGCGGAGGGCGGGGCGGAGGTGGCGGCGGCTGCGGTCATGGTGTGTCGGCGGTGGCCGGTTGGCCCGGATTCGGATCGGAAATGGCGGAGCCCGCCGTGGGGGTTGCCGCGCTGGCGGCGCGGCCTGCCGCATCGCTGAAGGCGGCGGCCAGCAGCGATTGCTCGCTCCACTGGCCGCGCTCGAACACCGCGACCAGCCGGCCGGCGCTCATCACGCCGATGCGGTCGCACATGGCCATGAGTTCGCGCAGGTCGCTCGACACCATCAGGAGCGCCTTGCCGGCGTCGGTCATGCGGTCGAGCTCGGCGTACAGGTCGGCGCGCGCGCCCACGTCCACGCCGCGCGTGGGCTCGTCGAGCAGCAGCACCTTGCATTCGCGGTGCAGCCAGCGCGCGAACACCACCTTCTGCTGGTTGCCGCCGCTCAGGGTGGCCACCGGCTGCTCGATGCTGCGCGAGCGGATGCGCAGCAGCTCCACCAGCCGCCGGGCGATGCCGCGCTCCTTGGCGCGCTGCAGCCAGCCGGCGTGCGAGATGGCGCCCAGGTCGCTCAGCGTGGCGTTGACGCGGATCGGCTGCGTGAGCAGCAGCCCCTGCGACTTGCGGTCTTCGGTCACCAGGCCGATGCCGGCGCGGATGGCCTGCATCGGCGAGCGCCAGCCCTTGCGCACGCGCAGCACCGGCTGCGTGGCGGCAATGCCGTCGTAGAGAAGAATTTCGCCGCGGTCGGCGCGGTCGGCGCCGAACAGCAGGCGCACGAGTTCGGTCCGGCCGGAGCCGACCAGGCCCGCCAGGCCCATGACTTCGCCCGCATGCAGGTCGATGTCGACGTCCTTCACGGCCTCGGCCCGGCCGATGCCGCGCGCGCTCAGCAGCACCGGCCCGGCGATGCGGCGGTCGCGGCCCTCATGCTCGTGCACCGCGCGGCCCACCATGCGCTGCACCAGCTCGGCTTCGCGCACGCCGGCCATGGCGCGCACGTCCACCAGCCGGCCGTCGCGCAGCACCGCCACGCGGTCGGCAATGCGCTGCAGCTCCTCGAGCCGGTGCGACACATAAATGATGGCCACGCCGCGCGCCTTCAGCAGCTCGATCTGCTCGAACAGGTGCGAGGTCTCGCGCGGCGTGAGCATGGCGGTGGGCTCGTCGAGCACCAGCACGCGCGTGTCGTCCTGCAGGTTGCGCGCAATCTCCACCATCTGCTGCTGGCCGATGCCCAGCCGCGCCACCGGCGTGGCCGGGTCGATGTGCTCCATGCCGATCTTCGCGAGCTGGCGCGCGGCCAGATCGTGCAGCTTGCCGCGGCGGATCCAGCCGGTCTGGTTGGGCAGCCGGTCGAGCAGCAGGTTCTCGGCCACCGACAGCGTGGTGACCAGCCCCAGTTCCTGCATGACCATGCGCACGCCCAGCCGCTCGGCGTCGCGGCGGGAAGCAGGCTGGAACGCCGCGCCGCCGAGCAGCATCTGCCCGCGCGTGGGCTGCACCAGGCCGCAGACGATCTTCGACAGCGTGCTCTTGCCCGCGCCGTTCTCGCCCGTGAGCGCGAGCACTTCGCCGGCGTTCAGCACCAGCGACACGTCGTCGAGCACCGGCGCCGCATAGTCCTTGCCGAGCGCGCTCAGCGAGAGCACCGGCGTACTGCGATGGGCGTCAGTCACGATGACCACCTCATTCCAGAAACACCGAGGAACCGGCTTCGCCGGGCCTCAGGTGTTGCCCCCGGTAGGGGGTTGGCGAAGCGACACGAAGTGCGCGAAGACTGGGGGCGAGCAACATTTACTTGGCCGAGGTCTTGGTGACCAGCACCACGTCGGTCTTCACTTCGGCCGGCATGCTCGACTGCGGCTTCTTCTCGGCCAGCGCCTTGAGCGCGGTCTCGATGCCGAACACCGCCTGCTTGGCCGCGAACTGGTCGGCGGTGGCAAGCACGCGGCCGTCCTTCAGCATCGGCTTGATGGCGCCGATGTTGTCGTAGCCCACCACCAGCACCTTGCCGGTCTTGCCCGCGGCCTTGACGGCCGCCACGGCGCCCAGCGCCATGCTGTCGTTGCCCGCGAGCAGCGCCTTCAGGTCGGGGTGCTCGCGCATCATGCCGGCGGCCACCGTGTTGCCCTTGTCGATTTCCCACTGGCCCGACTGCACGCCCACCACCGTGGCGCCGGCGGCCTTCATGGCGTCCCGGTAGCCGAGGGTGCGCTGCTGCGCATTGAAGGTGGTCGACACGCCTTCGATGATGCCGACCTTGTCGCCGGCCTTCAGGCTCTTGGCGAGCTCGTCGCCCACCAGCTTGGCGCCGGCGCGGTTGTCGGGGCCGACGAAGGGCACCTGGATGCCCTTTTCCTTCAGCGCGGCGGCGTCGAACTGGTTGTCGATGTTGACCACGAGAATGCCCTTGTCGATGGCCGCCTTGACCACCGGCACCAGCGCCTTCGAATCGGCCGGCGCAATGACCAGCGCATTGATCTTCTGCGCCATCATCTGCTCGACCATCTTGATCTGGGCGGCCGTGTCGGTCTCGTCCTTGATGCCGTTGGCCACCAGGGTGTACTCCGAGGCATGCGCCTTCTGGTGCGCCTTGGCGCCGTCTTCCATGGTGCGGAAGAATTCGTTGGCCAGCGACTTCATGACCAGCGCGACCTTGGGCTTGTCCTGGGCCAGGGCGGGCGAGGCGGCGAAAGCGCCCAGCAGCGCCAGGGCGGCTGCGCTTTGCAGCGTGCGGCGGGTGAACTTCATGGGTGATGTCTCCTGAGGTGGTTGAGCGGTGCGCCGGTCTGTGGCCGGGGCATCGATGTTAACCAACGAAAACGTTTGCGCAAACGTTTGCTAATCCGGTTTAACCCTGATTCTTGGCCAGGGGGTTTCCGGGGCGGGTGAAGCGGCCCGAAATGCGCGCGGCCGAGGGAAAACCTGGACAGCCTAAAATCCCCGGTTACCCAAGAGGACCCCCCATGAGTTTGCAATGCGGCATCGTCGGCCTGCCCAACGTCGGTAAATCCACCCTTTTCAATGCGTTGACCAAGGCCGGCATCGCAGCGGAAAACTATCCGTTCTGCACCATCGAGCCCAACGTGGGCGTGGTGGAAGTGCCCGATCCGCGGCTCGACCAGCTCAGCGAGATCGTCAAGCCCGAGCGCGTGGTGCCCGCCATCGTCGAGTTCGTCGACATTGCCGGCCTGGTGGCCGGCGCCAGCACGGGCGAGGGCCTGGGCAACAAGTTTCTTGCGCACATCCGCGAAACCGACGCCACCGTGAACGTGGTGCGCTGCTTCGACGACGAGAACGTGATCCACGTGGCCGGCAAGGTCGACCCGATCTCCGACATCGAGGTGATCCAGACCGAACTCTGCCTGGCCGACCTGGCCACGGTCGAGAAGGCGCTGCACCGCCACACCAAGGTGGCGCGTTCGGGCGACAAGGACGCGCAGAAGCTCGTCGGCCTGCTCGAGCGCTGCCAGGCCGCGCTGAACGAGAACACGCCGGTGCGCGCGCTCGAGTTCACGAAGGAAGAACAGCCGCTGGTGAAGTCGTTCACGCTGATCACCGCCAAGCCCGCGATGTTCGTCGGCAACGTGGCCGAAGACGGCTTCGAGAACAACCCCTACCTCGACCGCCTGCGCGAATACGCCGCCAAGCAGGGCGCGCCCGTGGTCGCCATCTGCGCCAAGATCGAAGCCGAACTGGCCGAGATGGACGACGAGGACAAGAAGATGTTCCTCGCCGAAATCGGCCAGGACGAGCCGGGCCTCAATCGCCTGATCCGCGCGGCCTACAAGCTCTTGGGCCTGCAAACCTACTTCACCGCCGGCGTGAAGGAAGTGCGCGCCTGGACCATCCACATCGGCGACACCGGCCCCCAGGCCGCCGGCGTGATCCACGGCGACTTCGAGAAGGGCTACATCCGCGCCCAGACCATTTCGTTCGAGGACTACATCGCCTACAAGGGCGAACAGGGTGCAAAGGACGCGGGCAAGATGCGTTCGGAAGGCAAGGAATACGTCGTCAAGGATGGCGACGTGATGAACTTCCTCTTCAGTTCGTAAAGCCGCCTCATGCTCACCGTTCATCACCTGAACAACTCGCGCTCGCAGCGCGTGCTCTGGCTGCTCGAAGAACTCGGCCTGCCTTACGAGATCGTCCATTACCAGCGCGATCCGCAGACCATGTTGGCGCCCGCTTCGCTGCGGGCCGTGCATCCGTTGGGCAAGTCGCCGGTGGTGACGACGGAAGACGGGCTGGCGCTGGCGGAGTCGGGCGCGGTCATCGAAACGCTGATCGAGCGCCATGGCAGCGGCCGGCTCGCGCCCGCGGCGGGCACGCCCGAGGCGGTGCGCTATCGCTACTGGCTGCACTTCGCGGAAGGCTCGGCGATGTCGCCGCTGCTGCTCAAGCTGGTGTTCGACAGGATCGAGAACAGCAAGATGCCGTTCTTCGTGAAGCCGATTGCAAAAATGATCTCGGGCAAGGCGAAGGCGGCCATCGTCACGCCCAACATCGAGAGCCACCTGAATTTCATGGAAGGCGAACTCGGCAAGAGCGAATGGTTCGCCGGCAGCGAATTCACCGGTGCCGACATCCAGATGAGTTTTCCGGTCGAAGCCGCGCAGGCGCGCGGCGGCCTCGATGCGAAGCGGCCCAGGCTCATGGCGTACCTGGAGCGCATCCATGCGCGCCCGGCCTACCAGCGCGCGCTCGAACGCGGCGGCCCCTACGGCCTGCTGAGCTGAAGCGGCCGGCTCACGACGGGAACACGTAGAGCAGCGCGACCGTCATACAGATGTAGCGCAGGAACTTCCCGATGGCCATGTAGCCAAGGCATGGCCAGAACGGCAGCTTGAGCCAGCCGGCCACCGCGCACAGCGGATCGCCCACCAGCGGCAGCCAGCTCAGCAGGCAGGCCTTGGGTCCGAGCCGCTCCAGCCAGCCCAAGACCCGCACATGATGTTTCGAGTGCGAATATTTGTCTGCCACCTTGTGCGCGCCGTAGCCCATCCACCAGTCGACCGCACCGCCCAGCGTGTTGCCCACCGTCGCGACCAGGATGGCCGGCCAGAACATGTCGGGGTTGAGCTTGAGCAGGCCGAAAAGAATGGGCTCCGAGCCCACCGGCAGCAGCGTGGCCGAAACGAAGGCCGCGATGAACAGCGTGGAGAGTCCGTATTGCGGAAGCGCAAGGAGCGCCAGGAGTGCGTCGAGCCAGGCTTGCATAAAGTGAAATGAGTCGACGCAGTATAGGCAGCGGCCCCTCTGCGCCAGGTCGGAGAAAACGCCGGATGCAGCCGTTGCTTGCGGTGTACCGCGCGCGCAAATCGTTTCAGCGCATGGCATCGCGCGTGGCTACAATCGTGCCTCATTTTTCAGCAGCCGCTCTCGCGACGCCTTCCACTTCATGACCTTGCAGATCGGCACCCACACGCTGGAAAACCGCCTGTTCGTCGCGCCCATGGCCGGCGTGACGGACCGGCCGTTCCGCATGCTGTGCCGTGAACTCGGCGCGGGCTATGCGGTCAGCGAGATGGTCACCTCGCGCAAGGAACTCTGGAACACGCTCAAGACCTCGCGCCGCGCCAACCACGACGGCGAGCCCGGTCCCATCGCGGTGCAGATTGCCGGCACCGATGCGGCCATGATGGCCGAGGCCGCGGTCTACAACATCGAGCGCGGCGCGCAGATCATCGACATCAACATGGGCTGCCCGGCCAAGAAGGTCTGCAACAAGTGGGCCGGTTCGGCGCTGATGCGCGACGAGCCGCTGGCGCTTGAAATCGTGCAGGCCGTGGTCGATGCAGCGCAGCCCCACAACGTGCCGGTCACGCTCAAGATGCGCACCGGCTGGAGCGAAGAGCACCGCAACGCAGTGAAGCTCGCGCGCGATTTCGAATCGGCCGGCGTGCAGATGCTCACCGTGCACGGCCGCACCCGCGAGCAAGGCTACAAGGGCAGCGCCGAGTACGACACCATTGCCGCAGTGAAGGCCGCGGTGCGCGTGCCGGTGGTGGCCAATGGCGACATCCGCTCGCCCGAGAAGGCGCGCGAAGTGCTCGCGGCCACGGGCGCCGACGCGGTGATGATCGGCCGCGCCGCGCAGGGGCGGCCCTGGATCTTCCGCGAGATCGCCCATTTCCTGGCCACGGGCACGCACCTTGCGCCGCCGCTGGTCGCCGAAGTGCGCCGCCTGCTGCTCGACCACCTGGTGGAGCACTACGCGCTCTACGGCGAATTCAGCGGCGTGCGCACCGCGCGCAAGCACATCGGCTGGTATGTGCGCACGCTGCCGGACGGCGAAGCCTTCCGCGCACGGATGAACACCATCGAAGACTCCGCTGCGCAACTGCACGCGGTCGGCGATTATTTCGACGGGTTGGCGGACCGCATGGACCGCATGCCCGTGCACCAGGCGGCCGAAGAGCTGTCCGGTGAAGAGGAGGCGGCCTGCGCCGCCGGTTGAGAGGAAGAGAAGAAAAAGCATGAGCAAGAAACACATCGAGGACTGCGTGCGCACCAGTCTGGACAGCTACTTTCGTGATCTGCGCGGCACCGAACCCGACGGCATGTACGAGATGCTCGTGCGTGTGGTCGAGAAGCCCCTGCTCGACGTCGTGATGACGCGCGCCGAGGGCAACCAGTCGAAGGCCGCGCAATGGCTGGGCCTGAATCGCAACACGCTTCGCAAGAAGCTGGTTGAACACAAACTCCTGAAATAAATAACTCCACGGCATATTCCATGGCCCAGACCGCACTCATCTCCGTCTCCGACAAAACCGGCATCCTCGAATTCGCGCAGGCGCTGCATGCGCTGGGCATCAAGCTGCTGTCCACCGGCGGCACCGCCAAGCTGCTGGCCGATGCCGGCCTGCCCGTGACCGAAGTGGCCGACCACACCGGCTTTCCCGAAATGCTCGACGGCCGCGTGAAGACGCTGCACCCCAAGATCCACGGCGGCCTGCTCGCGCGGCGCGACCTGCCCGCGCACGTGGCGGCCATCCAGGAACACGGCATCGACACCATCGACCTGCTGGTGGTCAATCTCTATCCGTTCGAAGCCACGGTGGCCAAGGCCGGCTGCACGCTCGAAGACGCGATCGAGAACATCGACATCGGCGGCCCGGCCATGGTGCGCAGCGCGGCCAAGAACTGGAAGGACGTGGGCGTGCTGACCGACGCCTCGCAGTACGCCGTGGCGCTGGCCGAACTCCAGGCCGGCGGCAAGCTCAGCGACAAGACCAAGTTCGCGTTCTCGGTGGCCGCGTTCAACCGCATCGCCGACTACGACGGCGCCATCAGCGACTATCTCTCGGCCATCGACTTCGACGCCAGCATCGGCCAGCCTTCGCCCACGCGCTCGCTGTTCCCGGCGCAAAGCAACGGCCGCTTCGTGAAGGTGCAGGACCTGCGCTACGGCGAGAACCCGCACCAGCAGGCCGCGTTCTACCGCGACCTGCATCCGGCGCCCGGCTCGCTGGTGTCGGCGAAGCAACTGCAGGGCAAGGAGCTCAGCTACAACAACATCGCCGATGCCGACGCCGCATGGGAATGCGTGAAGAGCTTCGACGTGCCCGCGTGCGTGATCGTCAAGCACGCCAACCCCTGCGGCGTGGCGGTGGGCAAGGACGCGGCTGAAGCCTACGGCAAGGCCTTCAAGACCGACCCGACCTCGGCCTTCGGCGGCATCATCGCCTTCAACCGCCCGGTCGACGGCGAGACCGCGCAGGCCATTGCCAAGCAGTTCGTCGAAGTGCTGATGGCGCCGGGCTACACGCCCGAGGCGCTCGCCGTGTTCCAGGCCACCAAGGTCAAGCAGAACGTGCGCGTGCTCGAGATCGCACTGCCGCCGGGCGGCACCACCGACTGGGACAACGGCCGCAACGCAATGGACGTGAAGCGCGTCGGTTCGGGCCTGTTGATGCAGACCGCCGACAACCACGAGCTCGCGGCGAGCGACCTCAAGGTGGTCACGAAGAAGCAGCCCACGCCCGAGCAGCTGCAGGACCTGCTGTTCGCATGGAAGGTCGCCAAGTACGTGAAGAGCAACGCCATCGTGTTCTGCGCCGGCGGCATGACCATGGGCGTGGGCGCGGGCCAGATGAGCCGCCTCGACTCGGCGCGCATCGCGAGCATCAAGGCCGAGCATGCGGGCCTCTCGCTGAAGGGCACGGCGGTGGCAAGCGACGCCTTCTTCCCGTTCCGCGACGGGCTCGACGTGGTGGTCGATGCCGGCGCGAGCTGCGTGATCCAGCCGGGCGGCTCGATGCGCGACCAGGAAGTGATCGATGCCGCCGACGAGCGCGGCGTGGTCATGGTGCTCTCGGGCGTGCGCCACTTCCGGCACTGAGCCTGTGTGCTCGGGCGGGGCACCCTTCGGCGCCCCGCAACAGACGGGTCAGAGCGAGCGCAGCGTCCTGAAAACCTGCCGCGCCGCATCAATGGTTGCGGCAATGTCGTCGTCGCCATGCGCCGCGCTCACGAAGCCGGCCTCGTAGAGCGCCGGCGCGATGTACACGCCGCGCTCCAGCAGGCCGTGGAACAGCGCGTTGAACTTCGCGTTGTCGGTGGTCATCACGGTCGCGTAGTTCTGCGGCAGCTCGTTCATCAGGAAGAAGCCGAACATGCCGCCCTCGCTGTCGGCGTTGAAGGGCAGCCCCTCGGCCGCGGCGGCGGCCTTGAGGCCGTCGGCGAGCGAGCGCGTCTTCTTGCCGAGCGCCTCATAGAAGCCGGGCTTCGAGATTTCCTTCAGCGTGGCAAGGCCGCAGGCCGTGGCCACCGGGTTGCCCGACAGCGTGCCGGCCTGGTAGACCGGGCCGAGCGGCGCGAGCTGCTCCATGATGGCGCGCGGGCCGCCAAAAGCCGCCAGCGGCATGCCGCCGCCGATGACCTTGCCGAGCACCGTGAGGTCGGGCGTGATGCCCAGCACGCCCTGCGCACCGTGCAGGCCGACGCGAAAGCCGGTCATCACTTCGTCGAACACCAGCAGCGCGCCGTGCTGCGTGCACAGCTCGCGGCAGCGGGCGGCGAAGGCGGGCGTGGCGCGCACGAAGTTCATGTTGCCGGCAATCGCCTCGATCATCAGGCAGGCGATGTCGTTGCCATGCAGCGCGAAGGCTTCCTCGAGCTGCACGATGTTGTTGTACTCGAGCACCAGCGTGTGCTGCGTGACCTCGGGCGGCACGCCGGCCGAGGTGGGGTGGCCGAAGGTGGCGAGGCCGGAGCCGGCCTTCACCAGCAGCGCGTCCGCATGGCCGTGGTAGCAGCCTTCGAACTTGATGATGTGCTTGCGGCCGGTGGCGCCGCGCGCCAGGCGCAGCGCGCTCATGGCGGCCTCGGTGCCCGAGCTCACGAGCCGCACCATCTCCATCGACGGCATCAGCGCCAGGATGGCTTCGGCCAACTCGATCTCGCGCTCGGTTGGCGCGCCGTAGGAGAAGCCCTCGAGCACGGCTTTCTGCACCGCCTCGACCACCGCGGGGTGGCCGTGGCCCAGGATCATCGGGCCCCAGGAGCCGATGTAGTCGATGTAGCGCTTGTCGTTGGCGTCCCAGAAATAGGCGCCCTCGGCGCGGCGGATGAAGCGCGGCGTGCCGCCCACGGCCTTGAAGGCGCGCACCGGCGAATTGACGCCGCCGGGGATGACGGCGCGGGCGCGCTCGAAAAGAATGTCGTTTTGGTCAGCGTTTGGCATCAGTGTCGGGTGTCGTGAGGGGGCAGGGCAAAGTCTTGCGGGGCGTCGGGGTCTTCATCGTCGTCATCGTCGTCTTCCGGCTCGGCCCAGAACAGGCGGTCCGGCAGCACGTGGCCCATGCCGGGCCGGAAACCCGCGTCGAGGCAGCGGTCCATGTAGGCCAGGGCCTCGGTGGTGGCGGCCACCAGGTCGGTGCCGCTCGCGAGCAGGGCGGCCAGCGCGGCCGACAGCGTGTCGCCCGCGCCGGCAAAGACCGCTTCGAGCCGCTCGTATTTCTCGCTGGCGAGCACCGACTGCGGCGAGGCCAGCACGTTGTCGATGAACTGGTCGGGCAGCACCATGCCGGTCACCAGCGTGTAGGGCACGCCGAACTCGCCGGCGGCCTTGGCGATGTCGCGCGCGCCGGGCGGACGCTCGCCGCTCCAGTCGGGCAGCAGCCAGCGCCACAGCGTACTGTGGTTTCCAACCAACACTGTGGCCTGGGGCAGCAGCAGCTCGCGGAAGGCGTCCAGATAGCCCTCGATGAGGTCCTCGTCCCACCAGGAAAGGTTGGGCATGTAGGCCACCAGCGGCACCTCGGGGTAGTCGGAGGCGGTCTCGGCGATGGTGCTCAGCGCGTCGGGCGTTCCGACGAAGCCCACCTTGATGAGCTGGACCTCCACGTCCTCGAGGATGGCGCGCGCCTGCTCGGCGATGGCCTCTTCCTCGAAGGCGAAATGGTCGAAGATCTCGGCCGTGTCGCGGGCGTAGGCGCCCGTCACCACCGGCAGCATGTGCGCGCCGACCGAGGCCATGGCCAGTGCGTCCGCGCCCAGGCCGCCCGCGCCGCTCGGATCGCTGGCGTTGAAGACCAGCACGCAGGGCGGATTCAGGTCGCGCTCGGCCACCTCTTCGGCGTCCGGCGAGGGGTCGTTAAGATTGCCCGGTTTGCGGGCGTGGTCTGCTGGATGTAAGTAGATGGTCATACGCCGGGCGAAATCCCCTGGATGGTGGCATAGGCGCGACGTTTACCGTCCGCCAGTGAGATACGCATAGATACACTCGTTGCATTTAATGAACAAGGACTTTAAGCTCCGATGAATACGAAAACTTGGATGTGCCTGATTTGTGGGTGGATCTATGACGAAGCGGTTGGTGTACCGGAAGACGGCATCGCGGCAGGCACGGCCTGGGCCGATGTTCCGATGAACTGGACCTGTCCTGAGTGCGGTGCGCGCAAGGAAGACTTCGAAATGGTTGAAATCTGAAAGCATGGCATAGGGCTACGCGATTTGCGCCGATGTACGGTGCGGCGGGCATCCAAGTCTCATCTCAGCAGGAGCATGTGCAATGGGGCCGAATGGATCAGGTTACAAGGTGCTCGTCATCGACGACAGCAATACGATCCGGCGCAGTGCCGAAATATTTCTGAAGCAGGGCGGGCACGAGGTTCTTCTCGCGGAAGACGGCTTCGACGCGCTCTCCAAGGTTAACGACCACAAGCCGCATCTGATTTTCTGCGACATCCTGATGCCGCGGCTGGACGGCTACCAGACCTGCGCCATCATCAAGCGCAACGCTCATTTCTCCAATGTTCCGGTCGTGATGCTCTCCTCGAAAGACGGCGTCTTCGACAAGGCGCGCGGCCGCATGGTCGGGTCGCAGGACTACCTGACCAAACCCTTCACCAAAGACCAGCTGCTGCAGGCCGTGCAGCAGTTTGGCACCCTTCAACAGGAAGTGCAGTAAATGCCCATTCGAAAAATCCTCGTCGTCGACGACTCCAAGACGGAACTGGTGTTCCTCTCGGACCTGCTCCAGAAGAACGGCTTTGCGGTCAAGACCGCCGAAAACGCCGAAGACGCCATGCGCCGCCTCGAAGAGGACCAGCCCGACCTGATCCTCATGGACGTCGTCATGCCCGGCCAGAACGGCTTCCAGCTGACGCGCGCCATTGCCCGCGATCCGCAGTACGCCGCCATCCCGATCATCCTGTGCACCAGCAAGAACCAGGAAACCGATCGCGTCTGGGGCATGCGCCAGGGCGCCCGCGACTACATCGTGAAGCCGGTCAACGCGGCCGAGCTGATGTCCAAGATCAGCGCGCTGGCCTGAGCAGGCGCCTGCCGAGTCCATGGCCAATCGCGACGCTCTCCGAGCCTTCCAGTCCCGGCTTGCAAGCCGCCTGCAGGCTGCGCGCACGACCGGCGTCGCCGCCTCGTGGCTCGCGGTCGAGGCGGGCGAGGGCAAGTACCTGTTCCCACTCGGCCACGCGGGGGAAATCTTCCCGTGGACGCCGCCGCAGCCCGTGCCCTACACGCAGCCCTGGTTCCTGGGCGTGGCCAACCTGCGCGGCGGCCTCTATGGCGTGGTGCACCTGTCGGCATTCGCCTCGGGTGCGCCGGACAACACGGCCGCCACCGAGGCGGCCCGCATGCAATCGCGGCTCGTTGCCCTCAACGAACTGCTCGAAGTGAACTGCGCGCTGCTGGTCGACCGGCTGGCGGGACTGCGCGGCGCCGAGGCCTTCACGGCTTCGGAGCCGCCTGGCGCACAGGCACCCGCCTGGCTGGGGCATCTGTACACCGATGCGGCGGGCGAGCGCTGGCAGGAAATCAACCTGCAGGCGCTTTCTCAGCAACCCGAGTTTTTGAGTATTGGCGCCTAGTGCTTCCGCACAGCCCAAAGACAACCACCTGAAGGACCGACCGTGAGCTCGATCGCCGACAAGTTCAAGAAATTACTGCCCGCGAACAGCGGCAACGACAAGGCCCGCGTCGACGGCTCCGGTTCCATATCGCTCGACGACGTCGACACGGTTCAGGCCCTGGAGGAAAAGACCATTCGGCTGGCCCGCAAGGACGGCGCGCCGGCCGCGCCGCTGCCCGCCGGCTTTGCCGACGAAATGCTCGGCGGCAGCGAGGCGGCCAACGAGGCGGCATCGCCCGAAGGCGCCGTGCCCCAGGCCGCAGGCGGCCGCGCGGGTTCGAACCCGGCGCGCCAGCAGCGCGTCCTGGCCATCATGCTCGCGGTGGTGGTGCTGCTGCTGCTGCTGGTGGCCGGCTCCGCCATTCTTCGCGCCGAGCGCCTTGCGCAGCAGGTGGCCGCCACCGGCCAGTCGCTGATGCAGTCGCAGCGGCTCGCAAAGTCGATCTCCCAGGCCCTGGTGGGCAGCGCCCCGGCCTTCGTCGAAGTGAAGGACAGCGCCGACGACCTCACGCGCCGCGTGCAGGGCCTGACCAACGGCGACGACGCCCTGCGCCTGGAGCGCGTGGGCAACCAGTACGACGAGGACATGGCCAAGATCAACCCCCTGGTCGTCCGTGCCGATGCCAGCGCCAAGGTCGTGCTGGCCCAGCGCCAGATCCTGACCCAGGTGGGCGCCGCCCTGCGCGACATCAACCAGCAGTCGTCCGCGCTGCTCGAAATGACGGAAACCGTCGCTTCGCTGAAGATGCAGCAGAACGCCACGCTGCCTGAAATCTCGGCGGCCGGCCAGCTCGTGATGCTGACCCAGCGCATCGGCAAGTCGACCAACGAGTTCTTCACGGTCGAGGGCGTGAACCCCGACGCCGTGTTCCTGCTCGGCAAGGACCTGAACACCTTCCAGGAAACCACGCGCGGCCTGCTCGACGGCAATGCGCAGCAGCGCTTCCCCGGCTCGAAAGACCCGCAGACCCGCCAGCAGCTCGAAGCCATTCTCAAGACCTACGAGCAGATGCGCACGCAGGCCTCGGCCATCCTGGGCAACCTGCAGGGCCTGGTGGCCGCGCGCGAAGCGCAGGCTTCCATCCTGACCGACAGCGAACCGCTGCGCAAATCGCTCGGCGAGCTGCAGGACAAGCTGTCCGCGCGCACCGGCCTTGGCGCCGGAACGATCGTGATGCTGTTCGTGCTCTCGCTGGCCGCCCTGGCGCTGGCCGGCGCCATCGGTTTCGTGCAGGTGCGCGAAGGCCGCGAACGTGCCGCCGTTGCAGAGCGCGAGCGTCTCGCGGCCGAGCAGGCCAGCGAAGAGGCCGGCCGCATCAACAACGCCAACCAGGCCGCCATTCTTCGGCTGATGAACGAACTGCAGACGGTGGCCGAAGGCGACCTGACGCAGGAAGCCACCGTGACCGAGGACATCACCGGCGCCATCGCCGACTCGGTGAACTACACGGTGGAAGAACTGCGCCTGCTGGTGGGCAACGTGCAGAACACGGCCACCCGCGTGGCGCAGACCACCTCGCAGGTGGAAAGCACCTCCACCGAACTGCTCGCCGCCTCGACCGAGCAGCTGCGCGAGATTCGCGAAACCGGCCAGTCGGTGGTGACCATGGCCGAGCGGATCAACGGCGTGTCCTCGCAGGCGCAGGAGTCCGCCACGGTGGCGCGCCAGTCGCTGCAGGCCGCGTCCTCGGGCCTGCAGGCCGTGCAGAACGCCATCGGCGGCATGAACTCCATCCGCGACCAGATCCAGGAAACCTCCAAGCGCATCAAGCGCCTGGGCGAGTCGTCGCAGGAGATCGGCGAAATCACCGAGCTGATCTCGGACATTACCGAGCAGACGAACGTGCTGGCGCTGAACGCCGCCATCCAGGCCGCATCGGCCGGTGAAGCCGGCCGCGGCTTCTCGGTGGTGGCCGAAGAAGTGCAGCGCCTGGCTGAACGCTCCGCCGACGCCACGCGCCAGATCTCGGCGCTGGTGAAGGCCATTCAGACCGACACGCAGGACGCGGTGGGCGCCATGGAGCGTTCCACGCAGGGTGTGGTCGAAGGGGCCAAGCTGTCCGACAATGCCGGTACCGCGCTGTCCGAGATCGACCGCGTGTCGCGCCGGCTTGCAGACCTCATCGAGCAGATTTCGCAGTCCGCCTCCCGCGAGGCCGATTCGGCCAACGTGGTGGCCGCCAACATCCAGCACATCTTTGCCGTGACCGAGCAGACCGGAGAAGGTACCCGCAACACCGCCCAGCAGGTGCGCGAGCTGTCGCAGATGGCCGAGGAACTGCGCCGCTCGGTGGCCCGATTCAAGATCGCCTGATGAAGCTCTCCCCCAGTCTTCGCGCACTTCGTGTCGCTTCGCCGACCCGCTTGAGGATGGCGCGGGCTTCGTGCATTCGGGGCGCGCAGCGCCCAGTGGAAAACTGACAGTCAAGAAAACGGCGAGCATCCAACGTGTCGACTCAAACCCCTGCCACGGCCCCCCTCGCTGGCAACGTGCCGGCCACCGAAGACCTTGGGCCGCTGGCCTGGGTTCTGGGAGAAATCCAGAAATCCCTCGACAGCGTCGGCAAGTCGCTGCGGCGCTTCGTGCGCGACGTGGGCAATGCCTCGGAGCTCGAAAGCGGCCCGCTGCAGATGGCCCGCCAGCAGCTGCACCAATCCGTGGGCGCGCTGCAGATGGTGGGCAACACCGCACCGGCGCTGGTGCTCGGCGCCATCGAGTTCGCGGTGCAGGGCTTCATTGCCGAGCCACAGCGCTGCACCGACAGCGCGGTCCAGAAGATCGAGCGCGCCGGCTTTGCCGTCACCGATTTCCTCAACGCGCTCCTGGCCGGCAAGGCCGTGTCCTCGGTGGCGCTGTTCCCGCAATACCGCGACGTGCTCGAACTGGTGGGCAACGAGCGCGTGCATCCGGCGGACCTGTGGAGCACGGCCTGGCGCTGGGTCGAAGTGCGGCCCGCGCTGACCCAGGCTGCCGTCAGCTATGACCCGGCCGTGCGTTCGCGGCTCGACCGCGAGGTGCTGCAGCTGGTCAAGACCGGCGACCCGCAGGCCGCGCGGCGGCTGCATGCGCTGTGCCTGGGGCTCGGGCGCGGTGCGCTGCTGCCCCGCGTTGCCAGCTTCTGGACGCTGGCCGCCGGCTTCTTCGAGGCCCTGGCGCTCGGGCTGATTCCCGCCGATTCGTATGTGAAGCGCGCCGCTTCGCGCGTGCTGCTGCAGTACGCCACCCTGGCGCGCGGCGACAGCGCGGTGTCCGACCGCCTGGGCCAGGACCTGCTGTTCTTCTGCGCCCAGGCCGTGCCCGGCGCGCAGGACGAAGCCGCCACCCTGCGCACCGTTCGCACCGCCTGGGGCGTGGCCGGCGAGCGCCAGGTCGACTACACGGTCGAGCAGTTCGGCCGCTACGACCCGCTGGTGCTGGCGCAGGCGCGCAAGCGCATCGAAACCGCCAAGGAAATGTGGTCGGCGCTCTCGGGCGGCGACATCACCCGCACGCGCCAGGTGGCCGACACCTTCGCGCAGCTGGGCGAATCGCTGCAGAAGCTCCATCCGCCCATCTCGCCGATGGTGGAGGCGCTCACCCATGCGGTCGACGCCTCGGTGCGCTCCAGCCAGCCGCCCGATACCGAGCTGGCGATGGAAGTCGCCACCTCGGTGCTCTACCTGGAAGCCGCGCTCGAAGACCTGGACCCGAGCGATCCGCAGCTCACCTCCCGCACCCTGCAGCTGGCCGGCCGCATCGAGCGCGTGCGCGCAGGCGGGCATTCGGAGCCGCTCGAGCCCTGGATGGAGGACCTGTACCGGCGCGTGAGCGACCGCCAGACCATGGGCACCGTGGTCGACGAACTGCGCAGCCACCTGAGCGAGCTCGAGAAATCGCTCGACCAGTATTTCCGCCGCCCGGCCGAGAAGGCCCTGCTGCGCACCGTGCCGAGCCAGCTGCTGCAGATGCGCGGCGTGTTCTCGGTGCTGGGGCTCGACCAGGCCGCCAGCACCGTCCAGCGCATGCGCGACGACGTCGAGCAGATGCTGGTGGGCAATGCCTCGCCGATCGAGGAGATGCACAGCTTCGATGCGCTCGGCAACAACCTGGGCGCGCTCGGCTTCCTGATCGACATGCTGGGCTACCAGCCGACGCTCGCCAAGCGCCTGTTCGTGTTCGACGCCGATGCCGGCGAACTCAAGCCGCTGATGGGCCGCCAGGCCGCCGATGGGGCCGCGGAGGCCGCGACCCCCGGCGCTGCAGCGCCCGCAGCTGCCGAAGCGGTGCTCAGCATCGAGGAGGTCGATGCCCAGATCGCCTCGAAGCTCGCCGCGCTCGCCACGCCCAACCGCAAGGCGAAGGTCTCGCCCATCGAGGAATTCAGCAGCAAGGCCGACAGCTGGACCCACAAGATCGCCGGTCCCGCGGCCCTGCCCGATACCGAGGTGACCGAGCTCGAAGAAGACGACCTGCAGAACATCTTCCTGGACGAAGCCCGCGAGGTGGTGCAGAACGGCCTGGCCGCCATCGAGGAGCTCGGCGGCCACCCCGACGACACCGAGGAACTCACCATCCTGCGGCGCGCGTTCCACACGCTCAAGGGCAGCTCGCGCATGGTCGGCCTGACCGACTTCGGCGATGCCGCCTGGTCCTTCGAACAGGTGCTCAACACCTGGCTGGCCGACCAGCGCGACGCCACGCCCGACCTGCTCACCGGCACCCGCAAGGCGCTCGAGGAATTCGGCCAGTGGGTCGAAGCCATTGCGTCCGGTGCCCAGCACGGCTGGCAGTCGGCGCATTTCAGCCGCGTGGCCAATGCCCTGCTGGCGGGCGAACCCGTGCCCACCGCCCCCACGTGGGTCGCCGATGCCGACGCGCTGGCCGTGGCCGCGCGCCACATTGCCGCGGAGCCGCCGTTGGCCGCTCCCGCACCGGAACTCGCGCAACCGCTGGAGCTTCCGGAACTGCCCGACCTGTCGCTTTCCCCCGCAGCGCCGGTGGAAACAGCACCCGCCGCGCAATTCGAACTGCCGCCGCAAACGCCGCCAGCCGCTGCAAAGCCCGAAGCCGACGACGACTTTGCTTCCACCGATTTCCTCGACTTCGAATCCCGGCCGGTGCCGGATGGCGAAGCGCTCGAGGCCTTCGACCACAGCGCCGACTTCGATTTTCTTGCGCCCGCGAAAGCGCAGGAGGCGCCGGTCCAGTCGATCGCCCGCTTCACGGCGGAACCCGCCGTCGAACCGGCACCGGCCGCCGATGCGCCCGAATCGCCGGCCCTGGAGGGGCTGCCCGACCTCGACTGGGCGACCGAGATCGTGCCGGCGAAGGCGGACGAGCCCGCGGCAGTTGCCGAGGAGCCCGCACCGATGCCGGTGAAGGCGGAAGAGCCCGCAGCAGTGGTGCCCGCCGAAGAACCCGTGGCCGCACCGGCCCTGCTGCTGGAGCCCGAAGAATCCGCCGTTGTTGCCGCCGACGAAGCACCGCAGGTCGCGGAAGCTGCGCCCGTCGCCGCCGAAGAAATCGCCCCGCCGGTCGAAGCCGAAGAAGAAACCGCCGAAGCCGTCGCCGCCTCCGGTGCCGAAGACCAGGTCAAGGTCATCGGGCCGCTGCGCATCGGCATTGCGCTCTACAACGTCTACCTCAACGAGGCCGACGAGTGGTCCCGGCAGCTCGCCACCGAAGTGGGCGAGTGGGCGCTCGAATCGCACGAGCGGCTGTCCGACTCGACCATTGCGCTCGCGCATTCGCTGGCCGGCAGTTCGGCCACGGTCGGCTTCCACAGCCTCTCGGGCATGGCGCGCCTGCTCGAAGCCGCGCTGCAGCATCTGCAGATGCAGGGCAGCGGCTCGCGCGAACAGGGCGTGGTGCTGGTGGCCGCGGCCGACGAACTGCGCCGCCTGCTGCACCAGTTTGCCGTCGGCTTCCTGCGCGAGCCGTCCGAGGGAACGCTGCAGGCGCTGCGCGACATTGCCGCCGCACCCATGCCGGCCGAGGCCGCCGCGCGTGTCGAGACCCGGCCGCACCAGCATCTGGTGGCGCAGGGCAACGTGGCCGACGTGGCGCTGGACGATTCCGAAGACGCGATCGACATGGTCGACGCGGTCGACGTCGACCTGTTCCCCATCTTCGAGGAAGAAGCGGCGGAACTGCTGCCCCAGCTGGGCCAGGCGCTGCGCCAATGGGCGCACCACCCCGACGACAGCGCGCCGCGCGCCTCGGTGCTGCGCACGCTGCACACGCTCAAGGGCAGCGCCCGGCTGGCCGGCGCCATGCGCCTGGGCGAGCGCGCGCACCGCATGGAGTCCGAGATCGAAGTGCTGGGCACCCAGGGCGGCGCCGACCGGGCCGAGATCGAGAAGCTGCTCACGCGCCTCGATGCGCTGCAGGCCACCTTCGACGCCCTGCGCGCCGCGGACGATGCGACCCAGGCCGAAGTGGCCCAGCTGGTGGCGGCGGCCTCGGTGACTTCGCCAGGCGTGCAGCTGGTGCAGGTTCCCGCCGAAACGGGCGTGTCCGCCAACGACGAGACACTGGTTGCCGGCGACGGGAACGCCGGCGCGGACGCGGAAGCCGCCGCCGCGCCATCGCTGCTGCCGCGTCCGGCCCACGCGCTGCTGGCGCCGCTGCGCGCGGTGTCGAGCCAGGCCGTGCGCATCCGCACCCAGCTGCTCGACCGCCTGGTGGCGCAGACCGGCGAGGTCATCATCACGCGTTCGCGCCTGGAGGCCGAGCTCGGCCAGCTGCGCGGTTCGCTCACCGACCTCACGGGCAACCTCGACCGCCTGCGCCAGCAGCTGCGCGACATCGAGGTGCAGGCCGAAAGCCAGATGCAGTCGCGCCTGGCCCAGGCCAAGGATTCGCAGCAGAGCTTCGACCCGCTGGAGTTCGACCGCTTCACCCGCGTGCAGGAACTCACGCGCATGATGGCCGAGTCGGTGAACGACGTGGCCACCGTGCAGCGCACGCTGCAAAAGACGGTGCAGGCCACGGAAGACGACCTCAGCGTGCAGGCGCGCCAGACGCGCGAACTGCAGCGCGGCCTGCTGCGCACGCGCATGGTGGAGTTCGAGGGCATCTCCGACCGCCTCTACCGCGTGGTGCGCCAGGCCTCCAAGGACACCGGCAAGCAGGTGCGCCTGGACATCGTCGGCGGCTCCATCGAAATGGACCGCGGCGTGCTCGACCGCATGACGCCCGCCTTCGAGCACCTGCTGCGCAACTGCGTGGCGCACGGCATCGAGGAACCGGCCGCGCGCGAAAAGGCCGGCAAGGACGCCAACGGCCTGATCGTGATCGACCTGCACCAGGAGGGCAACGACGTCTCGGTGAGCTTCCGCGACGACGGCGCCGGCCTCGACCATGGCCGCATCGCCGAGCGCGCCCGCACGCTCGGCCTGCTCGCGCCCGGCCAGGAACTCTCGCCCGAGGAAGCCACCGAGCTGATCTTCAAGCCCGGCTTCTCGACCGCCGGACAGGTGTCCGAACTGGCCGGCCGCGGCATCGGCATGGACGTGGTGCGCGCGCAGATCGCGGCGCTCGGCGGCCGCATCGAAACGCACAGCACGGCCGGCCAGGGCACCACCTTCAAGCTGGTGCTGCCGCTCACCACCGCGGTGACGCACGTGGTGATGCTGCGCGCGGGCGAGGTGTCGATCGGCGTGCCGTCCAACCTGGTCGAGCTGGTGCAGCGCGTGAGCAGCACCGAGCTCGAGGCCGCCTACCTGCACAACAGCCATCCGTTCGGCAGCGAGCAGGTGCCTTTCTACTGGGCCGGCGCATTGCTGCAGGCCTCGGCGCGCAGCGAGCACCCCACGAGCCGGAACAACACCGTCGTGATCGTGCGAAGCGCGGCGCAACGGGTGGGCCTGCATGTGGACGAAGTGCTGGGCAACCAGGAAGTCGTGGTCAAGAACCTCGGGCCGCAGCTGGCCCGGCTGCCGGGCCTGGCGGGCATCTCGGTGCTGGCTTCGGGCGCGGTGGCGCTCATCTACAACCCGGTGGCGGTGGCCGCGGTGCATGGCGACCAGGCGCGCGAGCGCCAGGCCGCCGCGCTGGCCGCGCCCGCGCATGCCGCCGGCGCCGACCACGGCGCGCCGCAGGAGCCGTTGCCGATGCTGGCTCCGGTGGCGCCGCAGGTGCCGCTGGTGCTGGTGGTCGACGACTCCATCACCGTGCGCCGCGTGACGCAGCGCCTGCTGCAGCGCGAAGGCTATCGCGTGTCCCTCGCGGCCGACGGCCTGCAGGCGCTCGAACGCCTGCAGCAGGAGCGCCCGGCGGTGGTGCTGTCGGACATCGAGATGCCGCGCATGGACGGCTTCGACCTGGCGCGCAACATCCGCGCGGACGACTCGATGGCCGGCCTGCCGATCATCATGATCACCTCGCGCATCGCCGAGAAGCACCGCGACTACGCGCGCACGCTGGGCGTGAACCACTACCTCGGCAAGCCCTACTCGGAAGAGGAACTGCTGCGCCTGGTGCGCAGCTACACCAGCGAGCCTGCCGCCACGCTGGCAGTGGCCTGAACCTGGGCCGCGGCCAGCGTCCTAGGGCGCGAGCAGCGCCTTGCGCACCAGGTCGACCTGCCGCGTGCAGCCCATCTTGGCCATCAGCGAGCCGAGCTGGCTGCGCACCGTGTGCACCGACACGCTCTGCGCGCCGGCATGCTGCTTGGGCGACTGGCCTGCGACCAGCGCCGCCAGCACGCGCGCCTCGGCAGGCGTGATGCCGAAGGCGCTGCAGAGGCCGTCGGTCGAAGGCGCCGCCTGCGAACGGCCGAGGCGGATGCGCGCCAGCACCAGCACCTCCTCGCCCAGGCTCAGCTGCGGTGCGGCGCGAGCCATTTCCAGTTCTTGCAGGCCTGCCGATCCGCCGGAGATGGGCAGGCAGACCCGCTGGCGCGATTGCGCCGCCAGCCGCAGGCCGGCCGCCAGCGCCTGCTGCGTCTGTGCATCCGGATGCCAAAGCCGCTGGCCGCGCAGGCGCAGCGAGCGGCTGGTGCCGAAGAACTCCTGCGCGCCGGCCGATGCGCGCAGCACCGTGCCCGCAGGCGTCAGCAGCAAGACCGCCTCGCCGAAGGCCGCGAGTGCGGATTCGGCGCCGCCGAGCCACAGCCGGGCGCGCTCGTCGCGGCGCGCCAGCCCGTGGCGCAACGCCTGGGTGACGCGGCGGATCCGCGTGCTGTCGAGCAGCCGGCGCGCATGCGCGGCCGTGCTGCGCTGCACCGTCAGGCCGCCGCGGCGCTGCGGGCCCTCGTCGACCACGCAGGCCAGCATCTGGCGCGCGCCATGTCGGCACATGAAGTCGGCGTAGTAGAGGTTCTTCGAGAGAAAGGCGGGCGAGAACAGCTCGTGCGTGTCGAACCAGCTCCCGGGCGCGGCGCCCAAGGTCGGCGGAATCAGGATGTCGTGCGCGCAGAAATGCTGCACATATTCGCGCTCGGCGGCCGGTGAAACATTGACCTGCTGAAAGCTCAGCAGCTCGCTGCCGCGCTCCAGCAGGATGAAGGTGGCGCTGTCGCCGCCGATCACCTGCTGCATGCTTTGCAGCAGCTCGCGCCATGGCGGCTGCGGATCGTCCAGGTGCGCGATGGCGTCGAGCGCGCGGCGCAATGCGAGATTCCGGTTCATGTAGTGCCTCCCTGGCCTGCCGGTTTTTCCCACGGCCATGATGCGCGCCCGCGCCGCCGGGTGTCAACGCGGCTCGGGGTAGCCCCTAGCTCCTCGCCGATCGCCGCGCATCGTGCATTTGCGTGATGCGCCGTGCAAACCGCCCTCCCACACTGTTGAGAACGAAGGTTTGCTTTTTCGGCGGACCCGGTGCCCGACACAACCTGGAGGAAAAAGACCATGCACATTCGATTCACCAGAGCGGCCGTTCCGTCGGCCTGCGCAGGCCTTCTGCTCGCGCTGTCCGCCTGCGGCGGCGGAGGAGGTGGCGGGGGCGGCGGCGGCTTTCCGCCGTTCGGCCCCCCGGGCGGCGGCAACCCGCCGTCGTCCCCATCGCCGGTCACGGTGTCGGGCAAGGTGATGGTGCTCGGCCCGGTGAGCGGGGCGCTGGTCTGCGTGGACCGCAACCGGAGCGGCGCCTGCGACGAAGGCGAGCCCGCGGCCGCCAGCAAGACCGGCGAGGACGGCGCCTACAGCTTCGCCTACACGCCGGCCGATGCGGCCGCCGCAGCCGAGCTTGCCGCCGCGCCGCTGCTGGCGCAGGTGGACGGCGGCAATCCCTCGCTGCCATCGTTCTCCCAGCCTTTCACCATGAGCGCGCCGGCCGGGCACCGCGGGCAGGTCAATCCGCTGACCACGCTGCTGCAGGCGGGCGTGGCCGCGGGCCTGGCGCCCGAGCGGGCCGAGGCGCTGGTGCTGCTGCAGCTGGGCCTGCCCGAAGTTGCCCAGCTGTACGACTACCAGGCCGTGGCCGTGACCGACCCCGGCCGCTTCGAGGACAACGCCTTCACCGCTGCGCTGGTCACGGCCGATGCGCTGCACAGCGGCGTGGCCTTGCGGCTGGTCGATCCGGCGACCGTCACGCCGGTGGCCTCGGACCAGCTGGCGCGGCTGGATTTCACGCGCGCCGATGACTACCGCGCGCGGACCTATCCGACCGATGGCGTGCCCGACCCGGCCACCGGCAAGCTGAAGCTCACCGACCGGCGCGAAGGCCTCACCAACGGCGCACCCACCGCGCACGACACGCTCTACGGCGTCGTGCAGCTGGGCGCCAACGGCTGGGTGCGCTGCGACGAGAACGCGGGCTTCACCAGCACCCTTGGCACGCCGAGCCGCAGCGACTATTGCGGCGGCACCACGCGCAGCCTCGGCCATGCCGCGGTCACCGACATCTCCGGCCGCAAGATGGCCGAAGTGGTGGCCGAGATGCAGGCGGCCGATGGCAACAGCATCTTCGGCGTGGTGCCGGCGACCGCTTTCGCCAACCCGGACGCCACCTTCCCGGCCGGCTCGCAGCTGCGCTACCGGCGCGGCGTGGACCTGGTGCAGCCCTATTCGATCAACCTGGCCAATCCGAACGAGACCACAAGCTTCGCCACGCTGGAAGCGTTGATCGCGGCCTTCCCGGCTTCGGGTGCCACCCTGCCGGCCGGAACCGGCACCATCAGCCTGGGCGTGCTGAACGAACAGCAGACGCGGCTCTTGCGCGCGGCCTTCACCGGCGCCGGCACGGTGCAGTACTACGCCTGCAACTTCGATTCCGCCACCAACGCCTACGACACCTGCGCGGCCACCGAGACCGGCACGGTGGAGATCCGGACCGAGGGCGGCGCGCGCTTGCTGGCCTTCAACGGCGGCCATCCGCCGACCGACGTGGGGTCGCTGCGCACCTTCGGCGAATACGGCGGCAAGGTCTATGTGGTGCGCACCACCAAGTCCGACGCCCGATACAACCTCAACAGCGCGCGCCGCCTCAACGGCGTGGCGTGGGAGGCGATGAAGCCCCAGCTGGGCATCGGGAGCGGTGCATGAAGCACATCCTCTGGCGTACCGCGGCCTGCGCCGGCATGCTGGCCATGGCCGGCGGGCCGGCCGCAGCCCAGGCGGCCGACGGCCTCGAAGGCGACTGGACCGCGCGCATCACGCTCAAGAACGGCCGCCAGGTCGATGCGCAGATGCAGCTGCAGGCCGCCGGAGGCACCTGGCGCACGCTGGCGCAGAGCACTGCCGACCCCTGTGTCGGCATCCCGACCCCGATGCTGTGGCGGCGCGTGGAAAGCGGCGTCTACGAGCTGCACTTCCAGGGCAGCAAGGCGCTCACCGGCTGCCGCGACAACCTCATCACCTTCCAGCAGCTCGACGCCGGCACGCTCAGGGGTCGCTCCGACGCCGGCGCGGAGATCGTGCTGACGCGCCGCTGAGCGGCGGCTGGTCGGCGCCGCGCACGGCCGCATAGCGCCGCATCGTCTGCTCGCGCGCCTCGGCGTGGTCGATCACCGGCCTGGGGTAGGTCTCGCCGAGCTTGATGCCGGCGGCTTCCAGTTCCACCGGCGATGCCGTCCAGGGCGCGTGGATCGCGGCATTCGACAGTCCCGCGAGCTGCGGCAGGTAGCGCCGGATGAACTTGCCTTCGGGGTCGAAGCGCTCGCTCTGCGTCACCGGGTTGAAGATGCGGAACCAGGGCTGCGCGTCGCAGCCGCTGGAGCTGGCCCATTGCCAGTTCCCGTTGTTCGAAGCCAGCTCGAAGTCGTTCAGGTGCAGCGCAAAGTAGCGCTCGCCGCGCCGCCAGTCCAGCCCCAGGTCCTTGCAGAGGAAGCTGGCCACCACCATGCGCAGGCGGTTGTGCATGTAGCCGCTCTGGTTGATCTGCAGCATGGCCGCGTCCACCAGCGGGTAGCCCGTGCGGCCCTGGCACCAGGCCTCGAACAGCTGGTCGGCATGCTTGCCGTGATGCCACTGGATCTTGTCGTACTCGGGCCGGAAGCTCTTCGACTCGCCGCCCGAATGCACGTGCGGAAAGTGCACCAGGATCTGGAAATAGAACTCCCGCCAGATCAGCTCGCCGAGCCAGGCGGCCGCGCCCGCGTCGCCTTGCAGGAAGAGCTGGTGTGCCACCCCCGCCAGCTGCCGGATCGAGACGGTGCCGAAGCGCAGGTGCACGCCCAGGTAGCTCGGCCCCCGCACCGCCGGAAAATTGCGCGCGGCGTCGTAGCGGTCGATGCGCTGGAAGAAGTCCTCGAACAGCGTTGCCGCACCCTGGCTGCCGGTGGGAATGTCGAGCTCGGAGAGGTTGCTCCGGCCAAAGCCGAGGTCCTCGAGCGAAGGCACCGGCGTGCGATGGGCCGCGGGCGGCGGCGCCAGCGCATCGGCATGGCTGCGCACCGGGTAGGGCTTGAGGAAGAAGGCGTCCACCTTGGCAAGCCAGGCCCGCTTGTAGGGCGTGAACACCGTGTACGGCTGGCCGGTCTTGTTGAGCAACTCGTCGCGCTCGAAGACGGTGGAGTCCTTGTAGGTGTAGAAGCTCATGCCCGCGTTGGCCAGGGCGCCCAGCACCTGGGCGTCGCGCGCCAGCGCGTCGGGTTCGTCGTCGCGGTTGGCGAAGACGGCCTGCACGTCCAGGCTGTGGGCCAGCGCCGGGATCTCCTCGATGGCGTGGGCGTGCCGCACGATCAGCCCGCCACTCAGCGCCCGCAGTTCTTCCTCGAGCTCCACCAGCGATTCGCGGATGAATTCCACGCGCCGGTCGATGCGGGGCAGCGGGTCCAGGATGGCCCGGTCGAACACGAAAACGCACACCACCTGTCGGCAGGCCCGCAGCGCGTGGTAGAGCGCCGCGTTGTCGTCCACGCGCAGGTCGCGGCGAAACCACATGAGCCCTTTGGGATAGGTCTTGTCGACGGCCAGTAAAATCGGCGGCATATGGCTGCCGATTCTGCCCCGATGAACCTTACGCATCACTTCCTGATCGCGATGCCGGGGATGGAAGATAAAACTTTCAACCGCAGCGTCGTCTACCTGTGCGAGCACAGCGAGCGCGGTGCGCTCGGGCTGGTGATCAACAAACCCAGCGACATCAACCTGAAGGTGCTGTTCGAGAAGATCGAACTGCACCTGTCGCGCCCCGAACTCGGCGACGCACCCGTTTTCCAGGGCGGGCCGGTGCAGACCGAGCGCGGCTTCGTGCTGCACGAGCCGGTGTTCACCCATGCCGAAAAACCCGAGGAATCGGTCTACGCCTCGACCATGACCATTCCCGGCGGCCTCGAAATGACCACCTCCAAGGACGTGCTCGAGGCGCTGGCCACCGGCGCGGGCCCGCGCAAGGTGCTGGTTTCGCTCGGTTATTCGGCCTGGGGCGAGGGGCAGCTCGAATCGGAACTGGCCGAGAACAGCTGGCTCACCGTGGGCGCCGATCCGGCCGTGATCTTCGACACGCCGGTCGAGCAGCGCTACGACCGGGCGCTGCTGCTGCTGGGCCTGGAAGCCTGGAAACTGTCGCCGGAAGCGGGACACGCGTGATGGCCGCTGCCATGCCAGACGTTCCCGCCCCTCCCGCCGCTCCCTCCGCCGCCCCTGCTGCCGTTGCCGTTCCCCCCCACTTCCAGAGCTTCCTGGCCTTCGACTTCGGCCTGAAGCGCACCGGCGTGGCCAGCGGCAACCGCCTGCTCGGCGCCGCGACGCCGCAGGCCACCATCAAGGCCGAGGGCGACGCCCGGTTTGCGCAGGTGGAAGCCCGCATCAAGGAATGGCAGCCCGACGCGCTGGTGGTCGGCGTACCCTGGCACCCCGACGGCGCCCCGCACGAGAACACCCGCCGCGCGCAGAAGTTCGCGCGCCAGCTGCGCGGGCGTTTCAATCTCCAGGTGTTCGAGGTCGACGAGCGCTACAGCACCACCGAGGCGCTGGCCTCCGGCGCGCGCGATGCCGATGCGGCCTCGGCCTGCATCATCCTGGAGCAATTTTTGAGGAGCATCCCTTGAGTTCAATACCCGATGCCGAAGTGCTCTACACAAGCCTCCTGGCTGGCGTGAAGCCGCTGATGCGCGCCGACACCCGGCTGGTGGGCATCACCTCCGGCGGCGCCTGGCTGGTCGAGCGGCTGCAGAAGGACCTGGGCCAGCCCGGCGCGCCCGGCGTCATCTCGTCGGCCATGCACCGCGACGACTTCGCGCGCCGCGGCCTCTCGGCCAGCGCGCAGACCGCGCTGCCCTTCGACGTGAACGGTGCCGACGTGCTGCTGCTGGACGACGTGCTCTACACCGGCCGCACCATCCGCGCGGTGCTCAACGAGCTGTTCGACTTCGGCCGCCCGGCCTGCGTGCGGCTCGCAGTGCTGGTGGACCGCGGCGGGCGTGAGCTGCCGGTGGCGGCCGATTTCGCGGCCGCCAAGCTCACGCTGCCCGATACGCAGCTGCTCGCATTGGCCCGCGCCGATGATGGCGCCTTCAGCCTCAAGGTCGAGGAGAACCGTTGATGCTCTACAAGCGAAACCCGCAACTCAACAAGAACGGCGAACTGATCCACCTGCTGTCGATCGAGGGCCTGCCCAAGGACATCGTCACGCACATCCTCGACACCGCCGCCAACTTCACGAGCGTGAGCGACCGCGAGG
Organism: Variovorax sp. 01N425; assembly: GCF_056399465.1. Lineage (NCBI taxonomy): Bacteria > Pseudomonadati > Pseudomonadota > Betaproteobacteria > Burkholderiales > Comamonadaceae > Variovorax > Variovorax sp. 01N425. The sequence goes on along the minus strand of NZ_JBFTRJ010000016.1, from coordinate 14,744 downwards.
TGAAGAAGGTGCCGCTGCTGCGCGGCAAGAGCGTGTTCAACCTGTTCTTCGAGAACTCGACGCGCACCCGCACCACCTTCGAGATCGCGGCCAAGCGCCTGTCGGCCGACGTCATCAACCTGGACATCGCGCGCTCCTCGGCCACCAAGGGCGAGTCGCTGCTCGACACCATCGCCAACCTGAGCGCGATGGCGGCCGACCTGTTCGTGGTGCGCCACAGCGAGTCGGGCGCGCCCTACCTGATCGCGCAGCATGTGGCGCCGCACGTGCACGTGGTGAACGCCGGCGACGGCCGCCATGCGCACCCGACGCAGGGGCTGCTCGACATGTACACGATCCGCCACTACAAGAAGGATTTTGCGAACCTCACGGTGGCCATCGTCGGCGACGTGCTGCACTCGCGCGTGGCGCGCTCCGACATCCATGCGCTCACCACGCTCGGCTGCGCCGAGGTGCGCGTGGTGGGCCCCAAGACGCTGGTGCCCGGCGACATGGCCGGCATGGGCGTGCGCGTGTGCCACACGCTCGAAGAGGGCATCAGGGATTGCGACGTGATCATCATGCTGCGCCTGCAGAACGAGCGCATGAGCGGCGCGCTGCTGCCCTCGTCGCAGGAGTTCTTCAAGACCTACGGCCTCACGCCCGAGAAGCTGCAGCTGGCCAAGCCGGATGCGATCGTCATGCATCCGGGGCCGATCAACCGCGGCGTGGAGATCGACTCCGCGGTGGTCGACGGAAAGCAGAGCGTGATCCTCCCGCAGGTCACTTTCGGCATCGCGGTGCGCATGGCCGTCATGAGCATCGTGGCGGGTAACGAAGCATGAACATCCTCATTTCCAACGGGCGAGTGATCGACCCCGCATCGGGCATCGACAAGAAAGCCGACATCGCCATTGCCGACGGCCGCATCGCCTCCATCGGCAACGCGCCCTCCGGCTTCAAGGCCGAGCGCACCCTCGATGCTGCGGGCTGCGTGGTCGCGCCCGGCCTCGTCGACCTGGCCGCGCGCCTGCGCGAGCCCGGCTACGAGCACGAAGGCATGCTCGAAAGCGAAATGGCCGCGGCCATCGCGGGCGGCGTCACCAGCCTCGTGTGCCCGCCCGACACCGACCCCGTGCTCGACGAGCCCGGCCTGGTCGAGATGCTCAAGTTCCGCGCCGAGAAGCTGCAGGGCGCACGGCTCTTTCCGCTCGGCGCGCTCACGCGCAGCCTTGCGGGCGGCGTGCTCACCGAAATGGCCGAGCTCACCGAGGCCGGCTGCATCGGCTTCAGCCAGGCCGACGTACCGCTCGCAGACACCCAGGTGCTGCAGCGTGCGCTGCTCTACGCGAGCACCTTCGGCTACACCGTGTGGCTGCGCCCGCAGGACCGCGACCTTGGCAAGGGCGTGGCGGCCAGCGGCCCGCTGGCCACGCGCCTGGGCCTCTCGGGCGTGCCGGTGTCGGCCGAAACCATTGCGATCTTCACCATCGTCGAGCTCATGAAGAGCACCGGCGCGCGCGTGCACCTGTGCCGCATCTCCAGCGCCGCGGGCGTGGCGCTGGTGCGCGCGGCCAAGGCGCAGGGCCTGCCGCTCAGCTGCGACGTCAGCATCAATTCGCTGCACCTGGCCGACACCGACATCGGGTTCTTCGACAGCCGCGCGCGCCTCAACCCGCCGCTGCGCCAGCAGGGCGACCGCGACGCACTGTCGGCCGGGCTGGCCGACGGCACCATCGATGCGCTGGTGTCCGACCACACGCCGGTCGAGGCCGATGCCAAGACCCTGCCCTTTGCCGAAGCCGAACCCGGCGCCACGGGGCTCGAACTGCTGCTGCCGCTGGCGCTGCAGTGGGGCGAGCGCAGCGGCGCGGGCATCGTGCGCGCGCTGGAAGTCATCACGTCCGCGCCCGCGCGGCTGCTGGCCGCCGCCGATGCAGGCACCGGCATCGGCCGGCTGGCCGAGGGCGGCGTGGCCGACCTGTGCGTCTTCGATCCGGGCCTCGAATGGCAGGTGCAGCCCGATGCGCTCAAGAGCCAGGGCAAGCACACGCCGTTCTCGGGCTATCCGCTGCTGGGACGTGCCCGCCACACCCTGGTTGCAGGCCGCGTGGTCCACGGCTAGCAATGAGCACACCCCCAGTCTTCGCGCACTTCGTGTCGCTACGCCAACCCCCTTGCAGGGGGCAACACCAGCGGCCCGGCAGAGCCGGTTCCGCGGTGTTCCACGAACATGCATTGAAAGCGGAGAGGCTGCGCGCTACATGCTCCATTCACTGAAGGCCTGCTGGCGCCTGCTGCATGCGGTAGGGCACGCGCTGGGTGGCTGGTGGACGATCCGCTTCACCTTTCCGGGCCTTTCGCAGGCAGAGCGCAACCTGCGCGTGCAGCAGTGGTCGCGGCGCCTGCTCGAGATCATGGGCATCGCGCTCCAGGTGCAGGGCAGGCCGCCCGCGCAGGGGCCGGTGCTGCTCATCAGCAATCACCTCTCGTGGCTCGACATCACGGCCATCCATGCCGCCTGCCATGTGCGCTTTGTCTCGAAGGCGGGCGTGAAGCACTGGCCGCTGATCGGCACGCTGTCCACCGGCGCGGGCTCGCTCTACATCGAGCGCGAACGCCGCCGCGATGCGCTGCGCGTGGTGCACCACATGACCGAGGCGCTGCGCAACGGCGACCTGATCGGCGTGTTCCCCGAAGGCACGACGAGCGACGGGCGCGGGCTGCTGCCCTTCCATGCCAACCTGCTGCAGGCTGCCATTTCGTCGGGCGCGCCCGTGCTGCCGGCCGCGCTGCGCTTTGCCGATGCCGCCACCGGGGAAACCAGCCAGGCGCCGCGCTACATCGACGACGACAACCTGCTGACCTCGCTCTGGAACACGCTGCGCGCGCCGCCGCTCGTGGCCGTCGTGCGCTTCGGCGAGCCGCAGGCTTCGCACGGGCGCGACCGCCGCGCCTGGGCCCAGGCGCTGCACGAAGACGTGCAGCAGCTGCGCCGCGAGACGCACTAGCCGCACGGCGCGGCGCGGCACAGGCAAAAAAAGCGCTCCCGAGGGAGCGCTTAACGACGCACGGAGCGTCGTGAGGAGGAACCGGAATTCGTGCATCCGACATTGGCCGGGCCGGCGGCCGCCGCTTGCGGGAGAAATCAATCCATGCGCGTGGGCGGGTGCCTACAGGGCAGGGCGGCCCGCCGGGCCGTGGCTATCCCGGCCATGAGAATTGCCAAACCCGCCAGGGCCCGAAGCGTTGCACCATGCAGGTTCTACGCTGGAGAAAGAACCTGATGAGAATGCTGAGGAAAATCGTGGGTGGCGCCATCTCCCTTGCGGGGGCGGTGGTGCTCGTGGCGCGGCACTTGTGACGGCCGAATGGGCTGAATGAATACTATGGTTTGTAAGTAAGCGCACAGCAACACTACTGCCCGAGGGGCCGTGCGAACCGGTCGCATTTCGGCGCCCATAATGCGCCTGCGACCCACGCCAGAGGCCGCATCGAGACGCGGCTCCGGTCCTTCGAGGCGAGCCAGCCACATTTCTCTCTGGCCTTCACGGGATGACATCATGAGCGTATTGCAGATGTTTCTACCGGCGTCCGAACCAGCTCGCAGCGAGGCCCTGGAGCTCATTCGAAGAACACACCACTTGCCGCGCCACCTCGTGAGAGGCACCGGGCGCAGGAGCCTGGGCGAATCCGGACCGGGCCCGCTGGTCGGGCCGGTGCAGAGCCAGCAGCAGCAGGCGTCGTCGCAGGGCTTGCAGGCCATGGCTGCGCCGCAAGGCCGGCTGCAGGCCGAATGAGGGCGGCGCCTTCGCGCTGATCCGGCCGCCCCTGCTCGGCCGTCTCTCCACCGTCTCACTCGGCCGTGGCCGGGTCGATCACGCCATGCACCCGGTCGATGCGGTCGGCCGGGAAGCCGCCGAGTTCCGCATGCTTGCGCACCAGCGCCTCGTCGGCGGCCTGGTAGATGCAGTAGATCCGGTCGTCGGTCACGTAGCTGTGGACCCACTGGATGTCGGGCCCCATGCTGCCCAGCACGCCGCAGGACTTCTGCGAGATGGCTTTCAGGTCGGCCGGCGTGAACTTGCCGGCGCCGGGGATGTGCCGTTCGATGAGGAATTTGGGCATGGCGATACTCCTGTCTAGAATCGGTCGGAGCGACCAAGACCGATGGTGCCGGCGCGAAGCACCGTTGTATTGCCCGCTGCACCGGACTTGTTGACCGAAACCCCGCCCTCGCTTGCCGGGAGGTGACCATGGATGTCTTGTCGGACGTGCTGCGGACCATCCGCCTGGAGGGCGCGCTGTTCCTGAACGGGGACATGCATGCGCCCTGGTGCTTCAAGGTGCCCAAGGGCGCGCACATGGCGCAATTGCTCAGGCCCGGCGCGCAGCGGCTGGCCATCTGCCACCTCGTGCTGCAAGGCGAATGCTGGGCCCAGGTCGACGGCGGGGAGCCGATCCGCGCCCATGCCGGCGACGTCATCGCCGTGCCGCATGGCGACTCGCATGTGGTGGGCAGCGGCCTGCTCCAGGCAGCGGTGGACGTGGCGCACGTGGTGAACCCGCGGGCGCCCGAGCTGGAGCGCATCCGCTACGGCGGCAATGGCGACCGCACGGTGCTGGTGTGCAGCTGGTTCGCCTACGAAGGCGATGCGCCCAACCCCCTCATGGCGAACATTCCGCGCCTGTTCACCACGTCGCTGCGCAGCAGGCCGGCGGGCCCGTGGATCGAGCAGTCCGTCAACTTCGTGCTGGGCGATGCGGCTTCGCACACGCCCGGTTCCGAGATGGTCGCCGCCAAGGTGGCGGAAGTGCTGTTCGCCGAAGTGCTGCGCGGCTACATCGAATCCATGCCGGCCAACAACCCCGGCTGGCTCGCGGGCCTGCGCGACCCCCACGTGAGCCGCTGCCTGGCGCTGATGCACGGCGATCCCGCCCGCAACTGGACGGTCGACGCGCTGGCACAGGAAATCCATGTCTCGCGCAGCGTGCTGGCGGACCGCTTCGCCGAACTGGTGGGCGCGCCGCCCATGCACTACCTGACGCGCTGGCGCATGATCCTGGCCGCCGGCATGCTGCGCAAGGACCAGGGCAACCTGGCGCGCATTGCCGAAGGTGTCGGCTACGAGTCGGAAGCGGCTTTCAACCGCGCCTTCAAGCGCGAGTACGGGGTGTCGCCCGGGGCCTGGCGGCAGAACGGGGCGCGGACCTTGGTGCCGGATGCGGTGCCCTGAGGTGGGGTGCCGTGGGTCAGTCTCGGACGGAAATTAGTGCCTTGGCCGGGCCAGTTTTCGGTGGCAATCAACGCCATGCCCACGTGCGTGGCGCCGCCGGTTCCGGCGTGTGCGCAGGTGACGCGTGCGAGCGTCTACTAGAGTACGCGCATGCCCTTCTGCCCATGCGATCTCCTCGCCCGTTCCCTGGCCGTCAGCGCTCTCGCCTCCGGGCTCGCCGTGGTGGCCCATGCACAGCCGAAGCCTTTGGACGATGGCGAAACGCTCCCCGCCATCACCGTGGATGCCAGGGGCCGTTCGGAAGCCGCCCAGCAAGTTCCGATCCCGCTGACTTCGATCGATGGCGAGGCCCTCGAGACGCAGCAAAGCTGGCGGCTCGAAGACCTGCAGCAATGGCTGCCGAGTACCAGCATCACCTTCGGCGATCCGCGGCAATCGGCCATCGCGGTGCGCGGCGTCGGCAGGAATCCATCGAACGACGGCCTCGAGGGCAGCACGGGCATCTACCTCGACAACGTCTACCTGGGCCGCGCGGGCATGGCGACATTCGACCTGCTCGACATCGAGCGTGTGGACCTGCTGCGCGGGCCGCAAGGCACGCTTTTCGGCAAGAACACGACCGCCGGCGTGCTGGCGTTGCACACGCGTGCGCCGAGCCGGGAGACCGAGCGCAGCCTGCAACTCTCGATCGGGCAGCGCGGCCTTGCGCAGGGGCAAGCCATCTTCTCGGGGGCCCTGTCGGAAGAGACGGCGGGCCGGCTGCTGGTGTACGGCACCCATGAACGCGGCAACATCGAGAACATCTACGATGGCGGCAGCGTCAACGGAGGCAATCGATCCGGCATTCGCGGCCAATGGCTGCTGCGCCGTGGCGACGCCTTCAGCCTGCGCCTGATCGCAGATGCGCACCGCGAGCGCTCCACGTACGGCACCCGCGTCATCTACTCGCTGGGAAGCGGACCGGCGGCGGCCCGCGCATGGGCCGGCGGCGCCACCGGCATCGTCACCGACCCGCGGCGCTATGCGGTCAATACCGACGGCGTGGAGCGCGTCGATCTCGACCAGGGTGGCGTGTCGGCCGAAGCGAGCTGGAAGCTCGGGTCCGGTGCCACCGTCACGTCCATCACCGCCGGCCGTTCATGGAAGTTCGTGCCGACGGCCAACGACAACCTCAATATCCCCGTGCTGATCGACGGCGGCTCCCGCGTGCGCCAGCAGCAGTTCTCGCAGGAGCTGCGCTACGCGGGGCCCACCGGCGGTGCGGTCGACTATGTGGTGGGCGCGTTCTACATGCGCCAGCGCATGCGCAACGAGATATTCACCGTGTTCGGTCCGCGGGCGGACATCGTTTTGCAGGGAACGTCCTTGCCGGTGCTCGCCAACGCGAGCACGGTGAGCTTCGGCGCGCTCGACACGGAGAGCTTCGCGCTCTTCTCGCAGGCCACGTGGCACGCCACGTCCAGGCTCGACCTCACGGCCGGCCTGCGCATCACGCAGGAGCGCAAGGACGGGCGCACCCATCGCGGCGACTCGACCGGTGGTGCCGCTGCCACCGCGTTCCTGCGCAATCGTCCGATCGTGCTCGGTGCCTACGACACGGGCCCCCTGGCCATCCGGAAGACCAGTCCGTCGGCGCTCCTGGGTGCGAGCTACCGGCTGGATGACGGCGCGATCGGCTACGCGAGCTTTTCGCACGGCGAGCGGTCGGGCGGGATCAATCTGGCGGGGCCGGGTGCCGCTCCCGGCCCGCTCGGCGCCTCGTCGCTGATCATCGGGCCCGAACGTGTCGACAGCCTGGACGTCGGCGTCAAGAGCAGCCTGTGGAATGATCGCCTGACACTCAACCTGAACGCCTTCCTGGCAGGCGTGCGCGGCTACCAGACGTCGATGTTCGTGCCTGCCGGCGCAGGCGCGGGCAACTATGTCGAGATCCTCACGAACGCGGGCGATCTCCGTAGCCGGGGACTGGAGCTGGACGCCACTGCGCGACCGGCGCGCGGGCTGACCGTGTGGGCCAACGCCGCCTTCAACGATGCACGCTATCAACGCTATGAGGACGCGCCTTGTCCGTCAGAACGCGCGTTCGTGCCGCAGGGGCGCTGCAGCCTGAGCGGACGGCAGGTTGCCGGGACGCCGCGCTGGACATTCAACGTGGGCGCCGAATACCGCAGGCCCGTGAGCCCCACCACCCAGCACTTCGTTTCAGCGGCGTACGCGTGGCGGTCCGCACAGGACGGCACGCTCGACGGGTCGGTCCACTCGCGCATCCCGGCCTATGGCCTGCTGAACCTCGCCACCGGTTGGAAGGTCGCACGAGGCAATGAAATCTGGAGCATTTCGCTCTGGTTGCGCAACGCGCTCGACAAGAAGTATTTCCCGACCGTGGCTGCCACCGCGAACGGTGCCTACGTGGCATCGGTCGGGACGCGGCGCACCCTGGGGCTGACAGTCCGGCTGGACTACTGACCTGTTTGGATTCCGCCGGTCATGTGACTTGTTCAGGCGGCGCAGCCGGAAGCACGAGGCGGAATGTCGACCCGCTGGCGCCTGTTTCGTGCAGTGTCACGTCGCCCCCATGGCGCATCGCGATCTCGCGCGACAGATGAAGCCCCAGTCCGGTGCCGGCCACCGCGCTCGCGGTTTCGGCACGGAAATATTTCTCGAAGATGCGGGCCTTGTCGGCCATTGCGACTCCGGGTCCGCGGTCGATCACGTCGACCTGCACGATGCCGCCCGTGTGCCGCAGCACGACATGCACCGGTCGTTCCGGCGGCGAGTACTTCAATGCGTTTTGCATCAGGTTCTGCAGCGCGATCTCGAGCAGCGCTCGATCGCCGCGCACCTTCGGCAGGGGTTCGCGCACGTCGATGGACAGGCGCGAAGCGCCGGGAAAGTGGAAGCTCTCGCACAGGCCACGCGCGAGCGCCGCCATGTCAACGACTTCGAGGCGAAGCATCCGGTTCTCGGGCTGGAGGCGGTCGGCCAGCAGGATGTTCTCGATCAGCATGGTCAGGCGCTGCACGGCGCGCCGGATCCGCTCGGTGCGCTGCTTCACCACCGGCTCCCCGCCGAGCTTCGAGATGTCGAGCGATTGCGCCGCGCCGTCGATCACGGTCAAGGGCGTGCGGAACTCGTGCGACACCATCGAGACGAACTCGCGCTGCTGCACGATCGCCTGGCGCTCGACCTCGAGCGACTCACGCAGCCGGGCCTCCAGACGGGCGCGGGCCGCGATCTCCTCATGCAGCGCGGCATTGGTCTGCTGCAGTTCGGCGGTGCGTCGCACGACCGTGCCTTCGAGCGCCTGTTCGGCTTCCAGCCGCACTGCGAGCACGCGCTCGCGCTCGGCGCGGTAATCGCGCTCGGCGCGCCGGGTCCGGTCGGCCACGGCCACGTTCAGCAGGACGAGGTGGCACATGGTGCCGAGCCAATAGAGGCGATCAGGCGTCACGCCGGGCACCTGGTCGCCGAGCCAGAGCTTCAACAGCCCGTAGAGCCCGAGCACCGTTCCCACCGCGAAGGCCGAGGCAGGCAGCAGGTACTGGAACTGGCGCCGCACGAAGAGCAGGTAGCAGACGAAGACCGCGCCGAACGGCGTGGACGCGGCGCTGCCCGCGCTGACCCAGGGGGCGATGGCGGCGTGATGGCCGGCCAGGGCCAGCACGAACGCAACGAAGTTGTACACCACGACCGCGTTGAAGAAATGTGCTGCGGGCGGCCAATGGCGCCGAAACTGGAAGATGCGCGCCATGAACGCGGTACCCACCATGTTGAAGAAGCAGTTGACGACCAGCAGCGTCTGCGCAACGCGCTCGGGGCGGTCGCCGAGGAACCACTGCGCTGCGAACCCCTGGCGGTTGACCGACAGAGCCGCGATGCAGAACACGTACAGCGCGTAATGGGCGTAGAGCCCGTCCCGCAGCCAGGCCCCGAAGATCAGGTTCATGCAGACGGCGAGCAGAGCGGCGCCAAGCAGCACGCCCATGATGGTGTAGTCGGCCGTGCGGTCGCGCTCGAAGCCGGCAGGCTGCCACAGGTCCAGTTCGGCCCGCAGCGGCGGCCCGTCGTTGCGCAGCCGCAGGAAATAGACAGCCGGCTCGGTCGGCAGGTCGACCGGGAACGCGAAGTCGTGGTCGGGGATCTCGCGCGCCGCGAAAGGGCGGGCGTCGCCGAGCGGCGTCTCGACGAAGCCGCCGCGCCCGTCCGGCGCATACAAGGTGGCTTCGTGGATGCGCGGCGGTCGCACGCGCAGCAGCCATCGCGCGGGCGCATCGACCGTGCGCGCGAGCGAGAAGCGCAGCCACACAGCGTCGCGGCTGAAGCCTTCCTCCACCGGCCCTTCGAGCGGCACGAAGCCGCTTCGCTGCGCGCCGCGCGCGACGTCGGCGATACGCCACCCGCCCGAGGGGTCGCGCTGGATCTCGAGGTCCCCGGAGAGTGGGATGCCGCGGTCGAGGCCATCGGAAGCCGACAGTACCAGCGCCCTGGCGGGCATTGCCAAGCACCACAGCAGCAGGAACAGAAGAACAAGCAGGCGGCCCGGACCCGCCGGGGTGGTTTCGACGTCGAGGCGCATTGGGACGCGACTTTATACTTTCCGCGCCATGCCATCCCCGAGCCCGCGTACCGGTCTTCTCGTCCATGTGATCGAGGACGACGAAGACATCCGTGCAGAAACCGTCTTCGCACTCGGAGAGCTCGGCTTCGACGCGGAAGGCTTCGGCGACGCCCCGTCGTTCTACAAGGCGTTCGCGGTCCAGCCCTGCGACATCGCGGTGGTGGACATCGGCTTGCCAGGCGAGAGCGGCCTCGCGGTCGTTTCACATCTGCGCGCAGTGCAGCGACGGCTCGGGCTGGTGCTGGTGACCGCGCGGGGCGAGCTCGAGGACCGGCTGCTCGGGCTGCGCGAAGGTGCAGACGCCTACCTGGTGAAGCCGGTGAACATGCTGGAATTGGCCGAGACGCTGAACGCCGTCGGTCGGCGACTCACGGTCGCACCGCAGGGGAACGCGGCGACCCTGCCGGCCGCACCCGCCGACTGGCGCCTGCTCGAGGGCGACTGGATCCTGGGTGACCCCGAAGGCCGGCAGATGGCGCTCACCACCAGCGAGCGCGCCTTCCTCGCCTGCCTTTTCGGGCAGCGCGGCACGGCGGCGAGCCGCGACGACCTGATCCGCGCGCTCGGTGGCGACGTGTTCGATTTCGACGAGCACCGCATCGATGCGATTGCCAGCCGGCTGCGGCGCAAGGCCGCGAAGCTCGGCATGCGCCTGCCGCTGCATTCGGTGCGCGGCACAGGGTACGTGCTCGCGATCTGACGCTGCCGGGGCTGCCGAGCTCGCAGGAGCCAGGCACACGGTCAGGAACCGTCAGAAAAGGTCAGGAAGGGCGCATGAAACAAACGATCGGGGCTTGCACCATGCGGCACGCGCAACGCGCCGCATCTTCATGTCCTACTGGTTCCAATCTTCCGAGCCTGCGCACATCATGGTCATCGACGACAGCGTCGAAGAGCTCCAGGTGCTGCTTGCCGCGCTGCGCGGCGCCGGCCATCGCATCAGCCTTGACTTCGACGCGCTCGGAGGCTACCGCCGCGCCGGGGTGCTGCAGCCGGACTTGATCCTGCTGGATGTGCACTTGGGGGCCACCAGCGGCTTCGAGGCGTGCCGGCTGCTGAAGGCGGACCCCACCACCGCGCACATCCCGGTGATTTTTCTCACCGCCGGTGCAACGCTCGAGGAGCGGCTGACCGGTCTGCGAGAGGGCGGCGTCGACTACATCCTCAAGCCCTTCGAACCCGAAGAGGTGCTGGTGCGCATCGCGGTCCATCTCGCACTCGCACGCCGCGGCGCGCAACCGCCCGACGGTGCCGCCGAGGCGCCCCGCAGGCCGCCGACGTCCGAAGACGAAGCACCCCATGACCTGGACCGCGTGATCGCCAGGGCTGCGCAGCGGCTCATCGAGAGCGACCTTGCGAACATTCCACCGCTGCCGGCGCTCGCCGCTCGCGTGGGCACGCACGAGAAGCGGCTGACGCGGGCGTTCCGTGCCCACACGGGGCGCACCGTGCTCGAGTTCGCGCGCGAGGAGCGGCTGTCGCGCGCGCAGCGTCTGCTCGCCCAGACGCCGCTCAGCATCGAGGACGTGGCGCATGCGATCGGGTTCTCGGGTGCCGCGAACTTCACGACGGCGTTCAAGGAACGCTTCGGCAGCACGCCTGCGGCGTTTCGGCGGCTGAGTCGCGACTGCGCGTGCGGCGCCTGAAAAGCGGCTTCGAGAACCCCGCATCAGCCGGCTGGCGTGGCGGGCACGACCCCGCTCGCACCACCGGTCGGCATGGTGCGTTACGCGTCGGGGGCGCGGCGGCCCACGCCGAGTTGGCGGCAGGCGGACGGCGTGCAGTTGAAGTACTCGCGAAATGCCGTCGCAAAATTTGCGGCGCTCGAGAACCCCACCGCCGCGGCGATCTCCTCGATGCGCATGGCCGATTCGAGCAGCAGGCGATGCGCCTCGTGCAGCCGTGCCTCGCGTACGAACTCGAAGACCGTGCGGTTCGCCAGTTCCTTGAACACGCGCGACAAGCGCTTCTCGTGCGTGCCCACGCGCGCAGCCAGTTCGCGCAGCGGCAATACATGGCTCAGGTCGGCGAGGATCAGTCGCTCCGCCGCCTGCATGAGCATGCGGTCCACGTCCGAGCCCGGCGCGCCGTCATCGTTCGTCGCAGGGCGGTCGGGTGGGGACGCAGATTGTGTGGCAGGGGCAATGCGCGACCTGCGGGATTCGGCCAGTGCCAGATGAATTTCGACCCGGGCCATCACCTCGGCCGGATCGAAGGGCTTCACGATGTAGTCGACCGCGCCGGCCCGCAGGCCCGTCAAACGCTCTTCCAAGCTGGCCGAGGAGGTCAGGAAGATCACCGGAATGTCCGCCGTGGCCGGGTCGGCCTTCAGCAGGCGGCAGGCGGCGAACCCGTCGGTGCTGCCCGGACCCACGTCGAGCAGTACCAGGTCCATCTGCAGCGCCGTCGCGCGCCGATAGCCTTCCATCGCGCCGAAAGCGTGGGTGATGCCGTAGCCGGCGCCCCGTAGCGTTTCCAGCAAGGGCTTGAGTTCGTCGACGCCTTCGTCGACCACCAGAAGACGAACTCTCCGGGGCTCCGGGGGTGACCAATATGACATGGAAAAAACGGGCACGGCAGTGGGACCGCGCTCTCTGGGTGAAGGCTATGAAACCAAGATTTATTGGTAATCATTCTCACCATTGCCCGCCTGCTCCGGTTCTTCTCACCAGCGAATTAGCCACGTTATCTCGCAATTTGTGTGAAGTATTCGACGTTTGCTTACCTTTGTAAAAAGTTGTCCGGCACGGCAAAAGCGGCGACCTCTTCGGCAAAAGCCCGGCTCGCCCCCCGCACCAAGAATCCCGCCTCGTGCAAGCGCAAGCCGCGTGACCCGGTCGGGTCTTGCTGGCGAGTCCTCGAGAGCCCCGGCACTCGAGATTTCCCAATGTGCGACCCAGGTTGTTCGTCCAGGACGAAGGCGCCCCGGGGTCTGGAGTCAAGAAGCAAGGACAAATCATGGAAGCTGTTTACAAGTCTGGTGGCGCATCCCGCAAAGCGGCGGCAGACACCCCTCTGGTTCTGGATCGCCCATCGATCGTCTCGCTGAAGGTCGCGCCCGAGAGCGTGCTCAAGTTCGAGCGTCGCGGCGGCGACCTCGTGCTCGTGTTGCAGGGCGGCCAGGAAGTCGCCGTGCGCGGCTTCTTCGCCGAGTACCCTGACGGCGGCCGCAACGACCTCGTGCTCGAAGACGGCGCCGGCGTGCAGTGGTGGGGCCAGTACACGGCGCCCTGGAAAGACTTTCACTTCACCGAAATCGAATGGACCGACGCCGGCGCCGCGCTACTGCCCGAGGGTGTGCCCGGCTGGCTGCTGGGTGCGCTCGGCGTGCTGGGCGTCGGTGCCGCCGCGAGCGGTGGTGGCGGCGGCGGCGGCGGTGGCAGCCCGGCCTTCATCCCGCCGCCGCTCCCGCCGCAGAACCGCGGCCCCGAAGGCAAGGCCGAGCCCGTCGCCACCGAGCAGGACAAGCCCATTTCCGGGCATGTGCAGGCCACCGACCCGGACCGCGACATGCTCAACTTCACCGTCGCCAAGGGCCCCGAGCACGGCACCGTCACCGTCGACCCGTCCACCGGCCAGTTCCTCTACACGCCCAACCCCGGCTACGAAGGGTCCGACAGCTTCGAAGTGACCGTCAGCGACGGCAGGGGCGGCACCACCACCGTGAAGGTGCCCGTGACCGTCTCGCCCGTCAACGACGCGCCCACGGCGCCCGACTACACCGAGACCACGCACGAAGACACGCCCGTGAGCGGCCGTGTGACCGGCAGCGACATGGACAGCGGCGACACGCTGACCTACACGAGGGGCAGCGATCCGGCCCACGGCACGGTCACGGTCAACCCGGACGGCACGTACACCTACACGCCCAATCCGGACTTCAACGGCACGGACAGCTTCACCGTCACGGTGAGCGACGGCCACGGCGGCACGACCACCAGCACCGTGACCGTGACGATCAACCCAGTCAACGACGCCCCCGTGTTCGTCGACGGTGGCGGCACCCCGGTGAACACGACAGACGGCTACGTCTTCGGCTACGACGAAAACCGTCCTGCAGGCGCCGTGCTCGGCACGGTCCACGCCACCGACGTCGACAGCGCGACCGTCACCTACAGCATCCTCTCGGGCAACGACAACGGCTACTTCGCCATCGACCCGGTCACGGGCGAGATCAGCCTCACGCCGGCGGGCGCTGCGGCGTTCGTGAACGACTACGAGGCAGGCGCCAACGCGCACGCGCTGGTGGTCGGTGCAAACGACGGCACGGTCACCACGTCCATCCCCGTCACGCTCAACGAGCAGAACCTCAACGAAGCACCGACGGCGCCCGACGACACCAAGACGACGAACGAAGACACGCCCGTCAGCGGCCAGATCGTCGGCACCGACGTCGATGGCGACACGCTGAGCTACGTGAAGGGCAGCGATCCAGCCCACGGCACGGTCACGGTCAACGCCGATGGCACCTACACCTATGTTCCCGGCCCGAACTTCAACGGCACGGACAGCTTCACCGTCACGGTGAGCGACGGCCATGGAGGCACGACCACCAGCACGGTGAACGTGACCGTCAACCCGGTGAACGATCTGCCCACGGTCCCGGACTACACCCAGACCACGCACGAAGACACGCCCGTCAGCGGCCAGGTCATCGGCACCGACGTCGACGGCGACACGCTGACCTACGTGAAGGGCAGCGACCCGTCGCATGGCACGGTCACGGTCAACGCCGATGGCACCTACACCTATGTTCCCGGTGCCAACTTCAACGGCACCGACAGCTTCACTGTCACGGTGAGCGATGGCCACGGCGGCACGACCACCAGCACCGTGACCGTGACGATCAACCTCGTCAACGACGCCCCCGTGTTCGTCGACGGTGGCGGCACCCCGGTGAACACGACAGA